>NZ_JBJQMC010000002.1:0-361150 GCF_046486085.1 Escherichia sp. WS568
GGTCCTAAGACATCAATCATCTGCTCTCCAATGACTAGTCTAAAAACTAGTATTAAGACTATCACTTATTTAAGTGATATTGGTTGTCTGGAGATTCAGGGGGCCAGTCTAATCGCGGAGGAGTGATTCGGGGAACGGTTTGCGGGTGCGGGTTTGACGCAGCGGGCGCTGCACGGCCGGGTCGTCAACCCGACCGGTAAGGGTATCACTTTCTTTCTGAAGTGCCTTCAGGTCAGCTTCCATCTGTGCGATACGACGGGAGACTTTTTCGGAGCAGCTGCCGAAGTTCATCCGGCGCAGCTTATCCAGCTGTGCCTGCAGATGGTCTATTTCGCGTTCACGCTCGTTCAGCTTTTCCAGCAGGGCACGGTTCAGCGCCTCCTGTTCGGCAAGGAGACGTTTCAGTGCATTGATATCGTCAGGAAGTGAGCTGCTCATACCGGGTATATTACCAGGCTCATTCAGCGTCGACCAGGATAAAGAGGCTTACAACATAGTCAGGGACGTAAGCAGTCTTTTAGGCTGCCGCCAGTCGATACCTTCCAGCAGCATCGCCAGCTGCGCCTGCGTAAGGAACACTTTGCCATCCCGGGCTGACGGCCAGGCGAAGCGGCCGCGCTCCAGCCGTTTGGTCAGCAGACACAGTCCATCGCCGGTAGACCAGAGGAGCTTTACCTGACTGCCATTACGCCCACGGAAGATAAAAACGTGACCTGACATCGGATCGTCTTTCAGCGTCGTCTGCACCTTTGCCGCCAGGCCGTTGAAGCCGTTTCTCATATCGGAGATGCCAGCGACCAGCCAGATCTTTGTCCCTGATGGTAATGGGATCAACGTTTGAGCTCCCGTATCAGCAGGTTCAGGATATTTTCGCTGATGGCACCATTCAGACGGAGTGATCCGTGCCGGAACGTCACTTCACAGCTGATATTGAGTGATTCAGGTGTCGCAGCAGCTACAGGTTGTGACCGGGGGGAGGTTGTAGGGACAACATCTTCGGCATCAAGTGTTATCGGGAGCAGCTCAGGCACGTTGTTTTCTGTTGTTGAAGGAGGACGTAGTTTTCCTTCGCGCCAGTACTGGCGCCACTTGAACAGCAAATTATCGTTGATCCCATGCTCACGAGCGAGTTGCGCTACGGAGATCTCTGGTCGATGCGAGAGTTCAACCATTTTGATTTTGAACTCAACGGGATAATTAGGGCTTTTTTTACGCACTGCGGTTAATGATTTTATGGATAGCGTCCACCATATTTGGTGTCCACTATTCTCTCAGGAATTTCAGGATCTGCCAGACGGTGCTGAGACGACGCTTACATAATTTTTACGTTCAAGACAGTTGATTATCGGCGCATATGACTCAAAAAGAGCCTGATGATTGCCTCTTTTCCATAGGCTCTTTCTCTGAAGTGAAGGAAGGCCCGGAAGAAAGCACTCGCTGGCATACGTGACTCCAGCTCAACCGGAGATAATCACCATTGTTATTTTTCTATTTAATAATAATCTCCTGAAAAATAGATATAGCAAAAATACAATCCGGCCAGATTTAATTCCGCATTCATTACCAGAAACAATCAACACCACAACTATCATATCATTCAATAGTAACCGCTAAAATTTTATTATTTCCCTCTTATTCACATAGAAATTGTCAACCTGTTTATTATGCCGCACTTAAATAGTTAATCACAAAACAACATCACCATTATTTGCGTGTTTTATTTATTAATAACATAGTCATACGTTCTTTTTTTATAAGGAAATAATCAATTGATAAATTGTTTTTGGTCTTAATAGTCAAGTAGGAAACATTTTAATAAATGATAAAAATCCTAAATTCCTTGTTCATAATGTAGGGGTGTGTTAAATAGGTGGGCAAAATTTGGTTCCCCTTCTCGCTGTAATATTGCAGCATCTTCGCACCTCCATGAGACATTGCGACTTAATAAGAAGGTGATAAGTCCTGCATATAAGCATGGACTGACCATGGTTTTATATTCATTAAAAATTTTGTTACAACCCATTGATTTAGCACAAATAAATTATAGTGGGTTCGGGTTTGTTGTGACTGTGGCATTATTTCCGTGCAAAGGAGCTGATATGTCTGAAAGACATTTACCTGATGACCAGAGCAGTACTATCGATCCATATCTAATTACCTCTGTTCGCCAGACTCTGGCAGAACAAGGCACAGCATTACAAAACTTGTCTAAACAACTGGATTCCGGGCAGTACCAGCGTGTCCTTAATTTGATAATGAACTGTAAAGGTCACGTTATTCTTTCGGGAATGGGTAAATCAGGGCATGTCGGTCGTAAAATGTCAGCGACGCTGGCCTCTACGGGTACGCCTAGTTTCTTTATTCATCCTGCAGAAGCTTTCCATGGCGATCTGGGCATGATTACGCCTTACGATCTTCTGATCCTTATTTCTGCCAGCGGTGAAACGGATGAAATCCTCAAGCTAGTTCCTTCACTGAAAAATTTCGGCAACCGAATTATCGCCATTACCAATAATGGAAATTCCACGCTGGCGAAAAATGCTGATGCCGTGCTGGAACTCCACATGGCGAATGAAACCTGCCCGAATAATCTTGCACCAACAACGTCTACCACGCTGACGATGGCGATCGGCGACGCGCTGGCGATTGCCATGATCCACCAACGCAAATTTATGCCGAATGATTTTGCGCGCTATCACCCGGGCGGTTCATTAGGTCGTCGCCTGCTGACCCGCGTTGCTGATGTCATGCAGCATGATGTTCCTGCGGTACAGCTGGATGCGTCATTTAAAACCGTGATTCAACGTATCACCAGCGGATGCCAGGGAATGGTGATGGTAGAAGACGCAGAAGGTGGGCTAGCGGGCATTATCACCGACGGTGACCTGCGTCGCTTTATGGAAAAAGAGGATTCTCTGACATCCGCCACGGCTGCGCAGATGATGACACGTGAACCGCTGACGCTACCGGAAGACACCATGATCATTGAAGCGGAAGAAAAAATGCAAAAGCACCGCGTCTCAACGTTATTGGTGACCAACAAGGCAAATAAAGTCACTGGCCTTGTGCGCATTTTCGACTAATTAAGCAACGGGGTGCGAGAGGTTAGTCTCTCATTGAGTTTGCGCCCCACTGAAACTTTGATAATCGTTACATGTTGATAAAAGTGAAGTCTGCCGTATCCTGGATGCGTGCTCGTCTGTCTGCCATCTCACTGGCAGATATCCAAAAACACCTGGCGAAAATCATCATTCTGGCACCGATGGCGGTGCTGCTGATCTATCTGGCTATCTTCAGCCAGCCTCGCTATATGAGCGAGTCGAAAGTCGCCATTAAACGCTCGGATGATTTAAACAGCGGCAGCCTGAATTTTGGTCTGCTTTTGGGTGCCTCTAACCCCAGTTCCGCAGAAGATGCGTTGTATCTGAAAGAGTACATCAACTCGCCGGATATGCTGGTGGCGCTGGATAAGCAACTAAATTTTCGTGAAGCGTTTAGCCACAGCGGGCTCGATTTTCTTAATCATCTTAGCAAGGATGAAACTGCAGAAGGCTTCCTGAAGTACTACAAGGACCGTATCAACGTCTCGTATGACGATAAAACCGGATTACTGAATATTCAGACGCAGGGCTTTAGCCCGGAATTTGCGCTTAAGTTTAACCAGACCGTGCTGAAAGAGTCAGAGCGCTTTATCAATGAGATGTCACATCGCATCGCGCGTGACCAGCTTGCCTTTGCAGAAACGGAGATGGAAAAGGCACGCCAGCGTCTGGACGCCAGCAAAGCAGAATTGCTCTCTTATCAGGACAACAACAACGTTCTGGATCCACAGGCACAGGCACAGGCGGCGAGCACGTTAGTGAATACGCTGATGGGCCAGAAGATCCAGATGGAAGCGGACCTGCGGAACTTGCTGACGTATCTGCGTGAGGACGCCCCGCAAGTTGTGAGTGCGCGTAATGCGATTCAGTCATTGCAGGCACAGATTGACGAAGAAAAAAGCAAAATCACAGCGCCGCAGGGTGACAAGCTAAACCGTATGGCAGTGGATTTTGAAGAAATCAAATCAAAAGTAGAGTTCAACACCGAGCTGTACAAACTGACCCTGACCTCCATTGAAAAGACCCGTGTAGAAGCGGCTCGTAAGCTCAAGGTGCTGTCAGTGATCAGTTCGCCACAGTTGCCGCAGGAATCGTCTTTTCCAAATATCCCTTATTTGATCGCCTGCTGGTTACTGGTGTGCTGCCTGCTGTTCGGCACCCTGAAACTGTTGCTGGCTGTTATTGAAGATCACCGAGACTAACGCTGTCGCTGAATGAGTTTGTGATGAAATTATTTAAATCAATTTTACTGATTGCCGCCTGTCACGCGGCGCAGGCCAGCGCGGCCATTGATATTAACGCTGACCCAAACCTGACAGGAGCCGCGCCGCTTACCGGTATTCTGAACGGACAGAAGTCGGATACGCAAAACATGAGCGGCTTCGACAATACCCCGCCGCCCGCACCGCCGGTGATAATGAGCCGTATGTTTGGTGCTCAACTTTTCAACGGCACCAGCGCGGATAGCGGTGCGACGGTAGGATTCAACCCTGACTATATTCTGAATCCGGGTGATAGCATTCAGGTTCGCTTGTGGGGTGCGTTCACCTTTGATGGTGCGTTACAGGTTGATCCCAAAGGTAATATTTTCCTGCCGAACGTTGGTCCGGTGAAAGTTGCTGGCGTCAGTAATAGTCAGCTAAATGCCCTGGTCACATCCAAAGTGAAGGAAGTATACCAGTCCAACGTCAACGTCTACGCCTCCTTATTACAGGCGCAGCCAGTAAAAGTGTACGTGACCGGATTTGTGCGTAATCCTGGTCTGTATGGCGGTGTGACGTCTGATTCGTTACTCAATTATCTGATCAAGGCTGGCGGCGTTGATCCAGAGCGCGGAAGTTACGTTGATATTGTGGTCAAGCGCGGTAACCGCGTGCGCTCCAACGTCAACCTGTACGACTTCCTGCTGAACGGCAAACTGGGGCTTTCGCAGTTCGCCGATGGTGACACCATCATCGTCGGGCCGCGTCAGCATACTTTCAGCGTTCAGGGCGATGTCTTTAACAGCTACGACTTTGAGTTCCGCGAAAGCAGCATTCCCGTAACGGAAGCGTTGAGCTGGGCGCGCCCTAAGCCTGGCGCGACTCACATTACGATTATGCGTAAACAGGGGCTGCAAAAACGCAGCGAATACTATCCGATCAGTTCTGCGCCAGGCCGTATGTTGCAAAATGGCGATACCTTAATCGTGAGCACTGACCGCTATGCCGGCACCATTCAGGTGCGGGTTGAAGGCGCACACTCCGGTGAACATGCCATGGTACTGCCTTATGGTTCCACTATGCGTGCGGTTCTGGAAAAAGTCCGTCCGAACAGCATGTCGCAGATGAACGCGGTTCAGCTTTATCGCCCATCAGTGGCCCAGCGTCAGAAAGAGATGCTGAATCTCTCGCTGCAAAAGCTGGAGGAAGCATCTCTTTCCGCCCAGTCCTCCACCAAAGAAGAAGCCAGCCTGCGAATGCAGGAAGCGCAACTGATCAGCCGCTTTGTGGCGAAAGCGCGCACCGTGGTTCCGAAAGGTGAAGTGATCCTCAACGAGTCCAATATTGATTCTGTTCTGCTGGAAGATGGCGACGTCATCAATATTCCGGAGAAAACGTCGCTGGTTATGGTTCACGGCGAGGTGCTGTTCCCGAACGCGGTGAGCTGGCAGAAGGGAATGACCACCAAGGATTACATCGAGAAATGTGGTGGCCTGACGCAAAAATCGGGTAACGCCAGAATTATCGTCATTCGTCAGAACGGTGCTGCGGTCAACGCGGAAGATGTGGATTCACTCAAGCCGGGCGATGAGATTATGGTTCTGCCGAAATATGAATCGAAAAACATTGAAGTTACCCGTGGTATTTCCACCATCCTCTATCAGCTGGCGGTGGGTGCAAAAGTGATTCTGTCTTTGTAAGGAGTTGAGATGAGCAAAGCAGTTATTGTCATTCCGGCTCGCTATGGCTCCTCGCGCCTGCCGGGTAAGCCACTGCTCGATATTGTTGGTAAACCGATGATCCAGCATGTTTACGAGCGTGCGTTACAGGTGGCGGGCGTCGCAGAAGTTTGGGTGGCAACAGACGATCAGCGTGTTGAAAAGGCCGTGCAGGCATTTGGCGGGAAAGCCATCATGACTCGCAACGATCATGAATCCGGCACCGATCGGCTGGTCGAGGTGATGTATAAAGTCGAGGCAGATATCTACATTAACCTGCAGGGCGACGAACCAATGATTCGCCCGCGGGATGTAGAAACGCTGCTACAAGGAATGCGTGATGATCCCGCGTTGCCAGTGGCAACGCTATGCCACGCGATTTCTGCCGAAGAAGCGACCGAGCCAAGCACGGTAAAAGTGGTGGTAAATACCCGCCAGGATGCGCTTTATTTCAGCCGTTCGCCGATTCCCTATCCGCGTAATGCTGAAAAAGCGCGCTACCTGAAACACGTTGGTATTTACGCTTATCGTCGCGATGTGTTGCAAAACTACAGCCAATTACCGGAGTCCATGCCAGAGCAGGCAGAATTACTGGAGCAGCTACGGTTAATGAGCGCGGGGATCAACATCCGCACATTTGAGGTTGCCGCAACCGGTCCGGGCGTCGACACCCCAGCATGCCTGGAAAAAGTGCGCGCCCTGATGGCACAGGAACTAGCTGAAAACGCATGATTGGCATTTTCTCGTCCGGTATCTGGCGTATTCCGCATCTGGAGAAATTTCTGGCGCAACCGTGCCAGAAACTTTCTCTGCTGCGCCCTGTTCCGCAAGAAGTTGATGCTATCGCCGTGTGGGGACATCGTCCCAGCGCGGCGAAACCAGTCGCCATCGCCAAAGCAGCGGGAAAACCCGTCATTCGTCTGGAAGATGGATTTGTGCGTTCGCTGGATCTTGGCGTCAATGGCGAGCCGCCGCTTTCTCTGGTGGTGGATGATTGTGGCATTTACTACGATGCCAGCAAGCCTTCAGCACTGGAGAAACTGGTACAGGATAAAGCCGGAAATACAGCTCTGATAAGCCTGGCCAGAGAAGCGATGCACACCATCGTGACCGGGGATTTGTCGAAATATAACCTGGCACCTGCGTTTGTGGCTGATGAGTCAGAACGTTCAGACATCGTTCTGGTTGTCGATCAGACATTTAATGATATGTCAGTGACGTATGGCAATGCTGGCCCGCATGAGTTTGCTGCCATGCTGGAAGCCGCGATTGCGGAAAATCCTCAAGCCGAAATTTGGGTGAAGGTGCATCCGGATGTCCTGGAAGGAAAGAAAACAGGTTATTTCGCTGATCTGCGCGCCACGCAACGAGTACGTTTGATTGCCGAGAATGTCAGCCCGCAGTCGCTGTTGCGACACGTTTCCCGGGTTTACGTCGTGACATCCCAATACGGCTTTGAAGCCTTGCTGGCAGGAAAACCAGTAACATGTTTCGGCCAGCCCTGGTATGCAGGCTGGGGCTTAACCGACGATCGCCATCTGCAGTCCGCTTTGTTATCTGCCCGACGCGGTTCTGCCACACTGGAGGAACTTTTTGCCGCTGCATACCTGCGTTACTGTCGCTATATCGATCCGCAAACGGGAGAAGTAAGCGATCTATTTACCGTGCTGCAATGGCTGCAATTACAACGTCGACATCTGCAACAGCGTAATGGTTATTTATGGGCGCCAGGCTTAACGCTGTGGAAGTCAGCGATCCTGAAACCTTTCTTACGAACGGCGACAAACCGGCTGAGTTTTTCACGTCGCTGTACTGCGGCAAGCGCCTGCGTGGTATGGGGTGTAAAGGGAGAACAGCAATGGCGAGCCGAAGCGCAGCGAAACTCACTGCCATTATGGCGAATGGAAGATGGTTTTCTGCGTTCATCCGGACTTGGCTCTGACCTGCTGCCACCGCTATCGCTGGTGCTGGATAAACGCGGAATCTACTATGACGCCACGCGCCCCAGCGACCTGGAAGTGCTGCTTAATCATAGCCAGCTAACGCTGGCGCAGCAGATGCGAGCTGAAAAATTACGCCAGCGACTGGTTGAAAGTAAACTGAGCAAGTACAACCTGGGAGCCGATTTCTCTCTACCAGCCGAAGCCAAAGATAAAAAAGTTATCCTGGTGCCGGGTCAGGTAGAGGACGATGCCTCTATTAAAACAGGCACTGTCTCGATTAAGAGCAACCTTGATTTATTACGCACAGTACGCGAGCGTAATCCGCACGCCTACATTGTTTATAAACCGCACCCGGATGTACTGGTGGGGAATCGCAAGGGCGATATTCCGGCAGAACTAATTGCTGAACTCGCTGATTATCAGGCACTGGACGCAGATATTATTCAATGCATTCAGCGCGCAGATGAAGTGCACACCATGACATCATTGTCCGGGTTTGAAGCGTTATTACATGGCAAGCAAGTTCATTGTTACGGCCTGCCATTCTATGCCGGTTGGGGTTTAACCGTTGATGAACATCACTGCCCGCGCCGCGAGCAAAAATTAACGTTAGCAGATTTGAGCTATCAGGCGTTGATTGTTTATCCAACCTATATCCACCCAACACGGCTACAACCTATTACGGTAGAAGAAGCTGCGGAATATTTAATCAAGACGCCGCGCAAGCCGATGTTTATTACCCGAAAAAAAGCGGGGCAGGTAATACGCTATTACCGCAAATTAATTATGTTCTGCAAGGTCAGATTTGGCTAAACAATTTCATAGTTGACTATTACGCAAATTATTTATGCAAGGTAATGCACTAACCGTTTTATTATCCGGTAAAAAATATCTGCTATTGCAGGGGCCGATGGGACCTTTTTTCAATGATGTCGCCGAATGGTTAGAGTCATTAGGACGTAACGCTGTGAATGTTGTATTCAACGGCGGGGATCGTTTTTACTGCCGTCATCGACAATACCTGGCTTACTACCAGACACCGAAAGAGTTTCCCGGATGGTTACGGGATCTCCACCGACAATATGACTTTGACACTATCCTCTGCTTTGGCGACTGCCGCCCATTGCATAAAGAAGCAAAACGGTGGGCAAAGTCGAAAGGTATCCGCTTCCTGGCATTTGAAGAAGGATATTTACGCCCGCAATTTATTACTGTTGAAGAAGGCGGAGTGAACGCATATTCATCGCTACCGCGCGATCCGGATTTTTATCGTAAGTTACCAGATATGCCTGCGCCGCATGTTGAGAACTTAACACCTTCAACAATGAAACGTATTGGTCATGCGATGTGGTATTACCTGATGGGCTGGCATTACCGTCATGAGTTTCCTCGCTACCGCCACCACAAATCGTTTTCCCCCTGGTATGAGGCTCGTTGCTGGGTTCGTGCATACTGGCGCAAGCAACTTTACAAGGTAACACAGCGTAAGCTATTACCGAGGTTAATGAACGAGTTGGACCAGCGTTATTATCTTGCCGTTTTGCAGGTATATAACGATAGCCAGATTCGTAACCACAGCAATTATAACGATGTGCGTGACTATATTAATGAAGTCATGTACTCATTTTCACGTAAAGCACCGAAAGAAAGTTATTTGGTGATCAAGCACCATCCAATGGATCGTGGTCACAGACTCTATCGACCATTAATTAAGCGGTTGAGTAAGGAATATGGCTTAGGTGAGCGCGTCATTTATGTGCACGATCTCCCGATGCCGGAACTATTACGCCATGCTAAAGCGGTGGTGACGATTAACAGTACGGCGGGGATCTCTGCACTGATTCATAACAAACCACTCAAAGTGATGGGCAATGCCCTGTACGACATCAAGGGCTTGACGTATCAAGGGCATTTGCACCAGTTCTGGCAGGCCGATTTTAAACCAGATATGAAACTGTTTAAGAAGTTTCGTGGGTATTTATTGGTGAAGACGCAGGTTAATGCGGTTTATTATGGGGGCTTTAAAAAAAATGATAACCCTGTCCATAGTATCACAACCGAAGCCAATCAACTATAGTATATCGTTCAATTTACACTTACTATCAAAATCATATAAAATCATCTAATTGGTTTTAAAATTCATTATTCCATTTGCAATGTTATTTATGCAAAAAAAATATCTTTGCCCAACTAACATTGCCACCACAATGAAAAAAACACAAATATAATTTAACTGCTAACTATCTCAATATATTCACCTATATAATAAAAGACCACATCCTGAGGAGGTGGCTTTTCAGAGCGTCCCCTATAAGGGGGACGGCTGTAATATACTGCTTCCTATTCTGGAAATTGTATTTGCTGTTCGTATGTTTGTTCCATCTTTTCCTGATACCTTATATATCGACTGATAGTTTCTTTGTTCATACATGCCGTATCGACAAAGTAGCCTAGCGATCAAATATGTCGGTTCGTCTCCTTTTACTTGTAGTAAATAAACAGAAATATTCCGATATGGACATTATTCTGATTATAACTTTACAGGAACAATTATCTCTTCCTAGGTAAGCGGCTTAAGAATAACCATTAATAATTGCTATCGCATTTTATCTTTTATTCTTTACCTTCCTTCACAAAATAACTCAAGTAAAAGGAAAACACCACAGACAAATCTAATTTAGAGGATCCACTTAGATATTAACTTAATTGCGATAAATAAATGTAGAATAAAGTCTTAAGGCATTAGCGAGCATGGCTTTTTGTCTATCTGGCCTGTCGGCATGTAATGGAAGCATTGAAAGAAAAAGCAAAACGGTTAATGGCATGATATCTTGAGTATTAATAAAGGATATGAAACGTCTTGACATAAATTCTCTCTGAATATCGTCAACTATTTCATTCGTACTAAAATCTATTTTCACACTACTAAAAATATCACCTGACAACTTATAACGCCCGGATATAATATGATCATAAAGTCCGATAACAGAATGGCTTAGTTTTGCAAGATCGTATTTTTGATCGCCAAATATAGTTAACTCACCGAGTTGATTCATACCTCGAGGATCAATAACTTTTATTCTATCTAATCTGGAGTTAAGCAAAATATTGCTAAAGCAAAGATCTCCATGCAGTATACTAGGAATGACTGGCAGTAACGAATTTCGATTTATACAATCAATAGCGATCTCGCTAATTGAGGGTAATGTTACTGAGTCATATATGACAGGATTGTGTATTGATATATCTGCTTTTTTACAGTAATTTTCTAATCTAGAGATTGTTTTATCATAATAAAGCAATTCAGAATCCTTATGAATTTTTCCAATTAAAGATTTTGTTGAGAATTGTTCAAACTGAATAGCGGAAATATTCATAAAATCTTTAAGTATATTAAATATTTTACTCCAGAAAATAACTGAGTTTCGTCCATGTACAAAAATCTCATTTAACGGATTAAATGGTAAATATTCCAAAGAATAATAATATTTCTTTGTTTTTGAATCAATTCCATCTTCAATTAACTGTGGCGTAAATATTTTCATCATGGATGGTATGTTTTTAAACCAGTATGCCTCAGCCTCAATTTTTTTTGAATTTTCACCCGATTTCCATACAATACCAGAATTAATTCTCATCGAATTAAATGCTCGCTGAGTTGTTATACGCGAACGAGATAGGAAATACGTATTTAAATGACCAAGATCGAGCCAATCATCAACATGAATACGTTTGAGAGGATATTTCTCATCATATTTCCTAACAGCATGTACGAAACTATCTTTGGACAATGTTAAATATTTAATAAATGTTTTTGGTCGAGAAAATGAAAAATAACCACACCAAACGAAATTATCAACTTTTTCTTTTTCCCAATTATAATCAGCATCTGATTGAGCTACTGCAATAATGTCACCTTCTAAATGAAGGTGGCTTATTAAAGTATCACCGTGTAAAATAAATAATTTTTCATTATCGTTATATGATTCATATATTATATTCAAAGAGTACAATACAGATTCTGATAATGTCATATTTGCAGGTACTGGAATGATTATAACTTCAATATCATTAAACATCGACTTTTCAATGTCTGTTAATTGATAGTCTTCTGGCAATGATACGAAAATTTTGCATTTATCTTCATATTTTCTTAAGATTTCTGCTTGATATTCTATCAGAGTTCTATTCCCAATAGGTAACAGACATGGAGGAATACATCCAAACTCAATTTTTAACTCATTATCAACATAATCGCCAGATGTTATAAGAATCATCATTTTAGTCCTAGAGTTGATTTAATCTCATTTATACTTAATTTAATAAATTCATCGGGTCTGATTGCTCTGTCATCAACATAAAACCCTTCATACCCACACCAAGGTTTCCCAACATAAATTTCATCGAAAGGAACATCATTTTCATTTAGCCACTCAATGATAATTGGTAAAGTATTAGCCGTAATTAATCCTACATTACCATTATATGTTCGCATATTCCTGCTTGTGGATATGATAATTTCAAAACCATTTTTTTTATATTCTTTCATTTTTAAAATTAGCTCTACGTTTGGTTTTGCATTTCTATAATTCCCTCCATCAGTAAAGGAAATTGTATTATCAAGATCAAATATAATACGCTTCATAATTATCGATTCTCTTTTGAAATTAACTCTTCATACTCCGCTGGAGTACCACAAAATGCCATGTCGGCAATAGATACATAAAAATATTTAATTGTTAACCCATTTTGTATTAAGTAATTATACATTGGAGCGATATAAAATTCCCCTTTACTCATTTCATTTTTCTCTTGCATTGATTCAAATGTTGATTGAAACATTAACTGGCTTTTAAAATAATATAAGCCATTGCTGCAGTATTTCGATATCCTATCTTTTTCTGCCGTCCTACCAACATTAAAATTAGATAATGGCTCGATGAACGACCACTGTTCCCCATCACCTTCAAAAACCTCCAAATAACCATCACATTCATTATAGAAATTAGGTTCTGAATAATTATAACGAATCGTGTCTATATTAAATATAGTTACAGGAAAATCATCATGATATTGTTTTAATGCAATATATGCAGATTCAGCTTGCCCTCTTGTATCCTTATCAATTACAACAATATCATAATTTTTAATTTCTAATTTATTTATTTTATCTTTAACAAATGAAAAAGAGAAATCATCGTTGCGAATCACAAAAACAAATTTTTCTGAACTAAACTTTGACTCAAAGGTTTTAGTTGACCATTCAAAAATTGATTGCCCTCTATATTCCAGAGCATATTTAGGAATACGGTATCCGGCTTGGTAGAACCGGGAACTTTTCCCTGCCATTGTTATAAGAATCATTGCAACTCCTTAGTCAAAGTAATAAGAACATCTGAAGCTTCTTTGCTACCTCGTAAAGCTGCTTCACGAAGACAATCATTCGCATAATTCATTAAATTTATATCATCGCTATCTTTCAATAGACAATACAGTAAATAAAGACTACTTTTATGCTTGGATTTGGCTGCATTTTTTAGAAGAATTATAATATCATCAAAATATTTTTCTTTATTTTTATCAATTAATTTCATCGCACATCTAAAATATATCTCCTGCGCACTCACACCTTTATTCACAAGTTGAACTGTATGTTCTCTGAGAAATTTTATTGCAGTCTCTGAAATTGGTAAATAAGCCATAACGGTTGATTCTAATGCAAAATTAACATCAATAGGGTTATATGTTGTAATTTTGCTGATCATCCTTTTCTCGTTCAAACTTTCACCACTAAAAAGTTCGAAAGAATCAAGGTTTAATGATTGATAATACTCATCATTAAAATATATACCTGCGAATGCCTTTAACATGGCTTGGTCACGAGCATGCAAATCCTTTCTTGACCCACGATCTTCGATTAAGAAATGTTCTTCAGCGTTAACGTTCTTTTCAAGATATAACCACGAGTTATATTGACTATCGCCATCACCAATTAAATTAAAGTTCTCAAACAATACACTGTAATAAATCTCAAAAAAACACTTTACATCTTTCGGAATGCAACTTGATTTGTTATTTATAATTTTATTTACCAGAATGGTAGATACTCGTCGAAAGTTAATATTTTCAATATACTCTCTAAATACAGGATATTTTAATATAAATGGTAATGAAAACCATCTGTTTTCTGCACCAATATTTTTATTAAAAAGACAAAATCTTTCATAAAAATCAGAGTGTAGTGTAAGCATCCGCAAATCATCGTAATACCCCAAGAAAACTTTATCCGCAATTAAAAATGGTATCGATACTGATGCCATCTGTATCGTTACTTTATATTTAAACACTCCATTTTTTGTTTTTTGTAGAGACGCTGTGTTCTCAATATGTTTAAAAAAAGCCTCTAACAAATGAAAACACTTATCAGTTCGTACTTTAAGAACAGGAATAGATTTATTTTTTATAGCAACCAGACCAGACTCAAGACAACGCTGTTGCTGCAAGACATTACCAATGCTAGGTTGCAGTATAGTTTTATTTTCAACTACACAAACTCCAGTTTTAGTTAAAATTTCACGAAGATCGTCGTAAGCATCAACCTCCCCCATCCAAGTTGATAAAATAATCTCTTCTATAATACCAGCATCACGCTTATTGATGATTTTTCGTAAAATCATCAATAGATCAAACCTATCTCTTATTGCACCACAAATTACAACATTAACTTTCATAAATAATGCCTATCTATAATTATTTCTTACCATATATTTTTCTTACCAATGGTGATTTTATATCTTCAATAAAAAGATTTCGATCTTGAACATATTTTTTATATTTCTTTTGAGAAAGAAAATTTTTTACCAAAACTCTCTCAATCTTATATCTCAGCTTTATTCCTTCTTGATTATTTCGCAGGTTATTTTCATCTTTTTTTTCATTCGTTTTTTGTGCTGTTATATTTTTTTTGTCGATAATTGCATTCAATGTTTTTTTATTATTATCAGATTTCCGTTCAAAATAAACAATTTTTGCTCCCTCTAACCAAACAGAGTTTGTCTCATGATTTTTTTTACCTGAAGTAATTACAAATTTATTTGCTACTCCGCCAAGGGCATCCTCAAATTGATGACCTCTTAATAATAAGGCATCTTCGCGAGTCGGGTTAACAATAAAAGAACTTAGTGCGGACTCAGCTAAAAAAGGATCAATTCGTATAGAGTCAATATAACTACCGAAAGATTCTATAAAATCTTTCGCAAAAAGCATTGTACCTCGATGGATTGATTCTAATAACACTCGACGATTACCAATATTTAAATCTTCCCTAAACAGGGGAATAAATTTATCTTTTTTACGCGAAATGCTAACTAAACTAGGCTCTGTGTGACAAATTAAATACTCACATAATGCTCTATTTTTAACAACCACGCTTGGGTGATTTGCTGATAGCGACTCTCCCATATAAGCTCTACATATTAAGCCTTGTTCAAGCCATCGTTCAGTTCCTTGTAAAGTAGCATAATAATATCCTAATATATTTTTGTTAGTTAAAGATGCTAAAGCCCCCTGCATATTTGCTCTCCAACCTATATCAACAACCGCAGGGTTAGGTTCATCAATAAATCCCGTACTTTCTAGGTAATTCATATAATCACGCCGTTCCATTTTTGCGTGAGTTAAAATCACTTCACTAATAATTCTACATAAACGTATAAATTTGGCTCGTCCTTGAGGATCAGCATTTAATGTTTCATTCTCATCAGTAAATCCAGCTTGTTTAAAGTAGTCTGGAGAGATTTTGTTTGCCTCAACTCCGAATCGAGCGGATAAAAGATTTCCAACAGTAACTCCGCTTTGATAAGGATGTCCCGCTAATACTATGATATCGCTAATATTTTTTAGACCTGCAACTCGGGTTGCGCGCCTTGAGGCATATAAATAATATGAGGGAACTGCATTTTCATCCGTTGAATGTAATATGTCGTATACTTGCTTTAATAACCAGCCTTCACGAGCCAAGAAGTAAAGTTTTGATATATTATCTTTTTTTGCGTTCCGTCCCAACCATAGCATATATCCAAGAATTAATGGCCCTAACCCGGCATAACCAAGATTAAAAGGTTGCCCTTGAAAATGAGTTTTTTTCTCTAGATTTGGGTTTTCAGTATCAAATAACTTAGCCGCTGTCAACCCAGCTAAAACAGTACGAGACAATTCATTTGCCCCGCGTTTCGCCGGGTAGATATGTGAGTAATACTCATTCATCCTTAATCTTTCAATTGCACGTAGTAGACGATATGAGCGAATCCCCCTAGATTTAGGTTGCTCATTATCAGCGATTTTATTATCTCCAATATGTAATACAGCACCTGCCGAAACCTTCAATTCATTCAATATCAAGTCAAATAAGGCACCGTTTTTTTTGCTTTGTCCATATTCACTAGATACATATATTTTTGAATATCCATTATATCCTGTTCTCTCTAATAAAAGGCTTATATCATTAGATGACAAATACATATCTGATATTATAATTATAGGTTTTTTTGTTTTTTTTGCTATTTCCCATAGTTTTTTCCCAAACTCCCTTGGTCTTATGAGAGATAGTTCCGTTTCAATCTCTAAGGCTTTTATTGAATTGATAACATTTGTTTCAAGATCATAAATATCTTGTATTTTTTTATAAATATCGGTTAATGTGATTTCTAATCCATTTTTATCTTTACGAGCTTCTACTTCAGATGATTGCCTTATTTTTGAAAAGTCTTCAATTATGCCGTTGGTTAATTTAAAAACCTTGCTATTCATTAATTTAAATAAATCAACAGGAACCTCAGTAGGTCTATAAACCAAAGTATCAAACACATCAAAACTAATTATTTCGACTTCTTTATCATTTACAAACCTACTGAATTTCTTGAATACTTCAGTTTTAGTACTTATACAGATTTTTTGTGCTATTAACTGTTCTGCAGCTTTACCAGTATTAAATTGATTGAAAAGTTTATCGTGATATTCACTATCGATACTATTGAATGACGGCAAATTTCCTGGTTTTAAATTTCCTGAACGCTTTAAATCATATAATCTTTTCAGCAACTTTGAAAGAAATTGTCCATCCTTAGTAATAGAAGATGCTAATGGTTGATTCCTGTTTAGAATGTAGGAAAGAATGTTTTCCCTATATTCATAATCATTCATTAAATTTTTATTTAAGTTTTCATATGAATAAGGAGATAGGAACGTATTGCCGTATGTTTTCATATCCCGATTTAGAACGACGGCCTGCATTCCCATCGAAGAAGAACATGTCGCCACATTATCAACATGTGGCAATATGTATTGTGAAATGCCATTGATTTTATCAAATATAGGATTATATATAATATTCGGCCATTTCTTCCGTAGGGCATGAAGGGTATCATTATCTATAATTGTGTCGCTCACCCTAGGGGTTACATATTGTGTTACAACAACACCAGTATCAGAATCTACATCTTTCATTACATCTAATAAAAAATCCATCTGATTGCTATAGCTAGTATCCGTTTGAAACGCATAATGAGCACTCACTTGCAATGGTACTAAAAGTAATTTTTTATATTTATTATCAAAGTCTAAATCATGTCGAGAGAAAGGCTGAAGATCTTCAATTGCAGACTCTACCAGAAACTTGAATTTTTCAGCCACTTTATTCTCATCAGATGTAGTGACCCCAGACATTATTACTTTAGAATACTGAGTTAAACTACTATTGTTATATAACCCCCACGGGTCAAAGGTAATAGTATGCGGGTAAGGTAGCCGGCTAAATACTCCAGGCATCTGATGAACAATTAGTGAATCAGGATATATTTTTTCTAAGAAAGGAACAGGTGTTTCCCATAGCAATATAACATCATAATAGCTTTCTAAATATTTCTTTATTTTATCTGAAATGCTCTCGATAAGCCTTAAATCTTTATTTTCATAAAGTTTACCGGATAAATCATTTAAACAACCGAAGCAAAACAGTTGATCTTCAATCGTGAAATCGATGACATTTATCTTTTTATCTATATTAGACTGTAGAAAGCTTAAACTTTCTGGTAAAAAAAGATCAACCTCCCACCCTTCGTTTGATAAAATATTCCCTTGCGGTATCAAATGTTTTTGCACTGCATTCTTATAAAACTGGAGATCACCATGTGCGGCCCAAGGAGCTACCCAAATAAGTAATTTCATATAACACTCTCTTTAAAAATTTCAGTACTTTATATTACTTAACTAATTGCTAATAGATTTATACTCAGATATTGCTTCATCAATATTATTAAAACGAACTATTTTTGTTGCGTCGTGAAAAACGAATGCTATATCACAATAGTCTTTTAATGAATTTAAACTATGCGATACCATTATAAAACAGGACTCTTCTTTCTTTGAGTTAAACACATTAAGACATTTTGATTTAAACCTCATATCTCCAACTGCTGTTACTTCGTCAACAAGATAGTAATCAAATTTAAAAGCCATACTTAAGCCAAAACCAAGCCGTGAACGCATGCCTGAAGAATACGTTTTCAGCGGCATATCAAAATATTTTCCAAGCTCAGAAAAACTTTCAACAAATGCAATCTTTTCATGTAGTTCATTACTTTTCGCATATAACCGCGCAACAAATTTTACGTTCTCGCGTCCAGTTAAACTTCCCTGAAATCCACCGGCGAGGCCGACTGGCCATGATATTGTTTTATTGGTGATGATCTTTCCACTGTCGGGGCGGTCAATACCACCAATCATTCTTAGCAACGTTGATTTACCCGCACCGTTGCGACCAATAAAGGCAACGCTTTTTCCTGAAGGGATTTCGAGGTTTAAATCCTTAAACACATAGTGTCGCCCCGTTGGGGTACGATATGACTTTGTCAAATTCTCAATCTTAATCATGACGTCAGCATTGCCTCTTCACGCGTTCGGTATAGCGCCAGACCGATGAACAGGGTGACCAGAGTGAACATTGCCAGGTAGTTCAGACTCACGCCTTCGCTGATATAGCCAGGCATAACTGCCTCGCGGCTTAACTCTACGACATGCACTAATGGATTCCAGAGTAGATATGACCAGTATTGCTTCGGAATCGAATGTAGAGGGAACATGATGCAGGAGATGAAATACAGCGGCTTAAGCAGTATCGGCAGGACCTTTTGCATTTCAGGGAAGGTTTTACCAACGACCATGAATATTAAGCCAACGCCACATGAAAGAATGATTAACAAACTCCAGGTGAGCACTAGTTGTAAAAAGTTTGTTATCTCGAAATATTCACCTGCCATCCAGACGATAAGCATGAGCAATATATAAACAGCAACGTAAATCAGCGTCTCAAGCAGTGCGCGTGCAATGATCGTATCGATGGGTTTTACTGGTCGATAATTAAACAACCCCTGGTTCGCTTCAATAGCGCCTACAGAACGATTGCTGATGCTGCTAAAGATAAAAAAGGGAATCAGGCCATTAAGTAAAAACACCGGGAATGAGATGTCTGGCATCGTGCGGTGCATAATGTAACCAAAAATGCCCAACAGTATCAGCAAATGCGCAGAGGGTTCGAGAATCGCCCACAAATACCCCAGACGAAACTTACCAAAACGTGTTCGTATTTCTCGTAGAAATAATGCCTCTACGGTGACTTTCTGGACTTCAAATCCACTTCTTGCCATTTGATGATGTGATCCTAATATCTTCAGGTATGCTACCGCCCTTGGCTTAACAGCTACCAATACACTGGAGGTAATACTTGACTTGTTTGCAACTGGATAAAATTCATTCAGACGGCTTGACCTTTTTAATAGCCAAAAACAATTTCAGCAGAAATTATTTCCGCAGGGATAAATAGATCTATTTCCGTCTCGTTTCTTCTAATCCATTCTTCAGGCATGAATGTATTCGGTCTTCTGGTAATTTCAGAAAACTGGCCGTTTTAGAATGTAGAGTTAATTTCCCAGGAAATTATTTTTTGTTATTACTGTTAACTACTTGATTATAATACCCCCATGAATTTTATGCGTAACAATACTTGCAATCTGTTTCAAACCAGAACGCACGCGATTGATCACCAATAAATTATTCACTGAGAAACTATTTCCCTATTTAAAATTCACTCGTGTACTTCTTATTTATATCTACAGCCCCCTCTTTACAGCCATATTTGTGATTTATATCACATTTAAATGGTGTTATTTAAGTCGCATCAATAATCCCGAAGGTAATTATTTTCGTCGATTAAAATATACATCTTGATTATTTTGTGTATTTATTTTAACCAGTGTTACAACCAACACCATCCCTCAGTAGATATACCTGAGCAGACATTTCTTAAAATCGACGAATAGTTTCACTGGAAATTATTATGCTTATTTGAAATTCCCTTTCTGATTATCTCCAGGAATTTTACTAATTTCCAAGCTACACAAAATACAGATCACACAAGAATTATCCTATATGTTTTGGCCTATCAATTGTTACTCAATGATTTATTGCAACTATTAATAATCATAATGTGTCAAAACACTTAAGCAACTTTACAGTCTGAGAAAGGTGTCGATTAACGAAGGCTACATGGTGAAAAACAGGTTCCTTCAGTGTTACCGAATATTCCGTGGTGGTCTGGAGGGAGATAATTCTTGCTACATCGAAAGTCAGCCCGGTGAGCGGGTTTGACAGTTCCGCACTCACCATTGGGCTAAGGGTTATCAGGTGGGGTTAAGGAAATGGCAATACCTACCCCCGTCCAAACTCCAGTCGCTGCACATTCACCATCCCAGGCTTCTCAGCAGCACTGACATCAATTTGTGTCACCCGCAGCGCATATTTTTCATCCAGTGCTTTTAACCAGTTCAGCAGGTCATTAAACACCACAGGTTCTATCCAGACCTGAATATTCTCCCCGCGCTCGGCTATTCGCTTGATGACCACAGAGTGCACGGAAGCACTGTCACTGATGACCCGTGATACCTGCGCAGGCGTTGTTGTGGCAGATTTTCGCGCTGCGATAATATCCGGTGCGGCGCTCTTCAGTCGGGTGTTCATCGCCGCCAGCTGCTGCAATATTGTCTCCTGTTGCTCAATCCGTTCGCTCAAAGGCTGCCAGATGAGGACGTAATATCCGGCGCTAAACAGGAACACCACCGCTGCCAGTAACATGCCCTTTTCACGCGGCGAACGCCCCGCCAGGTGTTGTGCCAGCCAGTGTTCGCCACGGCTTAACTGGCGTTCACGCCATTGCTGAAAATAGTGAATAAATTTATCGCGTAACATGTTATTTCCTCCGCAACGTTACGCCGCCGGAAACCGCATCACCCTCTTTCTGTAATGCGTCCTGTTGAACAACATAATCGGTTGCCAGTGCGCTACGCAGTTTGTCGAAGCTGGCAAAGTTCGCGGCCCGCAGCTGGAGGTGAAGAGTCTGGCGTTTTTGATCAAAGGTGAAACCACGCATTTCGATGTCGGAAAGTGACGCCGTTTTCAGGGTACTGGCGATCGCTGACAATTCTGCGAGCAGCCGGGTATCGTCGGCCTGCGGGCGATATTTTTTCAGCGCCATCGTCACCTGGGAACGCAAATTCACAATCCGCTTCTGCTCCGGGAACAGTGTTAAGAACTTTTTTTCCGCCTGGGTGCGGCTTTGCGCCACCTGTTCGCTGATGCTCCATAACGTCACGCCCCGTTCCACTACCAGCGCAACCAGAATCAGCAATATCGGCAGAATCATCACCCGCCAGCGCGCCCACTGTTTTCGGTAGCTGACACGAGGCTGCCACGGCCCTGTTAGCAGGTTCCCTTCCGGTTCGCCATAAGTGGTAATGGCGGGCAGAGCCGTAACGGTCAGGCGTTCGGCGTCTGCACCAGCCCATGCAGACAGTTCTTCCGGTGCAATGCCGACCACGGTTAGTGAAAGCGGTAAATCCTGCTCATTGAGCTGTGCGCGGAACATGACCGGAGCCAGCGCCCGCCCGGCACTCCATCCCCGGCATTCATCGATGCGGCAGATAACCCGTTGCGCATCGCCAGCCATAAACCCACAAGGAATAGACATCCAGTCCGGCGCGACGGTAGCGCGGGTGATGCCGTTTGCCTGCAACCACTGCGCAATGTTGCGCATATGCTGCTGGTGAATCACAGCTACGGTTGCCAGTTGTTGGTCGATTTTCAACGGGGCGAAATGCAGTTCATCGATATCCTGGTTCAGCTCTTCTTCCAGCAAGGCGGGCAGAATCGTCGGTATCTGCTTGCGGGGCACATCAGGCAGTTCAACCTGCCAGAAGCTGATCCATTCGCCGGGAATGTAGAGTCGAATCGCATCAGTTTGCAGCCATTGCTGGAGACATTCATCAGCAACGTCAGGCCAGATGCCGCACTCCACGTCGGCGGTACGACGCTGCCAACGGATGGGAGCGGAAGCGCAAAGCGGGAAAAAAATCTCAAGCATGGAACTCACTCACTTTCTCCTGTCTGATGCCAGAGAACAGAAAAGTGTTGTGGGCCCATGCGGACAATTAACGAGTTCATCGTCAGTTCAATCTCATTCACGGTGATATCTGAACGCAGCCAGAAGTAATTGCTGTCCACGCTCAGGACGGTTTTTAGCTGTTTTTTAGTACGCTCATCGACGTCTGCAAGTAGCGGCTGAGCAAGAAACTGATCGACATCTTCCCAGCCCTTCGCCGGACGTTGTTGTAATAACGCCCGCGCCTGAACAGGGCTTAACCACGGGTCAAACAGCGCCTCAAGAATCACACTTTGCGTGACGTCTAAGGTATTGATGTTGATTTGCTGGCGGGTCATCGGCAGCGCACAAACCAGCGGTTTCAGTTTTTGATAAAGTCCGGCGTCCATTCCCTGCACCACGCGCATCTCGCTGATATCAGCCAGCGGTTGATTGGCAGCGTAAAACGGCACCGAACGGGCGAGATACTCGCTGTCTTCACGGCCCAGACGCGTCTGCACGCTGCGGTCTTCGTCAATAAACTCCCACAGGCTTTCGGCTATCAGTTCGGCCCGATAAGCAGGCACATTGAGGCGTGATATCAGGGCAATCAGTTGTTGTACCGCAATAGGACGCGACGCCGTCGTCGGCTGAGCGAGGGCATTCAGGTTAAAGCAGGCCTGGGCGTCACGCAGAGTGACGGCGATTTGCCCCTGCGGCAGTGGGAAAAAACGAGGGCCGGAAGCCCACGGCTGCGCCAGATGCACGCGCTTTTCATTTTTCAGGCTCAGACTGAGCGCGCTCAGCGCCAGGCTTTCCGCACTGGCGCTGTACCACAGCGCCTGCTGGTACTCCTGCTGGCTGCGCGTTCGCCCAAGTTGTTGCTGCATTCGCCCGGAAAGCGTGATGGTCACCAGCATCATAACCGCCAGCAATACCAGCACCACGACCAGTGCCATTCCGCGTTTTGGTGGTGAGGTGATCATGATAATTGCGGCCCGCGTAACAACCAGATGCGTTCAATTTCGCCCCACTGCGGCGAATGCAGGGTTATGCGTACCGCCACGGGGATCGCCTGTACTGACGACCAGCTCTCCTGCCAGCGCATACCATCATAGAACTGCAAACGAAGCGAATCCGCCGGAATCAACTTTTGCATTGTCGGCTTCACGCTGCCTGCTGCGTCGGTCAGCGGCCAGGCTAACCGTTCGAGATAACCGTCATGAATGCGGTAACCGACGGTGAGCAGATTACTGCGCGGCAGACGCATCAACGGATTAACCACGCCGCCGCGCACAAAGCGCATCCCTTCACTCTCAGACGCCAGCACGCCAGCGCCAGCCAGTAACGCTGGTTCACGCTGGCCCTGATCGCCTCTTACCGGACGCGGCATCATTTGTGTCAGATCGTGGGTCAGAAAACTCATCGTTTGCTGCATGAGGTTTAGTTTTTGATCGTGATCGGCGACGGCACTATTCACGCGTGTGACGCCGTTAGTCACCTGCTGCGCCATCAGTGCCAGCGAGGCAAAAATGGCTATCGCCACCAGCATTTCCAGTAACGTGAAACCAGCGCGAGTCCTTCTCACTGTTGGCCTCCCACGGCGCTAAACCAGGCGCGTCGTGACTGAATCACCGACGAAAAATCTTCGTGACGGCTGACTTCAATATCCACCGCCTGGAGCAGCGCGTTACCTGTATTCAGCGGTGTGGTTCGCCAGTACCAGCGGCTTCCTGCCATATCACTCTCGCCCTGGTGCCTGACCGCCCGCTGCTCGCGGGTCATCAGGTAAAGCAGCGCGGTCTGGTTTTCAGCTACCCAGCCCGCTACCGTTTTCTCCTCAAGAATCTGCTGATTACTCAGCGCACCGCTGGCAATCTGTAACACCGCCATGGCGGCCAACGCAAAAATCGCCAGCGCGAGCATCACTTCCAGCAAGGTAAATCCGCGCTTCATGGCATCCTCTCATCACATTGATTGAGGGATAACACGCCATTGTGCGCCAGCTTTACCGCCCAACACGCGTTTTGTGCCGACGCGTAAAAACGCAGTGTAAACGGCGTGGCGGGTTCAAAAGGCGAAAAACGGATCTGCGGTGTCTTCTTTTTCGCCTCTTTTTGCAGCTCCAGTTCAATATCGTGCAGCGTCAGGCGACGACGCTGCAGCTCCAGCGCATATTCCTTCTGCCAGATATCACTTCCGGGTTGTAACAGCATCTGCACCTGTTTCGGCACCGTAACCTGTGCCGATAACCGGGTCGCAGAAACGGGTAACCACTGCCCCTGACGACGCTGCATAAACTGGTATCCCGGCGGGTCGATTAACACACCGAGTGTCTGCCCTTCAATCACTGCCCTGTCCTTAAACTGCGCAAAGCGAGTCAGAAAATCCTGCGCCGCTTTTTTCGCGGGCGATTCAGAATCGGTCGCAAACGTCTGTACCACGCCCGCACTGGCAAGGCCGATAAGGAAAATCACCAGCATGATTTCCAGAAGTGTGAATCCGCGTTCAGGCACTGCTTACTGAAACTCCTGCAAATTCCAGTTACCGATATCTGCGCCAGCGCCTTCCCCATTTTCCTGACCATCCGCCCCCAGGGTATAAACATCAAACACTCCTTTTTCACCCGGGCTGAGATACTGATAATCATTGCCCCACGGATCCTTTGGCAGTCGTTTAATGTATCCACCGGTACGGTAGTTGCGGGAGTCCGCCATATTGGCCGGTTGCTGGATCAGCGCTTCCAGCCCCTGTTCGGTGGTCGGATAACGCCCGTTATCCAGTCGGTACATATCCAGCGCATTCTCCAGCGCCACGATATCGCTGATGGCTTTTTGCCGATCGGCTTTCTCTTTGTTGCCCAACAGGTTAGGCACCACCAGACTTGCCAGGACGCCAAGAATAACAATCACCACCATCACTTCCAGCAGGGTAAAACCTGCCCGTGGTTTTTGTGTGCGGGATAACGAATTCATGTGATAACTCCGTAAATTACATTCCAACCATATTGTTCAGTTGCAGCATCGGTTCGAGGATGGCGATGACGATAAACAGCACCACGCCCGCCATCATCACCACCAGCGCCGGCTCAAACAGCCCTAACGCCAGCCCCACCTGGGTATCAAATTCCCGTTCCTGGTTGACCGCGGCCTGTTCAAGCATGGTTTCCAGCTCGCCGCTCTGTTCGCCGGAGGCGATCATGTACAACATCATCGGCGGGAACAGGCGCAGATCCGCCAGCGCGGCGCGCAGGCTGCTTCCTTCGCGGACGCGATCTGCCGCCAGCAGCAGTTGTTGCTCGACATAACGATTTGCCGACACGGCGGCGGCGGTCTGAATGCCTTCCAGCAGCGGAACACTGCTGGCGGTGAGGATGCTTAATGTGCGGGAAAAACGCGCCGTATTCAGTCCGCGCGCAACACGCCCCGTCACGGGCAAACGCAGCAAGGTTTTATCCCAGCGCAGGCGCATCGCAGGATTTTTGAGTAGCCGTTGCCCCAGCACCAGAAGCCCCAGCAAACCCGCCAGCCAGTACACGCCGCTGGTCTGTAACGTGTCGCTCATGGCGATGAGCATTCGGGTGGAGGCAGGCAGCGCGTGTCCGAGATGATCAAACTGTTCGATAATTTTCGGCACTACTGCCGTCAGCAAAATAGTGACCACGCCCGTTGCCACCACCAGCAGTACCAGCGGGTAGAGCATGGCCTGCAGCAGGCGTGATTTCAGACGCTGCCGCTGTTCGGTGTAATCCGCCAGGCGATTGAGCACCACGTCGAGATGTCCGGATTTTTCTCCGGCAGCGACCATCGAACAAAACAGGGAGTCAAAGACGCGGGGATGTTCGCGCAGGCTGTCCGACAGGGTATAACCTTCCTGAATCCGGCTGCGCAGCGCCATTCCGAGGCTTTTTACATGCAGTTTTTCACTTTGCTCACTGACCGCCTGTAAGCAGGTTTCCAGCGGCATTGCTGCCTGCACCAGCGTTGCCAGTTGGCGTGTGAACAGCGCCAAATCTGCCGCCGCCACGCGACGATGTGCATGCCGCCGACGCTGCAACATTCCCCCTGTCGAAGCATTCAGCCGGGCTTCAATGTGCACGGGGATAAGCTCTTTACCACGCAACAATTGACGGGCATGACGCGCGGAATCCGCCTCAATCATTCCTTTGGTTTTGCGACCATTACGCTCCAGCGCCTGATAGTAAAACAGTGCCATTACGCCTCCATGGTTACCCGCAGAACTTCATCGAGAGAGGTTTCTCCGGCGAGCACTTTCTCAATGCCGTTGCTGCGGATACCCGCAGAGTGTTGCCGGACATAACGCTCCAGCTCCAGTTCCCCGGCCTGACGGTGGATCAAATCACGTAATGTGGCGTCCACCACGATCAGCTCATGGATGGCAGTACGTCCGCGAAAACCTTTGTGATTACAGGCGGGGCAACCCTGCGGATGGTACAGCGTGACGGCATGCGTATCGGAGATCCCCATAAGGCGTTTTTCTTCGTCGGTGGCAGGCGCGGCCTGGCGGCAGTCGGGACACAGCGTGCGAACCAGCCGCTGCGCCATCACGCCCGTCAGACTGGAAGAGAGCAGGAAAGGCTCAACGCCCATATCCTGCAGACGTGTGATCGCCCCCACCGCCGTGTTGGTATGCAGCGTGGAAAGTACCAGGTGCCCCGTGAGCGACGCCTGAACAGCGATTTCTGCGGTTTCGGTATCGCGGATTTCACCGACCATCACCACATCCGGGTCCTGACGCAAAATCGCGCGCAGGCCACGGGCGAAGGTCATGCCGACGCGGGTGTTAACCTGTGTCTGACCGATCCCTTCAATCATGTATTCGATGGGATCTTCAACCGTGAGAATGTTGCGCGAATGGTTGTTCAGCTCCTGCAATCCGGCGTACAGCGTGGTGCTTTTGCCGGAACCTGTCGGCCCCGTCACCAGAAAGATGCCGTGCGGTTTGTGTAACAGCTGGCGCAACTGCGCAGTCAGTTCGTGACTTAAACCCAGACGCTCCAGTGTCAGGCGGGCCTGGTTTTTGTCCAGCAGTCGCAGCACCACGCGCTCGCCCCAGGCGGAAGGCATGGTGGAGACGCGCACGTCGATCGCCCGACCGCCCAGCAGCAGCGCAATACGGCCATCCTGTGGTACGCGCTTTTCGGCGATATCCAGCCGCGCCATCACCTTGATACGCGAGACCAGCAGCGAGGCCAGCTTGCGACCGGGGCGCAACATTTCATGTAATGTGCCGTCAACACGAAAACGGATCACCAGACTCTTTTCAAACGTCTCGATGTGGATATCCGAAGCGCCTTCTTTAATCGCCTCTGCCAGCATGGCGTTGATCAGTTTGATGATCGGCGCATCGTCGTCACTTTCCAGCAGATCTTCCGTTTCCGGCAGTTCTTCTGCGAGGGTAAAAAAGTCCTCGGCAGAACCGAGATCTTCCATCAGTTGGCGAGCCTCGGAAGAGTCCCGCTGCCAGACCGCATTCAGCCGCTGTTCAAATTCGGCCTCGTCGATTTGCCTCAGCGTAAAAGACGCGTTCAGCCCCCGCTGCAGCTCCTGCAAAACAGAGAGCGACAACGGATGAACATGGAGGATCTCCAGCGACGCTTCGCACCATGCCACCAGGCTAAACCGACGGCTGAAACTGTAGGGCAGACGCACGGTGTTAGCGGTGGTTTCCTGTGCTACAGGCACCATTAACGCGTTCTCCCGGCATTAAGGAACGCGCGAACTTCTGGCGGTAGAGCCTGATTTTGCGCTGGCAGTACCGGCTGCGCGGTGTGCGGCATCAGGCTCAAGCCTTGCTCATCGCGGTAGATTTGCTCAGCGCGCATATAGTTATATTTGCGCTGCGACACGCCGTCTGCCGCCATACCGTCACGCAGAATGGTCGGGCGGATAAACACCATCAGGTTACGTTTTTCTTTTTTATCCGCCGTCGATTTAAACAGGTTACCAATCAACGGGATATCGCCCAGCAGCGGCACTTTCGCCACGCTTTCTCCCGCCTGGTCGTCCATCAGACCGCCAAGCACGATCAGCTCACCATCGTTTGCCAGCACGGTGGTTTTCAGTTTGCGCTCGCCAAACACGACGTCGAGACTGGTCTGTCCTTCCACCTTCGACACTTCCTGCTCAATCACCATCTGTACCGCGTTTCCTTCGTTAATCTGCGGCGTGACTTTCAGCATGATGCCGACTTTTTTCCTCTCTACCGTATTGAAAGGATTGCTGTTATTAGAGCCAACAGTAGAGCCGGTTAATACCGGAACGTCCTGGCCCACCATGAAGAAGGCTTCCTGGTTGTCCAGCGTGGTGATACTCGGCGTGGAGAGCACGTTCGAGCTGGAGTCGTTTTTGACCGCCTGTACCAGCGCCATCCAGTCGCCTTTCACCACGCCAACCGCCGTACCGCTAAAGCCAGAAAGAAGCTGAGCGAGCGTGGAGAGATCGCCGTTAGTATCCGGGTTAATGGTGGTAGCGCCGTTTTCACTGATCACCGTGGAGCCTTTCTGCGGTTTTGCCTGAGAAATGGCTGCACCCAGCGTGCCAATAGGGATCTGCGTACCGTTAGCAAACTGCATTAATCCGGCATCTTTCGACGCCCACTGCACGCCGAAATTGATATTGCTACCTTCGGCAACTTCCACGATCAACGCCTCGACGTGCACCTGAGCACGGCGAATATCCAGTTGTTCAATCACGCTTTGCAGCGACTGCATGATGTCCTGCGGCGCGGTAACAATCAGGGCATTACTGTGTTTGCTGGCGGCGATGGAGACAACCTCACGCCCGCTACCGACGGTGCCTTCCGCCTCTTCTTTAGCCGCCGTGAGCGTGCCGCTGACCTGCTTCAGTACATCGACCAGATCTTCGGCTTTGCTGTATTTGAGATAGAAAACCTGGCTGTTGCCGCTGCGCTCCATTTCTGAGTCCAGCCGACGGATCAGGCGGCGCATTTTGTCTCGCGTGGCGGGATCACCACTGACAATCACGCTGTTGGTGCGTTCATCAGCGACAATTTGAGATTTCAGCGTTGCTGGCTGGTTCTCGCCGCTGTTTTTCGTCAGGCTTTCCAGCACGCGGGCAATTTCCGAAGCTGAGGCGTTATCCAGCGGGATCACCTCTTCAGTGCGATTTCCCGCATGATCCACGCGCTGGATCACTTCTGTCAGCCGTTCCACGACGGAGGCGCGCCCGGTGAGCATAATCACGTTGGAGGGATCGTAATTAACAACGTTGCCAGACCCCGCGCTGTCAATCATCTGGCGCAGAATCGGTGCCAGCTCGCGTACCGACACATTACGTACCGGCACGACTTTGGTGACCATTTCATCGCCCGCGTAGTTGTCGCTGCCTTCACCGACCAGCGGCAGCGGCTCGACTTTCGCAGCGCTGGATTTCACCACCTTCAGCACGTCGTTTTCCATCGGTACGACCGCATACCCCTGTGCTTCCAGCAGGTTAAGGAATAACTGGTAATACTGGCGTTCATTGAGCGGAGTCATAGTGCGAATACTCACTTTCCCCTGAACGCCCGGCCCCATAATGATGGTTTTATTCAGGTTAGCGCCGACGGTTTCAATGAACGATTTCAGGTCGGTATCTTTAAAATTAGCGGTGAAAGTGGCTTCTTCCGCCCAGACCGGTGAACTGCATAATGCCGCTGCCAGCACCAGCGGCAGTAAACGCTTTTTTGTTTTGAGGCCAGTTGTCTTCTTACGCCAGACCGACAACGTCATATCACGCCAAAACACGATGAATGATTCTCCTGGATTAAATGCGGTTAGCGCAGCGCGATGGAAATGTCGTAGCGCGCACCCTTGCGTAAAACCGTAAGTTGAATGGAATCCATTGAAGGTAACTGCCGCATCAGAGCAATCATTGCTCGTGGATCAGTGAAATCCTGCTGATTTAGCGCAATGGCGATATCGCCTTCCTTAAAACCGCTGGCATCGAACAGAGAACGATCTGCCCCCGGTTTCACTGCATAACCGACAATCCCTTCCTTACGCACAGGCGTAAGCTGGATATAGTTAAAAATTTTCTGCGGATCTTTCGCCAGTGCCTGACGCACGGCAGCCGGGATCTCAACTGGCGCACTGGCAGCAGGCTCAGCAACAGCTTGCTTTGCTTCGTCGCTGACGGCTTTTTTGCTGGTCACGGCTATGGTGGGACGCTTCTCTTCTGCCAGACTCAGACGTTCCATTTTTCCCTGATAGCGCAGCATCACATGGTCGCGGTTGATTTCCTCAATCACTGCGTTGTGCGAGCCAAGCGTTTCACCCTGCAAATAGACCTGCTGTTTACCACCTTCTTCAATAACCGCGCCGGGTCTGGCACCAAAGGCGATCCCACGCAACACCACATTAAGACGCGTTTCGGCCACAGGTGCAGGTTCGGGTTGTTTTACCGGCGTGGCGACGGGCTGATATTTGCCAAACCAGTTTTGCTGGCTGATTAATTGCACGTCATTTTTATCGAACGCTTTTGCATCCGCACGGAGCGGTTTATTCGCCGATGGGGAAACCGCCGTATATTCCGCAGAAAAGGAGAAATAGCGCCAGAGTGAATGCGCCACTTTTGCAGAAATAATAAGCAGCATCAGCCAGAACATCCCGCGTGCAATTTTGCGCAGATGCTCTTTGTCTGTATTAAGAGATTGTCTCTGGTTAAGAGTGTGACGAATTTTTGTCAGCCATTGAATGAGATAAATTCGTGCGTCACGAAAAACAACCCGCGCCAATTTATATCTACCCGACGTTATGCTTTGACTATACCACAGGTGGTACGATCCAGTTTCCGCTGATACTGGTTACCTGTACGTGTATCATTAATCGTTATGCTGTAATTAATTCCCTCAGTGATCATTAATTTCACCGTCGGGTCAGCGCACATTTGTCGTTGATAGCTGGTTAAAAAGGCGTCAGGTGTCTGCGTGGTCTGAGTACCCGCTTCGCTGATAATGGTCATTTTTACCGTCGTGCCGCTACTTTGTGCCAGCACTAAGGTATATCCCGCAGATTTAATCGGCAGGTTTTGGCTGATATTTTGCGCCTGTTTTTTCGCCAGTAAACTGGCATTTTCATTATGGCTGGCACAGCCACTTAATAATCCTGTAACGCTCAACAATAGCGATATTAATACCCTCCCTGGCATTTGTTTTATCGACATGGTAAATAATCTCTAAGGTTATTAATAAGAGTTAAAATGTCACTTTGATAATGACGTGGTTATCATTAAAACAATGCCTGTAGATAAAGTGTTGCTATACCGCCCAGACTTAAACACGGTCCAAAAGGCAGTGTGGTTGATCCTCTTTTTGTAATAACGGCATATATCAGGCCGCAGCATGAGGCGATTAAAGCAACATTGGGTAGCGACAACGGCCCCACCCAGCCACCTAACGCAGCGAAAAGTAATACATCGCCCATGCCTAATGCTTCTTTACGCAGAACTATTCCGGCTATCCAGCGCAGAGAGTAAAAAGTGATAAACCCCACCAGTACGCCGGTAACTGCGTCTTGTAGCGTGAGCGGGCTCTGCTGCGCCCATGCCGCAATTAGTCCCGTCCACAATACGCCCTGAGTAAAAACATCGGGCAGCCATTGGTTATCGAGGTCAATGACGCTCGCGGCAATCAGCCAGGCGGATAATATCATCACCGCCAGCGCCCATCCACTTTCCGGCCACACCAGGCTCGCCAGCAAAAAAGCGAGTGCCGTCAATAACTCCACCAGCGGATAACGCTTGCTGATTTTCGCCTGACAATCACGGCAGCGCCCTTTGAGCATCAACCAGGAGAGCAGCGGAATATTGTCACGAACGCGGATAGTCTGCTGGCAATGCGGACAGTGCGAACGCGGCAGCGCAAGGCTTATTTTTGACTGCGCACTCGACATTTCACCGTGAAACTCCGCCATTTGTTGGCGCAGCATGATGGGGTAACGCCAAATCACCACATTCAAAAAACTGCCGATGATCAATCCTCCGACGGTAGCCAGGACGGGCATCGCCGCGGGGTATTGCTGAAAAACATCAAAAAACATGGTTAAAGGTTATTTGTTGTAACTTGCCGGATGCGGGCCTGCAGGTGTATGCCATACGGCTTTCCTCCAGGCCCGATGCGCCTTATTTCATGCCGGATGCGGCGCGAGCGCCTTATCCGGCATACAGGCTTACTCAGCTGACATCTTATGCTCGGTAACCTGATTAATGGTTTCCGGCCCTTGCTGCGGTTTCGGCAGATTAAGCGCCGCCAGTGTCTCGTAAGCCGACTGGCTCACACCGCCCTCGAAGTTCATCTCGCTCGCTCCCGGCAACTGGTAAGCATTCGCGCCCGGATTCCATTTCTTAAAGAACTCCGAAAGATCCGTCTGGGCGACCCAGGATGCACACAGCATCAGCTTGTCGGCAGCGTTACCGTTGGATTCGGCACAGTAATTTCTTTCGCCAAACTTGGTTTTGCCAACCTCATCGCCGCGTGCTTTACGATGCATCAACTGGAACAGGTTCCAGCCTTTCATCCCTTCACGCTCGCTGTAGAACGCTGGCAGATTGCCATCTGGATACCACGTCTTGATATCAAAGTTTTTCTCTGCCCACTCTTTCAGCTGCGCGTACATCAGCAGACGGTCGCCCGCACCGCCGCGCGCCCATGCCTGACCGTTGCTCTCCTCCAGATATTCCGGCGCGACGGTAATATCGTCAGCGACACGGTTCATCTTGCCGAGATAGCGATCCTGCATGTACAGCGCCAGCACGTTGTTCGCTACTTCAGTTGCGCCAGGAACAGTCAGCGGCGTTTCGGCGGCGTTGTGACCAACTTCGTGCCAGATCAGCCAGTCGTTCAGCGGCGTCGTCGGCAGCGTGGTGCTGTTCGTCGAGAAGCTGCTGTTCATTACCGGATAACCAGAGTGCGCATCACCGATGGAGATCTGCACATCGTTGGTGAAACGATGCTTGTGGCCCGTCAAGTTTTTATAGGTAAACATCCGGTGCTTACCGTCTTCATCATTACGACCGTAGAAGTCATTCATCGAGCTGGCAAAGGTATCCAGATCTTTAGCGAATTCTGCTACGCCACCAGTGAAATTGCTGGCCTCAAGGTTCTTCTTCGGCGTGGTGTAGACGAAAGCGTCTGACTCCAGCTCGCCCAACGGCGCAGGGGAGTTCAGAGCGTTTTTCCATTCGCCGTCTTTATAGAACGGCGCTTTTACCACACCAGTAAAGGTGAATTCGGCTGACTCATTCTTTGGGCTGTTGCCCTTGATATAAATCAGACCACCGTAAGGCACCTTGAAGGTCACCTTATCATTGGCTTTCAGATCATAGGTTTTCGTCACTTTTGGCGGACGGTTCAGCGCGACTTCATGCTTCTCGCGTCCGGTCAGATCGTCGGCCAGCGCCACGGTGACAGTCACAGGAACTGATGCAGTAGACTCAATGGTGACCTCTTTCTGAGCCGGAGCCCACAGGCCAGTAGACTGCATGTTACCTGCAAACCATTTGGTCGGATTCGAGTACAGGCTGATGGTTTCAGTAACCTTCTCACCTTCTGCCGATACCGCTCCCGGATACTTCTCGACATCAACTTTGATGTTCAGATCCCACCAGGAACGACCCAGCATCAGGCGCGTCAGCGGTTTTTCCATATAGTTGAGCGGATAGCTCGGGTTAATCATGCCCGCTTTATTAACGCTCTTCTCGCCGTAGATCATGTTGTTATCGACCAGCGATTTTTTCAGCTCATCAGAACACTGCGTGCCGCCAGTATAGGCATCGTTGGCGTAGCAGTTCAGGAACTCGGTGAACGTTTTAAAGCCCAGCTCGTCATCCTTGTCGTTTTCATAGCGATATTCAATTTTATTCCACAGCCAGACCGACATGTTCTGGTACAGACGTTCCAGATCGACGCTGCTCAGACGCTCACCTTTGCGACCATTGGTCCGGAAGTAGAGCTCATGCTGATACAGACGCTGAATGTTGGTGCCTAAATCCGCAGCCTGCACCATCGCTTTTGCCGTGTCGGCGCTGAGATTCAGTTGCGTATAGCGCGGAACATACATGCCACCAGTAACCGGAACGTTCGTGCCAGGACGGTATTCCAGGCAGTTGATTTCGTAGTGATATGTCGAGTCCTTACACTCCTCTAATCCCTTGAATTTTTCCAGAATTTTCTTCTTCGCAGCATCCAGAGATTCAGTCGTTTTGTGGTCGGCCTCATCAATAAAGGCATAACGCGTTTCCTGTTTGCCATCTACATCTTCCAGCCAGCTGGCAACTTCCAGCTTCGGTTTGTCATCAGGTTTGTTTTCTACCTGATATTTCCACTTAACTTCCCCTGTCTTACTATCGATGGTGTACGGCAGCGCACCATCTGCAGCAGGATAACGTTCATAGACCCAAATGCCCGTTGCGCGCTGCTGACGAACGCGGTTCGGATACCCTTGAGGATCGTTATTCACCACCGACTTGTTCAGTGCCATCGACAGACCTGCGGCATCAAGCAGACGTACAAAGCCAGATGCGCTCTCTTCCTTAAGATTGCTCATCACGTTTTCCATGATCAGCACCGATCCACCTTTGTTCAGATAGGCGATCAGATCGGTCACATCCTGCTGGGTCAGCTTCGGTTTGCTGGTATCTGCACGCAGTGGGATTGCGTAAGGATCACTACCCACCTGAGTCACATATTCAAAGCCGTTAAGGATCAGCAGCGGCATTTCCTGCGGATCGAGATCGCCATAGCTACTTAAATGCTCAACAGAGATGCCCGCAAAATCCGGATGGAAGCCGAACGCAGCACTGTTTCCTGTAACCTGACCATGACGTTTGAAATAGACGGTATCCAGGTTGGTGCCTACGGTCATGCTGGCTTTCGCGTCCGGCGTCCATTTATCGTCGGACAAATAGCGCAACACGTTCTGCATGAAGTGCTTCATGTCATCTGAATCACCGCTGAGCGTACACTCACCTTTATCATTGACACCACCGGCCCAGCTGTAACCGTTCGGACAACGCAAGATGCTGTTGTAGTGCGGGTTACCGATAACCATCAGTTTGCCCTCACCGACTTGCCCCAGCGAGATAAACGGCAGGTTAAAAGTGGCAGTTTCGCGTGTCACGTTCTCCGGGCGCACAATGGAAGGCGCTTCCGTAATGTACGCCAGCTCATTTTTATCCCAGGCGCGTTTTTCGCCAAACGCCAGCCAGTAGTTTTTATCATTACGCGCCATCAGAATCGGGAAGGCCGCGTTGGAGATATTCACCACTGCCTGACCGCGCGCATTACCGGTACTGCCATAGAAGTTGGTAGAGTCATGGAAGACGTGGAATTTCGTCACTGATTTGTAATCTTTATCCACACCCCACAGCTTGTTGATAACGCCCTGAATCTGACCTTCGTTAACATTGCGTGCTGTCAACGAGAACCAACGCTGAGAGTTGCAGCCCCCAAGGGAGTCACAAATCGCCGTATCAATCTCTTTAGCCTGCCCGGATTCAAACTGCTCAAGAAATTCGTTTGTCCGCTCAAAGGTTTGATCGCCTTCGCTCAACGCCTCGCCATTGGATAACGAGAGATTGATAATCTCGTTGATTACGTTGGGATACTCGGCAAAGACCTTGCGCACTACGTCCGGCACTTCACGCTCATCATTTTTTCCGGCCTGGGAGTAACGATGAATAAGCTGATCAATATTCGCGCCGCGAACTTCGTCACCCAGTTCAGTCAACGCAATGGTCGACTTATTGCCGCGCACTGAGCCCAGTTCAAAGGTGTCGATACCAAAGGAGATGGTTTCGCCCCAGCTGAAGTTGAATTTGCCGTTTTCGCCAGTTACGCCACGGCCTGAGCTGGTGTAGTAATTTACGCCAACCACACCATTGCCCATGCTATCTACCAGTCGGCCTTCGGAGAGAATGATTTCAGTGGGTTGATACTGATAAAACTGTTCCGCGTTAGCCGACACGAAGGACGCGTTCAGATCCGGTTTTGTTCCCGGCGTGGTGACGGGCACAACCGGTGAAGTATGAGTGGATGGCGCTTTATCGGTCGCGGCATTGTTTTCCACCTCTTCATTGACCAGCTTTTTGAACTCTTCCGGTGCCAGATCGATTTGCTTATACAGCGAGTCGAAACGTTTACTCTCGATCACTGAGGAGAACGTCAGGCAAACCTGTTCTGTATTCGCCGGACAGCTGTTACTGGACGTTACCAGCGAAACCGCATTGCTTTTCTTGTCATCGGAAGCCGCCAGTTCTTGCGCGTCCTCAAGACTAAACGACACTTTTTCAACCGCACGCAGGCTACGCGCAGCTTCTGACTGGGTGTCGAAGGTAGCAATTGTCGTGTTGTTCCCTGCCACACAGGTGACTTTGTCGCCTGGCGTAAAGGTAAAGCCATCGCTGGATTCACCATTACAAGTAGCACCAGTTATCCGCTGGCTTCCGCCCAGGGTCAGATAACCCGTTTTCGTAGGAACAGGTTCTGGCTCCGGTTCTGGTGTTGGCTCAGGATCAGGTGTCGGTTCCGGCGTAGGTTCTGGGTCCGGCGTTGGCTCAGGCGTCGGCTCCGGGTTTGGTGTTGGATCAGGTTTCACTTCCGGCAAAGACCCTGTTCCAGAATCTACAGGCGGCGTATCGGAGGAAGATCCGGAGCCACCGCCATCACAACCGGCTAACAGGGTTGCACTCAAAATAGCCGCTAAAAGCGATTTCTTATATTTAAATTTCTTATTCATTAATAACGCAAGTGACAAAACAAAGTTAAAAGATTCGTAACCGGGGAAATAGTTTTATGCTTTATCTTCTTTAATAACTTCCTCCATTCTTAAGAAAACGGCATCATTGATAGAAAAACAGGTAAAGTTTATAAGACCCCCCCTATTCGATGTCTGGCTGGTGATTTTTACGAAATTTCATTAAACAAAAAATCAACAACTTTTCACAACGTAACTATATAAATTTGTTGGTAGTTTTAACGATTAAGATTGCAAAAGCAACAGATAGAACGGTGTTTGCTCATCAAGCGAACATAATTAATACTGACTTGTTTTGCGTGATAAATAATAGATGTTCTCACGCTCTTAATTATTTAGCAGGTTATCTGAACGCGAAACATTATTGCCACATGGATAATAAAGCGGGAAATAATTTTCCATTAATAAGACAGAGTAATGTAAATGAAGCCGGATGATATTAACGATCATCCGGCATTATTGATTTACGAGACTAACATCCCAGTAAACACATACGCCTGCAACAGCGTGATAATGCCGATAACGCTGGCAAAAATCAGACTGTGCTTCACGGTGTAGCGGAACAGTTCAGATTCTCGGCCCACCATGCCCGTCGCGGCGCAGGCCACGGCGATAGATTGCGGGGAGATCATCTTGCCAGTTACGCCGCCGCTGGTATTTGCTGCCACCAGCAGAGTGTCAGAGACGTTGATTTGCTGCGCCGTGGTCGATTGCAGTGAACCAAACAGGGCGTTAGAGGAGGTGTCCGAGCCGGTAAGGAATACGCCCAGCCAGCCGAGAAACGGTGAGAAAAACGGGAACATCACGCCTGTACCTGCCAGTACCAGCGCCAGCGTGGTGGACATACCGGAATAGTTGGTGACGAAGGCGAACGCCAGCACCATGCCAATCGACAATATCGGCCACTTCAGACTAATTAGCGTTTCGGCAAAGACGCCAATCCCTTTCTTGATGCCCACGCCGAGGATGAAGATAGAGATAATCGCCGCAATAAAAATAGCGGTGCCGCCAGCTGAGAGAGGGTCGAATTTAAACACCGCATCCATTGGCGTTGGTTGGGCGACAATGGGTGCCGCTTTCAACACTTGTTGATGCAAATGAGGGATCTGGAAATTAATCACCAGTGAATAAAACGCGCCGCCCGGAGCAAATAACGCTTTAAACGGCTTCATGGTCCAGATGGTGACCAGCACCGTTAAGATTAAAAACGGTGACCACGCACGAATGATTTGCCCCAGACTATATTCTGAAGGCACGGGACCGCCAGAAGACGGTTTATTCACCACCATCGCACCTGCGGATTGTCCCATGCTGATTGCCGTTTCGGTATTTTTCGGCCGCCAGACTTTAAGGAATAAAGCGAGTGAGACGATACTCACCAGCGCCGAAGTAATATCCGGCAGTTCCGGACCAATATAGTTAGAGGTAAAGAACTGCGTGACAGCGAAGCTTCCCCCAGCAACCAGCGCCGCTGGCCACGTCTCTTTCACCCCTTTCCAGCCGTCCATCATTGCTACCAGCCAGAACGGCACAAGAACCGACAGGAACGGTAACTGACGTCCCGCCATTGCGCCAATGTGGAACGGATCGATTCCCGTTACCTGACCGGCGACCAGAATCGGCACGCCCAACGCACCAAACGCCACCGGCGCAGTATTGGCAATCAGACACAGCCCCGCCGCGTATAACGGTTTGAAGCCCAGGCCCACCAGCAGCGCACCGGTAATCGCCACCGGCGCACCAAAGCCAGCCGCCCCTTCCAGCAGCGCGCCAAAGGAGAAACCAATCAGTAACACCTGTAAACGCTGATCGTCAGTGATGGAGATAACCGAGCTGCGGATAATATCGAACTGACCGCTGGCAACGGTTAATTTATAGAGGAACACCGCCGCAACAATAATCCACGCAATAGGCCATAATCCATAAATAAAGCCATAGCCCGCAGCAGCAAATGCCATATCAATCGGCATTTTAAAGGCGAATATTGCAATCAGGATAGATAATATAAGGGTTATTGCTCCAGCGACATGTCCTTTCAGACGTAATACCGCGAGTGCAACGAAGAAGAATATTATCGGGATCAGGGCGACCAGAGCGGATAGCCCCAGTCCTCCCATCGGCATATACATTTGGGTCCAGCTAACCATATTGTTCAGTCTCTTATTATCTTTATATGCTTGATATACTTAAGGTTGTAATAAGCAAAAGAGGACTGAACTGTAAAATATAGGCGTTATACTTTACAGCAACAGTACGCTGCTAACGCAATTGCTACCTCTGGCATAACAAGTATATCGGGTAAGGGTTTCTGTTCCGCACACGCAGGCGCAGAATATCGTTAAGATGTCCATATTGTTGTTTTAGGCCCGCTAGTAATGCGCTACGGGTATTTAATATTGTTAAACCCTGATAATCGCTCCGGTTATTTCCGGGATAAATGTACTACCGCAGTTACTATCATAGCCCCGACAATAAAACTTGCCGGGGCTTTTTTGACGCTATTAATGACTTTCTTTTTCGCGTAAACGCCAGGCGTGTAATAACGGTTCGGTATAGCCGTTTGGCTGTTTCACGCCGAGGAAGATTAAATCGCTGGCAGCTTTAAAAGCACACGAGTTAGCGAAATTCCCCGCCATCGGACGATAAGCCGGATCGCCAGCGTTTTGCTGATCAACCACTTTCGCCATATTCTCCAGCGACGCCTGCACCTGTTCTTTGGTCAGAATACCGTGACGTAACCAGTTGGCGATATGCTGGCTGGAGATACGCAGCGTTGCGCGGTCTTCCATCAGCGCCACGTTGTGAATATCCGGCACTTTTGAACAACCAATCCCCTGCTCCACCCAACGCACCACGTACCCCAGAATCCCCTGCACGTTGTTATCCAGCTCTTGTTGGATCTCTTCCACCGACCAGTTAGCGTTTTCAGCCACCGGAATAGTCAGCAGATCGTCCAGCAGCGGTTCAAATTCAGCATTGAACTCGCTCTGGGCAATGTTGGCCTGCACGCTCTGTACGTTGGTTTGGTGGTAGTGCAGCGCATGGAGCGTAGCAGCGGTTGGTGACGGAACCCAGGCTGTGTTTGCCCCGGCACGCAGTTGGTCGCCCTTCTGGCTGTACATGTCTGCCATCAGGTCCGGCATTGCCCACATGCCTTTACCGATTTGCGCTTTACCGCGCAGCCCACAGAACAGACCGGAAAGCACGTTATTACGCTCGTAGGCTTTGATCCAAGGCGTCGATTTCATCTGATTTTTACGCAGCATCGGGCCAGCTTCCATCACCGAATGCATTTCATCGCCGGTACGGTCGAGGAAACCGGTATTGATGAACGCCACGCGGTTGCGCGCCTGAGCGATACAGCTACGCAAGTTCAGCGAGGTCCGACGTTCTTCATCCATAATGCCCATTTTCAGGGTATTCGGTGCCATACCGAGCATTGTCTCAATGCGGGTAAACAGTTTGTTGGCGAACGCCACTTCCTGCGGACCGTGCATTTTCGGTTTCACAATATAGACGCTGCCAGTGCGCGAGTTTTTCTGCACTTTTAAATCATAGAGGGCAATCGCGCCAGTCATGACGCCATCAAGAATGCCTTCCGGGATTTCATTGCCTTCGCTGTCCCAAATCACAGGAATGGTCATCAAATGACCCACGTTGCGGATAAACAGCAGCGAGCGTCCGTGCAGAGAAATTTCAGAGCCATCGGCGGCGGTGTAATGACGATCGTCATTCAGTTTACGCACGATTTGTCGACCGTTTTTCTCCATTTTCTCTTGCAGAGTCCCCTGCATCAGGCCCAGCAGGTTGCGGTACAGCAGGATTTTATCTTCCGCATCAACCGCCGCGACCGAATCTTCGCAGTCGAGAATGGTACTGATGGCCGCTTCGACGATAACATCGTTGATGTGCGCCGGATCGTCTTTGCCAATCCGCCCGTTGGCATCAATTTGCAGTTCAATATGCAGGCCGTTATTTTTCAGCAAAATGCAGGTCGGCGCAGCGGCATCGCCACGGTAACCGACAAACTGCGCAGGGGTACGTAACGTGGTTTCTTTACCATTTTTCAACTGGATGCGTAATTGTTTATCGACCACCTTAAACGCCAGCACATCCTGATAGCTGCCGTTTTCCAGCGGTAGAGATTCATCGAGGAAACGCCGAACCCAGGCGATAACCTGCTCACCGCGCTGCGGATCGTAGCCGCTGACCATCGCCCCTTCCTGCGGGATGATGTCGCTGCCGTATAACGCATCGTACAGTGAGCCCCAGCGAGCGTTCGCCGCGTTCAGCGCGTAGCGGGCGTTCATTGCCGGAACCACCAGCTGTGGCCCCGCCTGGCTGGTGATTTCGCTGTCAATGCCCGTGGTTTCCACCGTCACGCGCTCCGGTTGTGGCACCAGGTAGCCCAGTTCACGCAGGAAAGATTTATAGGCCTCTTTATCTTTAACCGGCCCCGGATTGCTGCGATGCCACTCATCAAGCGCCGCCTGAATGCGATCGCGTTCTGCCAGCAACTGACGATTTTCTGGTGCCAGATCGTGAACGATCTCATCAAAATTGCGCCAGAACGCCGCAGTGTCCAACCCTGTTCCCGGTAAAACTTCTTCATCCACAAAACGTTTAAAATTGGCGTTAATGCGTAAACGGCCCTGGGTTATGGTTTGACTCATTGTTTATCTCCTCGTTTTCGCTTATTTCGCCAACACCGCTGCTGCCGCTTTCGCGACCTGCGCATCCTGTGCTCCGGTTAAACCAGAAACGCCCACGGCACCAATAATTTGCCCATCCACAACAACCGGTACGCCACCTTCCAGCGACGTCAGTAACGGCGCAGTCACGAACGCGGTACGTCCGTTGTTCACCATCTCTTCATAGCCCTTAGTTTCACGACGCCCCAGCGCGGCGGTACGCGCTTTCTCCTGGGAGATGTAAGCCGCAATCGGCGCGCAATCGTCCATGCGACTTAACGCCAGCAGATGACCGCCGTCATCGGCAACAGCAATGGAAACAGACCAGTTATTTTTCTGCGCCTCTTCCTGACCTGCGGCAATAATTGCACTCGCCATTTGCTGGCTAAGAATGACTTTAGTTTTCATTTTGTTATTCCTTTTCAAGGGCTTGTTCTACAATTTCAATCCAGTGACGCACAGAGGTACGACCGGCGCTCGCCAGATGCGTCTGGCAACCAATGTTGGCGGTGACGATCATTTCCGGTTTGCCGCTTTCCAGCGCATTCATTTTGTTATCCCGCAGCTGGCGCGCCAGATCGGGATGCGTTAACGCATATGTTCCCGCCGACCCGCAGCACAGATGGCTGTCGGGAACGTCCGTTAAGGTAAATCCAAGACGAAGCAACACTTTTTCCACTTCGCCGTTCAGCTTTTGCGCATGTTGTAGGGTACACGGGCAGTGGAAGGCCAGTTTTTTATCGCCGCGAATTGCCAGTTTTTCCAGCGGTTCCTCGCGCAGAAGTTCGACTAAATCGACCGCCAGCTCACTGACCTGACGCGCTTTATCGGCATATAACGCATCGTTTTTCAGCATCTGCCCATACTCTTTAACGAACGCGCCACAACCGCTGGCGGTTTGCAAAATTGCCTCGGCACCTGCTTCAATCGCGGGCCACCAGGCATCAATATTATTTCGCGCCCGCGCCAGCCCTTTCTCTTGCGCATTAAGATGATAGTCCACCGCGCCACAACAGCCTGCTTCGTTAGCTGGCATGACGCTGATCCCCAGACGATCCAGCACTCGCGCAGTTGCCGCGTTGGTGTTGGGCGAAAGCGTAGGCTGGGCGCAGCCTTCCAGCATTAAAACCCGACGCTTATGGCGCAGCGGTGGTCGCGGTTTAGCTTTCACCGTTTCGGCGGGCAGTTTTGCTCTGACCTGTTCCGGCAGAAACGGTCGCAGCACCAGTCCTACCTGCGTCAGCGCACGGAAGACCGCCGGACGCGGCACTACCTGGCGCAATCCTTCGCGCAGCATTCGCTCCGGCAATGGGCGTTTCACTTTCTGCTCGACAATATCACGCCCGATATCCAGCAAATTGTGATAGCGCACACCAGAAGGACAGGTGGTTTCACAATTGCGGCAAGTGAGACAGCGATCGAGATGCTCCTGTGTTTTAAGCGTGACTTCGTTGCCTTCCAGCACCTGTTTAATCAGATAGATGCGCCCGCGCGGCCCGTCCAGTTCATCGCCCAGGAGCTGATAGGTTGGGCAGGTTGCGGTACAAAATCCGCAGTGAACACAGGCGCGCAGGATGCTGTCGGCTTCCAGCGCCCGCGCGTTCTGCCGCATCTCTTCGGTTAATTGGGTTTGCATAGCCTGCTCCTTAAAGCTCCGCGTACATGCGACCGGGATTAAACACGCCGCAAGGGTCGAGCTGCTGTTTAAGCTGCTGGTGATAGCGGAATAAAGGAGCCGGTAGCGGGGCAAAACCACCATCTCCGGCACTAAAGCGGGTCGCATGACCGCCAGCGTTGCGGGCAATGCGATGGATTTGATTGTCATCGGCTGTCGATTTCAGCCAGCGTAACGCCCCGCCCCAGTCGATCAGTTGCTCGCCGGGTAAATCCATCATCGGCGCATCGCTGGGTAATGAAATGCGCCATAAGGTACCTGGTAACGAGAAGAACGGCAGTTGTTGTTCACGCAATTGCTGCCAGAACTGATCCGCAACCTCTTCGCCACCCAGCAGTTCACGCGCTGCTTTTACCGATCCTTCGCCGCCCTCAAGGCGGATCCACAACGCATTGTCGAAGTAACATAAGCCACTAATGGGTAATGGCTGGAGTTGCCACTGGGCGATTTCATTCATGGCTTCTTGCAGGCTGATTTCCCGACGCAGACTCAGGGTGGCGCGTGGTCGCGGTAACACTTTCATCGAGATTTCAGTGAGCACACCCAGACAACCGTAGCTTCCGGCCATTAACCGTGAGAGATCGTATCCGGCAACGTTTTTCATCACTTCGCCACCAAAACGCAGATGTTTTCCAGTGCCGGTAATGATGCGCGTGCCGAGGACAAAATCGCGGACCGAACCACTCCACGGGCGACGCGGCCCCGCCAGCCCGCAGGCGATCATCCCGCCCCAGGTGGCTTCTTCACCATAATGCGGCGGCTCGCAGGGGAGCATTTGCCCGGCGCTCTCCAGCGCCGCTTCAATCGCCACCAGCGGCGTTCCGGCACGCGCGGTTATCACCAGCTCGGTCGGGTCGTAATTAACAATGCCGCGATGACAACGCACATCCAGCGTTTGCCCGGTGACAGGACGACCTAAAAAGGCTTTGCTATTGCTGCCCTGAATCACCAGCGGCGTTTTATCGCTAATCGCCTGATTCACCTGCTCCAGCAGCGCCTGGCTGTAATCACACTCGCGTAGCATCAGAAACGCTCCAGTTCAGGAAAAGGTAAATGACCGTGATGCACATGCATGGCACCAAATTCAGCACAGCGGTGTAGCGTGGGAATGTTTTTTCCTGGGTTCAGCAAACCATCGGGGTCAAACGCCGCCTTGACCGCATGGAAGGTCGTGATTTCATCGCTGTTGAACTGGGCGCACATTTGATTGATTTTTTCGCGCCCAATGCCATGTTCCCCACTGATGCTGCCGCCAACTTCAACGCAGAGTTCGAGGATCTTCCCGCCCAGCTCTTCCGCGCGGGCAAATTCACCGGGTTCGTTGGCATCGAAAAGGATTAACGGGTGCATGTTGCCGTCTCCGGCATGAAAGACGTTGGCAACGCGTAAATCATATTGCTGCGATAAACGGGCAATGCCTTCCAGTACGCCAGGCAGGGCGCGGCGCGGGATGGTGCCATCCATGCAGTAGTAATCCGGGGAGATACGTCCTACCGCCGGGAACGCATTTTTGCGACCGGCCCAGAAACGTACTCGCTCTGCTTCGTCCTGTGCCAGACGGACGTCAGTCGCACCCGCGTTCAACAAGATGTCGTTAACCTGCTCGCAGTCTTCCTGTACGTCAGACTCCACGCCGTCCAGTTCGCATAACAAAATCGCTTCGGCATCGACGGGATAACCGGCATGAATAAAATCTTCCGCCGCGCGAATCGACAGGTTATCCATCATCTCCAGCCCGCCGGGGATAATGCCATTGGCGATGATGTCACCAACCGCAAGTCCGGCTTTTTCTACCGAGTCAAAGCTGGCTAACAGCACCCGCGCCACGGGCGGCTTCGGCAGCAGTTTTACCGTCACTTCGGTGGTCACGCCGAGCATACCTTCCGATCCGGTAAACAGCGCCAGCAGGTCAAAACCAGGCGAATCCAGCGCGTCCGATCCCAGCGTCAGCGCCTCGCCGTCCAGCGTTTGCACTTCAATTTTCAGCAGGTTATGTACGGTTAGACCATATTTCAGGCAGTGAACGCCACCGGCATTTTCCGCCACATTGCCGCCAATCGAACAGGCGATTTGTGAGGACGGATCCGGCGCGTAATAGAGATTATGCGGCGCAACGGCCTGGGAGATCGCCAGGTTACGCACGCCCGGCTGCACGCGCGCACGGCGACCAACGGGGTTAATGTCGAGGATCTCTTTAAAGCGCGCCATCACCAACAACACACCTTTTTCCAGCGGCAGCGCGCCACCAGAAAGCCCGGTGCCTGCACCACGGGTCACCACCGGTACACGCAGGCGGTGGCAGACAGCCAGAATCGCCGTCACCTGTTCCATCTGCTTAGGCAGAACAACCAGTAATGGACGCGTGCGATACGCGCTCAACCCGTCACACTCGTAAGGAATGATCTCCTCATCGGTATGCAGGATCTCCAGTCCAGGGACATGCTCACGCAGTGCCATCAGTACCGATGTGCGGTCGACATCGGGTAAAGCGCCATCAAGACGCTCTTCGTACAAGATGCTCATGAGTAGGGTTCGCTTTGTTGTGTTGTGTGGCAGCTGATTTTTTCGCGCTGCTTCTGTGAACAGTTATTAAGCGGGCTTTTCGTTTTCGTCTATCTCTTTAGCTACCGGTCAGACCATTTTTTTTCCAGCTCTGTGACCTTGTCCTGGTTAACTTAATGTTAAATTGATGTAACATAATCACTTGCGTGATGTGCGTGTTTTGCGAGTTAAGAACAGAAAAATTGGTCCTACCTGTGCACGAGGTCCGGGAATGAAAGATGAACGTCGCCCTATTTGCGAAGTGGTTGCAGAGAGTATCGAACGGTTAATTATCGACGGCGTACTGAAGGTCGGTCAGCCGCTTCCCTCGGAACGTCGACTGTGTGAAAAGCTCGGCTTCTCACGCTCCGCACTGCGTGAAGGGCTGACCGTGCTGCGCGGGCGCGGGATTATTGAAACGGCGCAGGGTCGCGATTCTCGTGTCGCACGGCTTAATCGGGTGCAGGACACCAGCCCGCTGATCCATCTGTTCAGTACGCAGCCGCGAACGCTGTACGATCTGCTCGACGTTCGCGCATTGCTGGAGGGTGAATCGGCAAGGCTGGCGGCAACGCTGGGAACCCAGGCTGATTTTGTTGTGATAACCCGCTGTTATGAAAAAATGCTCGCCGCCAGTGAGAACAACAAAGAGATTTCGCTGATCGAACATGCGCAGTTGGATCACGCTTTCCATCTCGCCATTTGTCAGGCTTCTCACAATCAGGTGTTGGTGTTTACGCTGCAATCATTGACCGATCTGATGTTTAATTCAGTGTTTGCCAGCGTAAATAATCTCTACCATCGACCACAGCAAAAAAAGCAGATCGATCGCCAGCATGCGCGGATCTACAACGCGGTGTTGCAGCGGCTGCCGCACGTCGCCCAGCGCGCAGCACGCGATCATGTGCGGACCGTGAAAAAGAATCTCCACGATATCGAGCTGGAAGGCCACCATTTGATTCGCTCGGCGGTGCCGCTGGAGATGAACAAGGTGGGAATGTGAGCCGAGTTTTCACCCTCACCCTAACCCTTTCCCCGAGGGGCGAGGGATCGCCCCTGCGCTTAACAGGATCTGGTATTAAATCTGCTTTTCATACAATCGGTAACGCTTGTACGGCTCTGCCCCAATGCGTTCCAGCATGTTATTCATGCCTGTATTGGTTTCGAGGATCCATGACATCTCCAGCGCATCGATCTTCCGGCGGGCAAACGGATCGCGTAAGGCTTCAATCAATAACAGCGCAATCACCGGGCCGATGCGGCTGAACTGATACTCGTCCCGCACGCCCATCAGCGGTACTCGCGCAGTTCGCACACCGCTGACTTTTAAACGCCACAGCAATTTTGCCCAGCCGAAGGGAAAGAGCGATCCGTTCAGATCGGCAATCGCCTCGTTGATGTTTGGCAAGCCGACAATAAACGCGCAGGGTGCAGAATCAATCTCAGCGATGTAGATCATATCGTCCGGCACCAGATATTTAAGTTGGTCGCCCATGGTCGCGAATTCATGTTCGGTAAACGGCACAAATCCCCAGTTGTGCTGCCAGCCAGAGTTGAAAATCTCACGCAGGATCTGCATCTCTTCAGCAAACCGCTGACGATTGATGCAACGAATGGTCACCTTTTTGCGTACCTGATCCATCAGTTTTTTTAGCGCCGGAGAGAAAGTGAGATCGGTTCGCTGCATCCACCACGCCAGTAAATCAATGCCTTTGTGATAACCCAATTGTTCAATATGCGCGGCATACCACGGTTTGCCGTGTGGCATCATCGCACAGGGTGGTGTATCGAAACCTTCAATCAGTAATCCGCTTTCCTGATTGATATTCAGGCTGAAAGGACCGCTGATCTTACTTGCACCTTGTGACTTCAACCACGCTTCCGCTGCGCCAAACAACGCGGCAAAAACCTGCGGATCATCAATGGCGTCAATCATGCCGAAATGACCGGTATCTTTGCCGTAACGCTCGCGGTGCAATGTATCTATTTGCGCGGTAATACGCCCAACTATCTGCCCCGCTTTTTTTGCCACCCACGCCTGCCAGATGATATGGTCCGTCCCCGGATTTTTCGCAGACAAATGCTCGTTGCGTTCAATGAATAAAGGGGGTATCCAGTTTGGATCGTCGGGATAAAGTGATGACGGAAAAGCGATAAATGCCTTAAGGTCATTTTTATTAATTACTTTTTCAATTTTAATCATCAGCAGATCGCATTCCATAGTTCTGTGGGTAACAAATAATTAACGGTGACAAACAGGTTGCAACAGCAACGAACGGCACCTTAATAATCAACCCAATGAATACAAACAACGAATAAATAGTATTTATTAATGATTACGATAAGGTCAGAGACTACACAGAAGCGCCACAATGCCTTTTGTCGATTTAAGGCGACCGGACAAGGCTCCTTCTTAATATATTCATAAATTAAATATCATTCACAATAAAAACAAAAAACTCAAATTCATTATTTAAATCAATGTTCATTTTCACACTGATGAAAATACTATCTCATTTATCTTTTATGCCTATATAATCCACCGCATTATTGTCATTTTATTTTTGATATCCAATTTTTTCGTGGTGTATATGTCTAATAAAATCTTTACGCATTCCCTACCTATGCGCTATGCCGATTTTCCAACGCTGGTTGATGCTTTGGACTATGCCGCTCTGAGTAGCGCTGGAATGAATTTTTATGACAGACGTTGCCAACTTGAAGATCAACTGGAATATCAGACGTTAAAAGCGCGTGCCGAAGCTGGTGCGAAGCGGTTGTTATCGCTAAACCTGAAAAAAGGCGATCGCGTGGCGCTGATTGCCGAAACCAGTAGCGGGTTCGTAGAGGCTTTTTTTGCCTGCCAGTATGCCGGCTTAGTCGCCGTCCCGTTGGCGATTCCCATGGGCGTCGGTCAGCGGGATTCCTGGAGCGCCAAGCTGCAGGGTTTACTGGCAAGTTGCCAGCCCGCAGCCATTATCACTGGTGATGAGTGGTTGCCACTGGTCAATGCCGCGACGCATAACAACAACCCCGAATTACATGTTTTAAGCCACGCCTGGTTTAAGGCATTACCGGAAGCCGATGTTGCGCTCCAGCGTCCAGTTCCGAACGATATCGCCTACCTCCAGTACACCTCCGGCAGCACCCGTTTTCCCCGTGGCGTCATTATCACCCATCGCGAAGTGATGGCTAATCTACGTGCTATAAGCCACGATGGCATAAAATTACGCCCTGGCGACCGCTGCGTCTCCTGGCTGCCTTTCTACCATGATATGGGACTGGTCGGCTTTCTCCTGACCCCCGTCGCCACGCAGCTTTCAGTAGATTATTTGCGCACTCAGGATTTTGCCATGCGTCCTCTGCAATGGCTTAAATTGATCAGTAAAAATCGCGGCACCGTTTCCGTTGCGCCGCCGTTTGGCTATGAATTGTGCCAGCGCCGCGTGAATGAAAAAGATCTCGCTGAACTGGATCTTTCCTGCTGGCGCGTCGCTGGTATTGGTGCAGAACCCATCTCCGCAGAACAACTCCATCAATTCGCTGAATGTTTCCGTCAGGTCAACTTTGACGATAAAACTTTCATGCCGTGCTACGGACTGGCAGAAAATGCGCTGGCTGTCAGCTTCTCTGATGAAGCTTCCGGGGTTGTGGTTAACGAAGTGGATCGCGACATCCTCGAATATCAGGGCAAAGCCGTCGCGCCGGATGCTGAAACACGCGCCGTATCGACTTTCGTCAACTGCGGTAAAGCGTTGCCGGAACATGGCATTGAAATCCGCAATGAAGCAGGTATACCTGTCGCGGAACGTGTGGTAGGCCATATTTGCATCTCCGGCCCTAGCCTGATGAGCGGTTACTTTGGCGACCAGATTTCACAAGACGAGATTGCCGCGACGGGCTGGTTAGACACCGGCGACCTCGGTTATCTGCTGGACGGTTATCTGTATGTCACCGGACGCATTAAAGATCTGATTATTATTCGTGGCCGTAATATCTGGCCGCAGGATATTGAATATATTGCGGAACAGGAACCGGAAATTCATTCTGGCGATGCGATTGCTTTTGTTACCGCCCAGGAAAAAATCATTTTGCAGATCCAGTGTCGGATCAGCGATGAAGAACGTCGCGGGCAGCTTATCCACGCGCTGGCAGCACGGATCCAAAGCGAATTTGGCGTTACCGCGGATATCGATCTGTTGCCGCCCCACAGTATTCCCCGAACATCCTCCGGCAAGCCTGCCCGTGCGGAAGCGAAAAAACGTTATCAGAAGGCTTATGCTGCCAGTCTTCATGTGCAGGAGTCTCTGGCATGAATCAAACTGTCGCGGTGACGGGCGCTACCGGGTTTATCGGTAAATATATTATTGATAACCTGCTCGCCTGCGGCTTTCACGTTCGCGCATTGACGCGTACTGCCCGCGCTCACGTCAATGATAATCTCACTTGGGTGCGCGGTTCGCTGGAAGATACACATTCGCTTAGCGAACTGGTTACCGGAGCCAGCGCGGTGGTCCATTGCGCCGGGCAAGTGCGCGGGCACAAAGAAGAGATTTTTACCCGCTGCAACGTTGACGGCAGCCTGCGCCTGATGCAAGCGGCAAAAGAGAGCGGCTTTTGCCAACGTTTTCTGTTTATCTCTTCGCTGGCGGCGCGCCATCCCGAACTCTCCTGGTACGCAAATTCCAAACACGTCGCCGAACAACAGCTGACTGCAATGGCTGACGAAATTACGTTGGGCGTTTTTCGCCCGACAGCCGTGTATGGTCCCGGCGATAAAGAGTTAAAACCGCTGTTTGACTGGATGCTGCGCGGTCTGCTGCCACGACTTGGCACGCCAGAGACACAGCTCTCTTTCCTGCACGTCACCGATTTTGCGCAAGCAGTGGGTCAGTGGTTAAGCGCCGAAACTGTACAGACGCAAACCTATGAATTATGCGATGGCGTCGCCGGAGGCTATGACTGGCAACGTGTCCAACAGCTTGTTGCCGATGTCCGCTGTGGTTCCGTGCGGATGGTCGGTATTCCTCTGCCGCTACTCACCTGCCTTGCGGATATCAGTACCGCGTTGAGCCGTCTGGCGGGTAAAGAACCGATGCTGACTCGTTCGAAAATCCGTGAATTAACCCATGCCGACTGGTCGGCAAGTAATAACCGTATTTCTGAAGATATTAATTGGTTTCCCGGGATTAGCCTGGAACACGCATTACGCAACGGGCTATTTTGATTGTCTTGTTTAAAGGTGTGTTAACGTTTCTATGGTAAATCGTGAAATAGTAATGGATTACATCCTTTCCTGTTTACAGGATTTGGTCGAAAACGGTGTGGAAATTAAGCCCGACAGCGATCTCGTCAACGATCTTGGCCTGGAGTCGATCAAAGTGATGGATCTCTTAATGATGCTGGAAGACAGATTCGATATTTCCATTCCTATTAATATTCTGCTGGATGTCAAAACCCCTGCGCAATTAATGGAAACTCTACTTCCATGGCTGGAGAATAAATAATGGGGCTATACGATAAATATGCGCGCCTTGCTGGCGAGAGACTGCAATTTAGTGACAACGGGTTAACACCGTTTGGCACCTGTATTGATGAAGTGTATTCCGCCACCGAAGGTCGGATCGGCAATAAAAAAGTGATTCTGGCCGGGACCAATAATTATCTCGGTTTAACCTTTAATCATGATGCCATCGCCGAAGGTCAGGCAGCGTTAGCGGCCCAAGGCACCGGCACCACCGGTTCTCGTATGGCAAACGGCAGTTATGCGCCGCATCTGGCGTTAGAGAAAGAGATTGCCGAGTTTTTCAATCGCCCTACCGCTATCGTTTTTTCAACCGGTTATACCGCTAATTTAGGCGTCATCAGCGCACTTGCCGACCATAACGCCGTGGTGTTACTGGATGCCGACAGCCACGCCAGTATTTATGACGCCTGTTCTCTCGGTGGCGCGGAAATTATTCGTTTCCGCCATAACGATGCTAAAGATCTGGAACGGCGCATGGTTCGCCTCGGTGAACGGGCGAAAGAGGCGATTATCATCGTTGAGGGTATCTACAGCATGCTCGGTGACGTTGCGCCGTTAGCGGAAATTGTTGATATCAAACGTCGTCTCGGTGGTTATTTGATTGTCGATGAAGCGCATTCGTTTGGCGTGTTAGGCGCAACGGGGCGCGGACTGGCTGAAGCCGTTGGCGTTGAAGATGATGTGGATATTATCGTTGGCACCTTCAGTAAAAGTCTGGCCTCGATTGGCGGTTTTGCTGTCGGTTCGGAAGCGATGGAAGTGCTGCGCTACGGCAGCCGCCCGTATATTTTTACCGCCTCTCCTTCTCCGTCCTGCATTGCGACCGTGCGCTCGTCGTTAAGAACCATTGCCACACAACCAGAGCTGCGGCAAAAACTGATGGATAACGCCAACCATCTGTATGATGGTCTGCAAAAACTGGGTTATGAGTTAAGTTCACATATTAGCCCGGTAGTGCCAGTAATAATCGGTTCGAAAGAGGAAGGTTTACGCATCTGGCGCGAGCTTATTTCGCTGGGCGTTTATGTGAATCTTATCCTGCCACCTGCCGCGCCTGCAGGCATCACTCTGCTGCGCTGTAGCGTAAACGCTGCCCACAGTCGTGAGCAAATCGATGCCATCATTCAGGCATTTGCTACTCTGAAGCAGTAATGTGAGCCCGCTGTGGTGTTGCGCCACGGCGGGTTTAATGTTGTCTGTCATACCAATACACCAGGCTCAACGCCACCAACACAAACGCTACCGGTAAACCGAGCGCGGTAACAGGTGCGCTCAACGCAAATAACAATCCCAGATTGACCATGATTTGATAGCTGATCCAGGTGAGTAAGCCAACGATGACGCCTACAGCGAGACGGCTACCCACCCCTGGCGAGCGCGGGGCGCTAAAGGTGAACGGCACAGCCAGCAAAATCATCGCCAGGGTCAGGATCGGTTGCCCCAGTTTTTCCCACAGTGCAAGGCGGTATTCGCTGCTGGGTTGTCCGGTTTCCTGCAAATAATGGATGTAATGATTAAGCTGACGGACAGAAAAAGTATTCCCCGGCATCGATAACTCTTCAAGATCCATACTGGTGAAGGCCGATTGCCAGGCAAGATTATCTGATGTTTCCAGCGTTTCTTTGCCATTCAACCATTTTTTATGATTCACACCATGCAGGATCCACGTTTTGTCGTCTTCAATGGAGGCACTGCGTGCAAAAATGTAGGATTCGAGCGAGAGATCGTCGCGATAATGAAATATCTCCACGCCCACAGGCTGGCCCTGCTCGTTCAGCGATTTCACCGTCACAAATTCATTACCGCGCCTGGCCCAAAGCATATTGCCGGTAATGTCATCGTCCTCCCCCAACGCGGTGGCAGTCGATTTGATTTGCAGCGCCTGCTGCTGCAATGGCGACGCCACCCACTCATCTATCGCGCCTAACGAAACAGTCCACAATATCCCGGCAACCAGCGCCACCAGTGCAATACGGAAGATAGAAAACCCAGTGCTGCGAATGGCGGTAAGCTCACTGTTTTTCGATAACTGCCCCAGGCCAACAATCCCTCCCAATAATGCGATAAATGGCGAAAGTTCGACCAGTGTACGCGGTAAGGTCATCAGCACCACCAGCACCGCCAGAGTCCAGCGATAACCGCCCGGGCTGACATCATCCAGTTCGTTAATCAGGTTGAAGGTGGTAAAAAGCGGCAGCAATAGCCCTGCGGCGGCGGCAAAACCGAGAAAGAGATGACGGATTAAATAGCGACTGAAAACATTCATCGGGAAAATTTCTGCAGCAAAGAGAAGTCGCGTGCGACCAGCATCAGCAGGCCCATTAGCATGAGTCCGGGTACTAACCACAAACCAGGAATGAGGGGAATCGCACCGTTAGCCACCAGCGTACGGCAGACGTCGCCGCCATAAAAAATGGCAACAAACAGCAACGTCAGTGGCAATAACGTTGAAAATCGCCCTTGCCGCGGTTTTACCCGACTTAATGAAATGGCCAGCAGCGCCATCAACAATGCTGTCAGGCCACGGCTTTGTCGCCATTGCAGTTCGGCATGATCGGCAGGAAAGGCGGAGCGCGCCAGCTCCGTGACCGATTTTGCTTTGCGTTTGACGTTAGGGCTTTGATCCAGCGGATTCAGATGTAATTGCAGATTACGGTAGATCTGTTCGTTGTCGTCACGCCCCTGATGATCGAGAAGATAGGCGGTCCCGTTATGCAACATAACGGTCGGTTTCTCAGGTGATGGGTCAACCACATCAACCGAACGGGCGCGGAAAATGCGGGTTCGATTGGCAGTAGAAGTATAAATCAGCGCGTCAGTCAGGCGATTATTATCCTGATCAACCGTCTGCGAAAGGATCATTCGTCCGTTATCGTTAGTGTTAAATTTCTTTGCCCGCAACTGGCGAACATCCAGCTCCGACTGTGACTGTTGCTCCAGTTGATAAATCTGCGCATAAGCCCACGGCCGACCATACATCGACAGAAGGGTGACAAAAATACTTAGCGGTATCGCCAGATAAAGAACGGCTTTGTACAAGCGTCCCGGACTGCCCCCCGCCGCAGAGATAGCGGTAATTTCCGAGTCGGTATACATCTGCCCTAGCGTCACGCCAACTGACACATACAGACCAACAGGTAACAACATCTCCAGTGCAATCAGCACTTTGTAGAAAACGATATCCAGCACAACATCAAGAGCTAAGGTCCCATTTGCCGCTTCGGTCAGATAACGCTGTGCGGAGTAGCTGGCGAAAATAAAGATCAGAAAACCGACGATAATCAGCACCAGACGGCGCGTACCACGCATGATGTAGTGTTCAACCAGCTTCATCTCACTAACACCCTCAATCCTTTGAATTTTTTATTCATTGATCAGTTTCTGCGCCAGCGCAATGACATGATCTACCTCTTCCGGCGTCAGGCTGCCGTCCTTTGCCCACTGAATTTGCCCGTCTTTATTCAGCACCAGAATGGTTGAACTCTGCTCCGGCAACCGCCAGGCAACGCGTCCCAGTCCATTGCCGTCAATAACGAATTGCGCCCACGGATAGCGGCGTTTATTTTTTTCGATTTTGCCAACGACAAAATAGCCAGTACCAAAGATGGCATCATCGGTGTTCACAATGGTGGTGGGCTGAAAACGATCCTGCGGAAAGTTTGCCGCTTCAACCGCTTTAATTAACAGTGAGTTCTTTTTCTTCGCCGACTTACGCCCGGCGATATACTGAATAATGCGGACTTTTCCCGCCAATTGGGTGCTGTTCCACTTTTGGTAGTGAATTTCGTCTTCGCTATTCAGAAGCAGCTCGCCGCCTTCCTGGATATAAACAGGGGTAACCGTTTTGCCAGTGACGAAATTGTGTGCCTGCACACCCGAGGCTAAGAGCATGATAACCAGCGCAATAATCAAACGAGATGACATCATTGCTCCGGTTATAGAGGAAAACGCGAAATCAGCAGTTCTAAGCGCTGACGAATATCGCTATCCAGCGCCATCGGTGCATCATACGAATGGCGGTTTTCCATATCATCCGCCACCATGTCGTCATGTTTATCCCCCATCAGGCCATTAATGGCGGCGAGGAAGCGGGAAATCTGTAACGCTTCTTTATTTTCAGGATCAAGCGATCTTAAGGTGTCGTAATAAGAAACCTGCTGGCTGATGATTTTTCGCACATCATGAAATTCCCTGCCGGTGAGTCGCGGTTTGGCAATTATCTCTTTCAGGGTATGCATTTGCTTTTGCCGATAGGCAATAAAACCGCTTACGCTTTCTAACTGGCTATGGCGTAATGAATAGTTCACCAACGACCAGACCGGAGAGCTTAAATAAACCCGTAACAGGTTGCCGTAATACGACACAATATTTTTCTTACCGTTACGAAAGCCGTCCTGAAAACGCCCCAAAAAAACGGTCGTTTTACCGAATAAAAATCCGGCCTGATGCTTCTTTAAATACAGCCGTTGCGCAAAACGCAGGTGCTTGTAGCGCGCTCGCATGTATTTAAATTGTTTGCGCTCATCAGCAGTCAGCTCATCGCCTTTGGCCTGTTTGCATATTAAACGCAGTAACTCCTGGCGATTGACGCCATTGAGCCAGAATTGCAGGCATAACGCGTAATTATCATGGATGATTTCGGTGGTACAACTTAGTGCGATAGTCGGCGGCAAACTGACCTGTGCATCAACGACATCATCTTCTTCAATCGCAACAAATAGACGCTCGCTAGCCTCAAGCGGGAAATATTTTCTCATCATCAGGATTTCTCTCCGGCTGCGTTATAAAGCAAGGAATGGCGCTGAAAAAATGCCCTTAAGGTTGGAATTAGCGAGAGCACCACATCCAGACATTGACCGCCGAAATAAGCAAACGCTGCTCCCAGCACGCCAAACAGATGACAGAACATGAACAGCAATACGATGTAGCCGATTGAGGCGATGGTTTGCGCCACGAGAAAAGCGCGCTGTTTTCCCGCCATCAATAGCAATGACTCCTGAGGGAAGCCCAGCATCGAGATCACAATTGCGCCCAGCATCACCTGAATCAGGTCATACGCTTCGAGATACTTAACGCCAAACACCAGCGAAATGAGCGGCTTGCCGACAATCAACACCGCGAGCGCCACCAGAATACCGATTCCGCCCGCCAGTAAACCTGACTTCACGCCTAACAACCACGGTCTGGTGGTGCGCGGATCTAAACGCATCACCTCTGGGTAAAAACTTTTGCCCAGTAAACCCGCTGGCGTTCCGGCGGCGTCGAAGAATGTCATGGCGATTTTAAATAACCCGGCGGCAGCGGGTCCTAACACGATCCCCACCAGCACTGTGCTGCACGAGTTACGCGCCGACCAGATGGAGTGGGCAATGTTGGTTGACCAGACAAAACTCCACGCGCCTTTAATGTGTCGGGCAGACTCAAACAGATTCAATTTGAAGGCGTTATGGATATTTCTGCGGCGTAATTCGCGCGCGGCAAACCACCAGTACATGGTGCCGCCAACCAGATTCGACACGTACCAGGCAATAACAAAACCCGCAAAACCAAAGTCAAAATACCAGGCTACGACGCTCCCCGCTGCACGCAGAAAAGGTTTCGTCGCTTGCTGTACAGCAATTAGATCGAAGCGATCTACCGCACGCAGAATGCCGGTCGGCGTGGAGGAAGCCATTGAAGGAATGAGCGTGCAATACAGCGCTGCCAGCCAAAAGCTTTGGTCATCCAGACCTAATGAATGGGAAAGAAAAGGGAGTAAGGCAATGCCGCCGACAATCGCCACCGCGCCGCTGACGATATCCAGCGAGAAGGAAAATGAGACGACATTGCGAAATTGCTGCGGATTATTGTTGGTCAAGGCTGGCGTTCCGTACTGCACCACCAACTGCCATGTCTGAAACTTAATAAAATCGCTGATCGACTTGGCGTACGATTGCACAATCACCAGTACGCCAAACATGGCGGGCGTCATCCCTTTACCGGCACACGAGAGCGCCAACAGACCCAGTAAAGCGCTCACGACATTACTGGAGCCTAACCAGGCGCTATTGCGAATAATGGTGCGAAACGCGCCATCTGCAAACCAATGTTTGATGTTAAAACCCGCCAATTCAGCCTGACCTTATCGTTGATAGTAAAAAGTATCCCGCCAGCCTTAAGTTAAACTTCGGCGGTCAGAAACGATGGCAACCAGAGAAACCGCCTTCTGTGCCTGTTCCAGCACTTCGCTGTAAGGCGCTCTGGAATCAATCTCAAGAATTTTTGTGCCGTTATAGCCAATCGTCGACATGACGCCGATTTTGTCCTGCAATTCGGCATAGTCATGGTCAGGCTTGCGGGAAATGGCAGTATCAATATCAATCCCCAAACGAATGATTAATTCAGGACGGTATTGCGCCATTTGTTGGTATAAACGCCGTTCGCGCTGCGCCAGAAACATGCTGATTTTCCCGGTCGCACGTTCGACGCCGATCCCCGGTCCGTCATAATAAAAGCCCGAAATTTCAGCCTGCGGGAAGCGATCGCTGACCACCAGAACGCCACTTTGCGCCAGTCGCTGAACCTTGCGTAGATTCGCCATTCTTCGCAGCGAGAAGCAGTACATAATCACCGCCGCCCATAGCGCTGGAGATTTGGTTTTCATGCTTTGGGTTTTCGATGATTTGGCCGCCAGTCGCCTTTCGAGCCAGACGCCAACCAACGGCAATCGTTTGATTTTGTCGCCGTCTTCGCCCGAGAGCAGCCCCAGATAGCGCCGCTCGGTTTGCCAGTGTTGTTGCAGCGATTTCACCAGGTCGGTGGTCAGTGTGGATTTACCGGTGCCATCACACCCGACCACCGCAATCAGCCCCGGAATGTAGTTGGGCTGCGGCGCGGTTGTACTATTAACAGTTTGTGTTTGTAGTGCGTCCATTCGTTAAATCATCCCCTATCCATTTTGGTGATCAGGAAAGCGCAGCGTGAATTGCGCGTAGTGACGCTTGCAGAATTTCATCGGCTGGTTGCCGACCATCCAGTTCAAGGATCTTTGCGCCATTGAATGTCAGTTGCGGCGTAACGGCGATTTTTTCCTGTAACGCTGCCAGTTGGTGGTCAGGTTTACGCGCAAACGCGGTTTGTTCATCAATGCCAAGACGAATCAACAATACGGGCAAATAAGACGCCATCCATTGGTACAGCTTCAGCTCGCGCTGCCTTAACATTTTTATCCAACCGTTACCGCCCGTGGTTTTTGCCAATTGCGGGCCATCAAAGCGAAAACCCGGCACTTCAACCTGCGGGTAGCGGTCGGTGATGAGCAGATAGCCTTGCTGGCTTTTACACAACATTTTGCGAAACTTGTACGCCCGCCAGCAGGAAAGCAGATAGATAACCAGCGCAGTAATATTGCCAGGCGGTGTTAAGGGCTTTTCGTGCACATGTGCCGCTTTACTTCGCAGATAACGCCCAAAAGGTGCGCCAATAACAGGGAGCTGTGAAATCCATTCGCCAATTCGCCCGGACGATTGCCCGAGATAAATGTGTTCTGTTGGCATTGTTGCTGCCAGTTCATTTACCAGGCTTGCCGTGAGGGTCGATTTACCTGAACCATCACATCCTACAATGGCAATAACACGCACTGGCGTGGAATTAATTATTGACATATTACGTTGATTCACGAAAAACCCGGCAGCAAATAATGTATTGAATATTACGTGGTCCGTGCTCAGAATATCCGTTCAACCTTATTGTGACAATGGTTAATTGTGACATTGACCTGAATTACGCTTTCATAAAAACATATTAACCAAATAAATATTTTTAATGGATATTTAAATTAAAGGATATATTCATGCAGTCAATAACACCTCCATTAATTGCCGTTATTGGTAGCGATGGTTCAGGCAAGTCAACGGTGTGTGAACATCTCATTACCGTTGTCGAAAAATATGGTGCAGCCGAAAGAGTTCATTTAGGAAAACAGGCCGGAAATGTCGGTCGTGCAGTGACAAAATTACCGTTGATGGGAAAATCCTTACATAAAACAATTGAACGAAATCAGGTGAAAACAGCAAAAAAATTGCCTGGCCCTGTTCCGGCGCTGGTAATTACAGCGTTTGTCGCCCGTCGCTTACTGCGCTTTCGTCATATGCTTGCCTGTCGTCGTCGCGGGTTAATTGTTCTAACCGACCGTTATCCTCAGGACCAAATTCCTGGCGCTTACGATGGTACGGTGTTTCCGCCTAACGTTGAAGGTGGTCGTTTTGTCTCATGGCTGGCAAGCCAGGAGCGTAAAGCGTTTCACTGGATGGCGAGCCATAAACCTGATCTGGTCATCAAACTCAATGTTGACCTTGAAGTTGCCTGCGCGCGTAAACCCGACCATAAACGGGAATCGCTGGCGAGGAAGATTGCCATAACGCCACAGTTAACCTTTGGAGGCGCGCAACTGGTTGATATCAATGCCAATCAACCGCTGGAACAAGTGCTAGTTGATGCGGAAAAAGCGATAATGGATTTTATGACCGCGCGTGGTTATCACTAGTGAAAAATGGAAATGCCCGATCGCCAGGACCGGGCATTTTCAGGAAGGTTAAATCAACTGCAATGCTATCCAGTACAACCCACCAGAAAGAAAAATCGCCGCCGGTAAAGTAAACACCCACGCCATCAGGATGCTGGTTACCGTTTTACGCTGTAACCCACCGCCGTCCACCACCATCGTTCCTGCTACGGCAGATGAGAGTACGTGTGTTGTGGAGACGGGCATCCCAATATAACTGGCAAGGCCGATAGACACTGCCGCCGTCATTTGTGCCGCCATGCCTTGCGCATACGTCATGCCGCGCTTACCAATCTTCTCACCGATGGTCATCGCTACACGACGCCAGCCAATCATGGTGCCAATGCCGAGCGCCAGTGCTACCGCCATGATGATCCACACCGGAGCGTACTCAATGGTGCTTAACATATCGCTGCGCAGTTTTTTCAGCAGGTTCTGGTCTTCTTTACTGACGCCTGGCAGTTTCGCCAGCTTCGCGGAGGTATCAGAGATGCACAGCATAATGCGGCGCAGCTGGCTGCGCTGACTCACGCTTAACGGCTCGTAACTTTCCATATTGCCTGGCAGCATCGTTTTAACGCGCGCAATCGCATCAAAGGTATTTGCCGGATGACAGTGAAACTCTGTTACTTGCGTGCCATCAGTCGATGTCGCAGGCAATGGAGGTTCCATCGTAATCAACTTCTGCGGCAGTTCAGGATGCTGTTGCAGGTAGTGTTCGAAGTTGGTGACGGCATCGCGGGTACGGGTAATTTCATAGCCGGACGCGTTCATATTGACGACGAAGCCAGCAGGGGCAATCCCCACCAGTACCAGCATCACCAGGCCGATCCCTTTCTGCCCGTCGTTCGCGCCGTGCGAAAACGCCACGCCCGCAGCGGAAACAATCAGCGCAATACGCGTCCAGAATGGCGGCTTACGTTTGCCTTTTTTCTTTTTGCGATCTTCCGGAATGCGGTGAATACGGTCACGCTTTTTCGTCCCGCTCCAGAAACGGCGCAGCAGGAAAATCAGACCACCCGCAATGACCAGGCCGACGATAGGGGAAACAATCAGCGAGGAGAAAATTTTGGTCACTTCACGCAGGTTTAACGCATCCATCACCGATGAGCCGGTTAACAGCGCGTTGGTTAAACCGATGCCGATAATCGCACCAATCAAGGTGTGCGAACTGGAGGCCGGTAAACCAAAGAACCACGTTCCCAGGTTCCAGATAATCGCCGCCAGCAGCATGGAAAAGACCATCGCCAGACCGTGGGTTGACCCCATATTCAGCAACAAATCGGTTGGCAACATATGGACAATGGCATAGGCAACGCTAAGTCCGCCCAATAACACGCCAAAAAAATTAAAAAATGCCGCCATCACCACAGCAAGTTGTGGTTGCATGGCACGAGTATAAATAACGGTTGCCACCGCATTCGCCGTGTCATGAAAACCATTGATTGCTTCGTAGAACAACACAAATGCCAGAGCAAGTAATAACAAAAGCCCTGTGTATATATCAAGGCCAACAAATAAATTTAGCATATATTAGATTACGCCATTTTGAATTTACGAACGGACGCATTATCAGTGACTTTAACGGCATGGGCAAAGTGAAATATCATTTTTTAACGATAAAAAGCGTGTTATTTCTTGTGTATCAGACAATAAGCATTCATTCAAAACCTTTAGAAATAATCAAAACACAGGTATTCTGTTGGTTAATATATTCACATATAAAATGAATAAATATTGGAATATATAAATATTGAATGTTTTGATTAATCCCCGTACTGATTATTCTTCATAATCAGTACGGGGTTGCCACAACATGTATTACTTTTTCACCACAATTAACGGTTCAATATCACTCTCTTTTTTGATGACCAGTGATTCATCACCGCGCAAACACGTCCCACCGTAGTTGCCGCCAACGGTGAAGGTACATACCTGAATGTATTTACCGTCCACTTTCGGCAAACACCACAGTTGCTGATAGATGTTTTTCTGCTCGGCAAATTTACCGCTGGTTTTGTCCAGCACCTCTTCATGATGGCTGACCAGGTCGATATTGCTACCACAGCGACCGGCGATCGGTTTCACTGCATAACCGGTTTTCACCAGTTCATCATTAACGGTGAAATCAGTATCCAACAGATAGCGGTGGTGCGGGAACAGCGACCAGAGGATCGGCAGAATCGCTTTGTTGCCGGGGATCACAGTCCACAGAGGTTCAAAGACCAGCACTTCCGGGCGCAGCAATACATCGATAAGACGCACTTCATTTTGCGGATGACCGGTACGGATCGGCACCGCAGCAAACTCACGGTCGCTGACTTCACGAATCTGATCAAACGCGGTTTCCCACGCCCAGGTTTTCCACACGCAGTTAACCAGTCGCCCTTCCCCATCAATCAGTTGCCCGGCAGCATCCCAGCCCAGTTCATCCAACCCACGCAAGATACGCGTTTCAAAGCCCGCCTGGTGCAGCGCCTGCTCCATAAACTGCGCGTGATAGTTTTCCTCGATATCTTTGTCCTGCATGATATGGACAAACGGACGTGCACGACTGTGTTTCCAGGCACCAGCCAGTTCGTTAATCAGCCCTTCCGCAGGATTGAAGCCGTTGCCTTTATAGCCCTGCTCCGCCCAACGTTCGAGGATCAAGCCCGCTTCGGTATGACAGGAGGCGGAATCGGCGTTGTATTCGTAGACCTTCAGGCCACGTTCGTCCATGCAGAAATCCATACGACCGGTGATCATATGGTGACGGCGACGCTGCCAGGAGAGACGCAAACGTGGCCAGAGGATTTTCGGAATGTCGAACAGCGCCAGCAGGTTGTCATCTTTTAGCACCTTGTCGGTTGCGTGAAGATACATCAGGTGCAGCTCGTTGGTGGCTTTAATCAGCTCCTGCTCGGCACTCTCGGTAATGGTGTAGTAATGATACGGATCCTGATTGATCACCTGGCCGTTGGCCTGTACATAGGCGTTTTGCAGCGGATCTTTTTCATCCAGCCATTTACCGTCAAACTGACCTTTGTTTTCCAGACGCGCTCCGCTGATTTTCAGCAGCTCGCCTGCAATTTCCGGCTGCGGTAAGCTGTAGTCGGTATCTTCCGTCTGGATCATCCAGCCCAGAATGGTGGTGTCATCAAACGTGTCTTTAAGGGTATAGCAGCCGTTTTCGACCACCATCTCCAGCTCGCGTGTCCACTGTTGCCCTTGCGGCAACGGGGAATGAATCACGTTCTGTTCCGCAATACGGACTTTGTTGCCATGCAATTGAGTAATGATGGCGACATGGCCAGTGTCTTTAAATTCACCGCCTTTATCCCAGATAAGAAGCGCGCCCGCGACCGGTGCACGCGGCGAGCCATTAGGAAATGCCTGCAATGGCAGGATGTTGTCATTAACCACTTCACGCAGGAAGCGCAGCGAGAAAATCTCCCACGCCATACCCACGTCAGTGAAGACCACACCGTAATTCAGAAAGAGAAAACGGCGAGCAAATTCAACGCATTGCCATTTGTGGCCCATATATTCGTCGTCGATATAGCTACGGAATACGGCGTCATCTTCGTATTCCTGCGGATCGAGAGAACTGTAATCTGAAGAGTAGATTGCTACCCCACCTGGGGCGTAGCCCAATAATGTCCCGAACGGGGCATCCTGGCTGGTCGTTCCTTTGCTCATCACTTTACCTTTAACAATACAACCTAAGCAGTTGGCGTAATTGTTGTGCTCTGATTACCTGCTCAGCGACATTAACCGGACAGAGGTCTGACTTATCATACACCTCAACGCAGCGGCTGGCGCAAAGGGTTAAAAAATTCACATTCTGTACAGCAAGTGACCTGCTACACTGCTTCAACACTACCACTCAGAAGGCAACTCACTATGACAGACAATACTTATCAGCCCGCGAAAGTCTGGACGTGGGATAAATCCGCTGGCGGCGCGTTCGCCAATATCAATCGCCCGGTTTCTGGTCCGACGCATGAAAAAACGCTGCCGGTGGGCAAACATCCGCTGCAACTCTATTCGCTGGGAACGCCAAACGGACAGAAAGTAACGATTATGCTTGAGGAGCTGCTGGCGCTGGGCGTTACTGGTGCAGAGTACGACGCCTGGCTGATTCGTATTGGCGATGGCGATCAATTCTCCAGCGGCTTTGTCGAAGTGAACCCAAACTCGAAGATCCCGGCATTGCGCGACCATACCCATAATCCACCGATCCGCGTGTTTGAGTCTGGATCGATTCTGCTTTATCTGGCGGAGAAATTTGGCTACTTCCTGCCGCAGGATCTGGCAAAACGGACTGAAACGCTGAACTGGCTGTTCTGGTTACAGGGCGCGGCACCGTTCCTCGGCGGTGGTTTTGGTCACTTTTACCATTACGCGCCGGTGAAAATTGAGTACGCCATCAACCGCTTTACCATGGAAGCCAAGCGCCTGCTCGACGTGCTGGATAAGCAACTGGCGCAGCACAAGTTTGTTGCGGGCGATGAGTACACCATTGCGGATATGGCGATCTGGCCGTGGTTTGGCAACGTGGTGTTAGGCGGCGTGTATGATGCCGCAGAGTTTCTTGATGCGGGAAGTTATAAACACGTACAACGCTGGGCGAAAGAAGTGGGCGAACGTCCGGCGGTGAAGCGTGGGCGTATTGTTAACCGCACCAACGGGCCGCTGAACGAGCAGTTGCATGAGCGCCATGACGCCAGTGATTTCGAGACGAATACGGAAGATAAGCGTCAGGGGTAAGTCGCAACATTGGCAGGCTTATCGCTATGTAGCCGGATAAAGCATTTACGCCGCATCCGGCTTTAATCATCACGCGCTGGTAATGTCGTAATCCATTTGGCGCAGTGCGTCTAATGTGGCTTTGGCTTCGTCTTCATCGATAATGCTCATGGCAAATCCGACGTGTACCAGTACCCACTGGCCCAGCAGATCGGCAGGGTTACCTTCACAAATCAGGGCGATATTCACGTCGCGCTTGATACCACATACTTCAACCTGCGCAAGCTGGTGAATATCTTCACCGACAGCCAGCACCTGGCCTGGAACGCCAATACACATTGTTAACTCCGGTTATTCAACTTCAATACTTTTGACGATCAGCGAATCGCCGGTATCGACACGCAACCGCTCGCCATGACAGATCGGACACTGCGCATCGTGCTGATGAATCTCCACCACCTGGCTGCAATCCCAGCACCAGGCCTGGGCGGGTTTATAGACGATATGTAAATCGCACCCTTGCGCCACCGTTCCGTGGCAGACAATTTCAAAACTAAAACGGACGGCACTCTCCTCAACGCAGGAGAGCGCACCAATTTCCAGCCACACGGCGGTGACGCGCTTAACATCGTGCTGCTCCGCCTGCCGTTGGATAATTTCAACGGCGCTCTGGCAAAGCGACAACTCATGCATTTTCGCCACTCCTGCGGCCAAATAGCAGGGCACGACGCCCTGCGTGTGGTACATCCGGATTGGTGACTGGCAGCGAAAGGATCATTCGGGCGCAGTCATCCGTCAGCCGTTGGCCCTCTTCAATCGACATGCTGTGCGAAAGCGGCGACATCAGCGAGCAGGAGAGGTATTGCGAAACACTGTCCAGTTCGCCAACGGTAAAGGTCATAGTGCCATACGGCAGTTGCAGACCAATTTTTTCACTCACTTTGCGCAGCGGCCAGAGTTGATCCGGGCCGGGGAAGATAACTGCACTCAGCATCCACGGGGTGATCACACACCCCGTCCACTGACCTTCGAACAGCGTAAAGTCAGAAACATACACCGGCATTGAAGGATGCAGAAAAGAGAGATCGTGCATCGAACGCCGGGCAATTTCTTCAAACGCTGCCTGTACTTGCGCCTTCGGGGAGGTCTGGAAACCTGCTATCTCTTCAGTCATGAATCGCCTCCCGTGGGATAGCTTCCACGCCTGATTCGCGCAGCGCAGCCAGAACCTGCTCAAGCGCAGGTTCAATCATCGCTTCGACCGTCGGCGTTAAGCCGATGTGTGGCTCCAGTGATTCCGGGATCACGCCGACCAGGGTCAGCTTTTTCGGAAACTCGCCGGTGAAGCGCAGGGCCGACAATACGTCGGCCAGGCCAAGCTGATGCGGAGAGATTTTGTTGGTAAACAACGCCGGAACTTCTTCATCCCGCAGGATCATCATCGTTCCCGGCGCGTTCTTTTTCGACACAATGGCATCCGCAATAATCAGATGATCGCGATTTGCCATGTCGCCAAGCAGCTCCATTCCCGCCGTGCCGCCATCGAGGATCTCAACATAATCCGGCAGAATGTATCGTTGCTCTAACGCTTCGACAATCCGCACGCCGATGGCTTCATCGGTCAGCAAAATATTGCCGACCCCTAAGACTAAAATACGCATTACAGAACCTTCACTGAAACCACTTCGTTGCCGTCAGCATCCACTACGTGTACCGCACAGGCCATGCACGGGTCGAAGGAGTGAATGGTACGCACCACTTCCAGCGGTTTATTCGGATCGGCAACCGGCGTACCCACCAGCGACTGCTCGTAAGGACCGACGTCATCATTGAAGTTACGCGGACCAGAGTTCCAGGTTGATGGAACAACCGCCTGGTAGTTGCTGATGATACCGTCTTTAATAACCATCCAGTGAGAGAGCATACCGCGCGGTGCTTCGAGGAAACCTACGCCTTTGAACTCACCCGTTGCCGGAATGTTCGGCTTCACAAAGGTGGTGTGATCGCCTTTGCCGATATTGGTGATCAGTGCACTGTATTGATTTTGCAGGATATCCTGCAATTCACAGCAGTGAACGGTACGACCAATAATACGGCCCAGCGTGGAGTGCAGCTGCGCCACTTCCAGCGTGTTGCCAGTCAGTTTCTGATAAATCGCAACGATTTCATTCAGTTTGTTCTGGGTAGACTCGCGTCCTGCCGCCAGTTTCACCAGCATGTTAGCCAGCGGACCCACTTCTACCGTTTTGCCGTAGAAAGTCGGTGATTTCACCCAGGAATATTTACCGTCGTCAGACCAACCATCATAAGCCGGAATGGTGGTACCTTCCCACGGTGCCTGCGGCGCTTCGTCTTTATACCAGGAGTGCTTCGCGCTCTCCTGAATGCCTTTAATCAGGTATTCATCGGAGTGGGAAGTGATCGGGCGATACGAGGACAGATCCGCATTCTCAATGTAGCCGCCCGGGAACAGGAAGCTGCCGTTTTTGCTGTCGGTCGGGAATTCCGGCACGCTCAGGTAGTTCACCGCACCTTTACCGCGCGTCAGCCATTCCGGGTAGAACGCGGCGATAACCGCGGTATCAACCTTATAAACCTGCTCAACAAAGTCGCTCAGTTTATCGATGAAAGACTTGATGTACATCAGGCGCTCAAGGTTCAGCACGCCCAGACCGTCGAGGTTGATTGGGTTAGCGACCCCACCTACCGCCAGGTTCTGAATGTGTGGCGTTTTACCGCCCAGCAGCGCCACGACGCGGTTAGCGTCACGCTGGCACTCCAGCGCCTGCAGGTAGTGCGCTACCGCAATCAGGTTCACTTCTGGCGGCAGTTTCATCGCCGGGTGACCCCAGTAGCCATTGGCGAAAATCCCCAACTGACCGCTGGCAACCAGATCTTTAATCTTGTTCTGAACTTTGGTGAACTCTTCCGGGCTGTTCAGGTGCCAGGTCGAAACACCTTTCAGCATTTCGGAGGCTTTGGTTGGGTCAGCTTGCAGTGCAGAAGTGATGTCCACCCAGTCCAGCGCCGAGAGCTGATAGAAATGAACGATATGGTCATGCGTGGTGTGCGCAGCCAGAATGATGTTACGGATGTATTGCGCGTTAACCGGAACGTCGATATTCAGTGCACTTTCTGCCGCACGAACGGAAGACAGCGCGTGAGTGGTAGTACATACGCCACAGATACGTTGCACAATCATCCATGCATCGCGCGGATCGCGGTTTTTCACGATCTCTTCCATGCCGCGCCACATGGTACCGGAAGCCCATGCTTTCGAAACGACGCCATTTTCGATTTCGCAATCGATGCGTAAATGCCCTTCAATACGGGTTACCGGATCAATAGTAATTCTCTGGCTCATGCTTTGCTCGCCTCATGACGATTATGATCGTTTTGTTTTAAAGGAGGAAGTATCGGCAGTAGACGAATGAGTACGATGTAAGCGCAAATCTCAATAGCCACAAAACCAATAGAAATCAACAGTTCTTCCCAGGTCGGGAAGTAGGCGTAACCGCCACCCGGGTTGAATGCCACCAGCGAATAGGTCAGACGCCAGGTTGCACAACCTAACAGCGCGCTCAGTGCTGACAGGAACAGCATGCGGGAATCATTACGCAGCTTCGCCACACGCAGAACGACCAGCGGGAAGAGCATCAGCAGGACTTCAATCCAGAACATCACGGAATAGAAGTCACCGGCAAACGCTAACGACAGCTTGTCGCGATAGATAAGCTCGCCAAAGCGCAGCACGATGAAAATCGCCAGCAACACACTGATGGTGTTGGTCAGCTTAACGAACAGACTCTTTTCATCCGGACCGTTGCCACGCAGACCCGCCTGCACCAGCGAACCTTCAAAGATGACAATCGAGAAGCCCATGATGAACGCCGTCAGCAGCGAGAACAACGGCAACATTTCATAGCTCTGCCACAACGGATGCACCTTGTAGCCCGCCGAGATCATCAGCGACCCCATTGAAGACTGGTGCATGGTCGGCAGCAGCGCGCCAAGTGCAATGATGAAGAACATAACCTTGTTCAGACGCTGTAGCGACACCTTCCAGCCCAGACGTTCAAACAGTGCTGGAGCAAACTCCAGTGCCATCACGCCGATGTAGATGGTCATACAGACCGCCGTCTCGAACAGTACCGAGTTCACGTTGAAGTGACCCGGAATGTAGAAGTACGGCAGGTTCCAGTAGCGACCCACGTCAATAGTGATCGACAAGCCACCCAGTGAGTAACCAAACAGACTCGCCAACAGCGCCGGACGCACCAGCGGATGGTATTGCCCACGGTTAAAGACGTATACCGCCCACGCCAGCGCCCAGCCGCCACAGGCAAAGCCGGTGCCGATCAGCAGGTCAAACGCGATCCACACGCCCCACGGGAAGCCGCCGTTCAGGTCAGAGACTGAGCCCAGACCGAACACCAGACGCTTCACAATCAGGAGCATACAGATGACGATTAACGGTCCAAAAATCATGACCGGTTTACTGATGATTTTGCCGCCCAGCGGTTGTGGATCATGACTCATGATCGTCTCCTCCGTCGTGATGGTCGTTTTTGGTGTTGCGACGAACCAGCACGGTTAAGCCCGCCAGCACAGCCAGTGGTAGCATCATGCCTTTATACAGGGTGTGTTGAATATTTTCGGAACGCGCACCGGTAGAAAGATCGTCCAGTTTCGGCAGGTCGAGATTTTCATAAGGCACACCCGTCAGTACCAGAACCTGAGTACCGCCGCCCTCTTTCTCGCCGTACAGATGCGGATAATATTTCGGCACCGTATGCAGGTAAGTGTCGCCAGATTTCAGCGTCTGACGCGGATAGTGGTATTCGCTGCCAGGCTTCAGCGCCAGACGTTTTTTCGCCTCCGCCATCAGCTCTTCACGCGTACCGAAAATCACCGCGCCCGCCGGGCACACTTCTACGCAGCCAGGCAGACCGCCTTTATCGAGACGTTCCACACCTTTCTGGTTGCACAGCTCGCACTTATGCAGCGCACCAAACGGGTTGTTGTAGTCGTACTTCGGCACATTGTATGGGCAGGCGACCATGCAGTAACGGCAGCCGGTGCACACATCTTTGTCGTAATGGACAATGCCGGTTTTCGGATCTTTTTTTAGTGCAGAGACCGGGCACACAGAGACACAGTTCGGATCGACGCAATGCATACACTGTTTCTTAATGTACGCGTAGCCATTCTCCTCCTGGTCTTTGTTGACCCCTGTGCCGCTGGTCCACACCTGAATGATGTTATTGGTGTACGGCGACAGTTTGTCGTTGTTCGACCAGGTCTGTTCCCCTTGCGGGTTACGTTCAGGGAAGTTGATATCCTGACACTTGGTGACGCACGCCTGGCAGCCAACGCACAAGGTCGAGTCGTACAACATCCCCAGCGATCCCGGAATTGGCGGGCGGTTTTCAGCAGCCGCATGACTGACAGACGGCAGCGCGCCCGTCAGCAATGCCCCGCAGGAGGCTGCTTTAATAAAATTACGTCTGTTCACGGTTATTCTCCCCGTGAGTCAGCGTTATCTTTCTTTTGCTGACGACCCAGTTCACGAACCGCCATCACGCTGACACCGGCAACCAGCCCAACCACACCGCCGAGCAAACCAATAGCGCCTGCCGAGACGTTGCCGCCTTCTTTAGCGTTAACATCCGGTTTCTGTGAACGCGGAGTCTGGTTTTCGACGTTGGCAAGCTGATGGATGCCTTTATGGAAGCCGATACCTTCTTCGTTACAGCCATAGCACGGGTGACCAATCGCCACCGGCCACACACCGCCAACATCGCAGAATTGCAGCGTTGAGCAGTTGCCGTAAGTTTCTGGCCCTTTACAGCCGAGGTGGTACAGGCACCAGCCTTCGCGGTGGCCTTCATCACCGAACTCTTTGGCAAAACGACCAGCATCGAAGTGCGGGCGACGTTCGCAGTGTTCGTGAATCAGACGGCCATAGGCGAAGGTCGGACGATTTTTGTCATCCAGTTTCGGCGGTTTGCCGTAAGTGATGATGTGCGCAACGGTCGCGAGGAAGTTGTGCGGGTTCGGCGGGCAGCCCGGAATATTGATAACGGTTTTGCCTGGCAGAACTTCTTGCAGGCTGACTGCGCCAGTTGGGTTAACTCCAGCTGCGGCAACACCGCCCCACGCAGAGCAGGAACCGATAGCGATAATCGCTGCTGCGCCTTCTGCCGCTTTGCGGATGTGATCCACAATCGGCTCACCAGCAACCATGCAATAAATACCGTTATCTTTTAATGGGATGGAACCATCCACAACCAACACATACTGCCCTTTGTACTTCTCAAGTGCGTTATGTTTGTTCTCTTCGACCTGATGACCGAAGGCGGCGGAAAGCACTTCGTGATACTCCAGAGAGATAGTCTCCAGCACGAGGTTTTCTACCGTTGGATGCGTTGCACGAAGCAGAGATTCCGTACAACCGGTGCACTCCTGCGCGCCAATCCAGATAACTGGCGGACGCTGCGGGTTAGTAACCGATTCGGCCATCTCTGCAGCGGCTTTGCTACTTAACCCCATGGTGGCGGCTAATGCTGCACAAAGCTTCATGAAATCACGACGGTTAATGCCGTGAGAATGGATGAGGGTGTTATCTCCAGTCATTTATAGTTATTCCGTTGCGAAGACCTGGCATATATTTTGCCTCAATCGCAAAATCAATAATGCGATCGATGCGCCATTTACCACACATTTATTATGGTTATCGATATCATGATACTGCGGCGGGGCGCTAAAACGAAGGGAAGAAGCATTAGTGTAATTAATTAAAGCAAGATAATACGTATGTTTGATCAATTTTCGAGGCGATAACCGGCCATAAAAAAGCGCAACGTAGAACAGGAATTATTCTCACGAAAGAAATCCATTACCATCTCTTTATCCAGTCCATAGCGGCGCGTCAGAATACCCGCTTCCCAGGCGCTGAGCTGGCGATCTCCGGTCTTTTCGTACATCCGGTGCGAGTAGCCTAATACAAAACCGCGTTTATAATCGGCACAGTATTTTGTCACATTAACCGCACTGTCGGCATGCGTTGCTTTTAATCCCGCCATTAAGCCTTTACCAAAATGGTTATTCATCGTTCACCTCATTCGCTATATATTGTCATATATAGCGATATTTTAGGCAAAGAACGACTTTTGCGCACGCTATTTTTTCATGCTTGTTTAAGACGTAATCCCGTAAGAGATAAACCTATCAGGAGAGATATTTATCGAACCATTTCAGTGTCCTTTGCCAGGCAAGATCGGCGGCAGATTTGTCATAACGGGGCGTGGAATCATTATGGAATCCGTGATTAACCCCCGGATAGATATACGCCTCATAAACCTTATTATTGGCTTTCAACGCCGCCTCGTAAGCAGGCCAGCCCTCGTTGATTCGGGTGTCCAGTTCCGCGAAGTGGAGTAGTAAAGGCGCTTCAATCTTCGCCACATCGGCAGTGGGTGCCTGGCGACCATAAAACGGCACCGCGCAGGCCAGTTCCGGATACGCGACAGCCGCCGCGTTCGATACGCCACCGCCATAGCAAAATCCGGTAATACCCACTTTGCCTGTCGCTTGCGGATAGCGTTGCATAAACTCAATTGCGGCAAAGAAATCATTCATCAGTTTGGTTGGATCAACCTGCTGTTGCAGCTCACGACCTTTATCATCATTTCCCGGATAACCTCCAACGGAACTTAAGCCGTCAGGTGCCAGGGCGATATACCCCGCCTTCGCCACTCGCCGTGCCACATCTTCGATATACGGATTCAGTCCACGATTCTCATGCACCACCACCACGGCTGGCGTTTTGCCGCTCATTTTTGCGGGTTTCACCAGATAACCCCGTACCTCGCCGTGACCATTTGGCGAAGGATACGTGATGTACTCAGCAACAATCTCCGGGTCGGTAAACTCTACCTGAGTCGCCAGCGCATAATTTGGCTTGAGCAAATCAAACAACGCTAATGCCGTCATCCCGCCTACCGCATACTTCGCCGCAAGGTTGAGGAACTCACGTTTCGAGATTTTCCCGTGAGCGTAATAGTCGTAGTAATCCAACAACTCTTGTGGGAAATCTTTGGCGGTTAAACGCGGCATCGTTGCACTCCTCAACTGGTGTTTTTTTAAGCAAAGCATAAGCACGTGTTTTCGCCCAGTTTTTCGTCACTCTGTGAGCCAGACTACGGGATACGCGCTGGCGAATCGCTAAACTAGAAACATTGTTTCGAAATTGAACGGTGGAAAGGAGAGGTCATGGTCTGGTTAGCGAATCCCGAACGTTACGGGCAGATGCAGTACCGCTATTGCGGAAAAAGCGGTTTACGCCTGCCCGCGTTATCGCTCGGTTTATGGCACAATTTCGGTCACGTTAACGCGCTGGAATCACAGCGTGCGATCCTGCGTAAAGCGTTTGATTTGGGCATTACGCACTTTGATTTAGCCAACAATTACGGGCCACCTCCAGGAAGCGCAGAAGAGAACTTTGGTCGCCTGCTGCGGGAGGATTTTGCCGCTTATCGCGATGAACTGATTATCTCTACCAAGGCTGGCTACGATATGTGGCCCGGCCCTTACGGCTCTGGCGGTTCACGTAAATACCTGCTCGCCAGCCTCGACCAAAGCCTGAAGCGGATGGGGCTTGAGTATGTCGATATCTTTTACTCTCATCGCGTCGATGAAAATACGCCGATGGAAGAAACCGCCTCTGCGCTGGCTCATGCGGTACAAAGCGGTAAGGCGCTGTATGTCGGGATCTCCTCTTACTCGCCAGAGCGGACGCAAAAAATGGTCGAGTTACTGCGCGAGTGGAAAATTCCGCTGTTAATTCATCAACCTTCGTACAATTTACTGAACCGCTGGGTGGATAAAAGCGGCCTGCTGGATACCCTGCAAAATAACGGCGTGGGCTGCATTGCCTTTACTCCTCTGGCTCAGGGATTGCTGACCGGAAAATATCTCAACGGCATTCCGCAAGATTCACGGATGCATCGTGAAGGGAATAAAGTTCGTGGTCTGACGCCGAAAATGCTCACCGAAGCCAACCTCAACAGCCTGCGGTTATTGAATGAAATGGCACAGCAGCGTGGACAATCAATGGCGCAAATGGCGTTAAGCTGGTTGCTGAAAGATGATCGCGTGACGTCGGTATTGATTGGTGCCAGCCGCGCGGAGCAACTTGAGGAGAACGTGCAGGCGCTGAATAATCTGACATTTAGCACCGAGGAGCTGGCGCAGATTGATCAGCATATCGCCGATGGCGAGCTGAATCTGTGGCAGGCGTCTTCCGATAAATGACCTGTTAATAACGGGCGCGAGAACCGCGCCCGAATCAGATCAGTGATTATGACGAGTCAGTCGGTCAAGATAGCCCATCACAAATGCAGAGAGCACAAACGTCAGATGGATAATGACGTACCACATCAGTTTGTTATCAGGGACATTTTTCGCATCCATAAAGACGCGCAGTAAGTGAATGGAAGAAATTGCCACAATCGACGCTGCTACTTTGTTTTTCAGCGACGTTGCGTCCATTTTCCCCAGCCAGTTCAGCTTCTCTTTGTTCTCGGAGATATCCAGTTGTGAGACGAAATTCTCATAACCGGAAAACATCACCATCACCAGCAAACCGCCAACCAGCGTCATATCCACCAGCGACAGCAACACGAGGATCAAATCTGATTCCGCCATCGAGAAGATATTCGGCAGTACGTGAATAATCTCCTGGAAGAACTTCAGCGCCAGGGCAACTAACGCCAGCGAAAGGCCAAAGTACACGGGGGCAAGCAGCCAGCGAGAAGCATACATTGCATTTTCAAGAAAACGTTCCATACATTCCTGTCGTGTAGTTAAAACGGGCAACAGTATATCGCAATTGAGTAAACAGCGCGCAACAGCAAATCAACATATCCGTTAAACCTTTGTCGCATAAATCCGAGGTTTAGGGATCTTCCTGGTTCCCTTATCAACGCATCGAGAGCGTCTACCCTTAAAGGACGTTGAACCTGAAGGGAGAAAAACAATGTCTCATTTAAAAGACCCGACCACGCAGTATTACACTGGTGAATATCCCAAACAGAAACAACCGACGCCAGGCATCCAGGCGAAGATGACACCGGTACCGGATTGCGGCGAGAAAATCTATGTTGGTAGCGGTCGCCTGAAAGATCGTAAGGCACTGGTGACAGGGGGCGATTCCGGAATCGGTCGCGCTGCCGCCATCGCTTACGCGCGTGAAGGGGCTGACGTGGCGATCAGTTATCTTCCCGTGGAAGAAGAAGACGCTCAGGATGTGAAAAAGATCATTGAAGAATGCGGACGCAAAGCCGTTCTGCTGCCAGGCGATTTAAGCGATGAGAAATTTGCCCGTTCGCTGGTTCACGAAGCGCATAAGGCCTTAGGCGGGCTGGATATTATGGCGCTGGTCGCCGGGAAACAGGTTGCCATTCCTGATATTGCAGACCTCACCAGCGAACAGTTTCAAAAGACCTTTGCCATTAACGTTTTCGCGCTATTCTGGCTAACCCAGGAAGCGATCCCCCTGCTACCGAAAGGTGCAAGTATTATCACCACTTCGTCAATCCAGGCATACCAGCCAAGCCCGCATTTACTGGACTATGCGGCTACGAAGGCGGCGATTCTGAACTACAGCCGAGGCCTGGCAAAACAGCTCGCGGAGAAAGGTATTCGGGTGAATATTGTCGCGCCAGGCCCGATCTGGACAGCACTGCAAATTTCCGGCGGGCAAACGCAGGATAAGATCCCGCAGTTTGGTCAGCAAACGCCGATGAAACGTGCGGGGCAACCGGCGGAACTGGCCCCTGTATATGTTTATCTGGCAAGTCAGGAATCGAGCTACGTCACCGCAGAAGTGCACGGCGTGTGCGGCGGCGAGCATTTAGGTTAAAAAATGCCCGGTTGTGAAAAGCAACCGGGCATCATTTTTATTTCGCTTTGGCAGTTTCTTCGCCAACCAGACCTATCTTCAGGTAACCCGCCTGATGCAGCGTATCCATTACCTTCATCAACGTCTCGTAATCGACGGTTTTGTCCGCTCGGAAGAAGATGGTGGTGTCTTTCTTGCCTTCGGTTAACGCATTCAACGCCGTAATCATTGTTTCATCGGTGACCGGATCGTTACCGATAAACATCGAGTTGTCTGCCTTCACCGACAGATAAACCGGTTTTTCCGGGCGCGGCTGCGGCGTGCTGGTAGAAGCAGGCAAGTTCACCTTCACATCTACCGTCGCTAACGGTGCCGCCACCATAAAGATAATCAGCAGAACCAACATCACGTCGATAAACGGCGTCACGTTGATATCATGCATTTCGCCGTTATCGTCGAGGTTTTCGTTAAGATGCATTGCCATCGGACATTATCCTGCGCGTAATTTTTGTGCGACACGAACCGGATGCGCAGCGGCGCTGGCTTCCAGATCCAGGTCACGGCTTTGCAGCAACAATACCTGCGCTGCAACATCACCCAGCATCGCTTTAAAGCCGCCAATCTGGCGTGCAAATACGTTATAGATAACGACCGCCGGAATCGCTGCCACGAGGCCGATTGCCGTTGCTAACAGAGCTTCTGCGATACCCGGCGCAACGACTGCCAGGTTAGTGGTCTGCGTTTGCGCGATACCAATAAAGCTGTTCATGATGCCCCAGACCGTACCAAACAGACCAACGAACGGCGAAATCGCGCCGATGGTTGCCAGATAGCCGTTACCGCGGCCCATTTGACGACCTACTGCGGCGACCCGACGCTCCAGACGGAAGCTGGTACGTTCTTTAATACCTTCGTTATCGTCGCTGCCTTCTGACAGTTCCAGCTCATTCTGCGCTTCATTGAGCAAATGCAGGCTTAAGCTTTTGCTACCAAAATCAGCGGCGATATCGTTGGTCTGGTTTAAGGAACGCGCTTCAGCCAGCAGTTGCTGCTCGCGCTTAAGGCGACGCTTCTGATTGAAGAACTCTACGCTCTTACTGAAGAAGATTGCCCAGGTGACTACGGAGGCCAAAATAAGCCCAATCATCACGCACTTAACGACAATATCGGCGTGCTGATACATACCCCAGACGGAAAGGTCCGTCTGCATTAAATTATTACCCACTGTGTATCTCCAGGACGCAAGTCACAAAATCTGCGCATAATAATATCAAAACGACGTCGAATTGATAGTCGTTCTCATTACTATTTGCATACTGCCGTACCTTTGCGTTCTTTTCCTTGCGTTTACGCAGTAAAAAAGTCACCAGCACGCCATTTGCGAAAATTTTCTGCTTTATGCCAATTCTTCAGGATGCGCCCGCGAATATTCATGCTAGTTTAGACATCCAGACGTATAAAAACAGGAATCCCGACATGGCGGACAAAAAGCTTGATACTCAACTGGTGAATGCAGGACGCAGCAAAAAATACACTCTCGGCGCGGTAAATAGCGTGATTCAGCGCGCTTCTTCGCTGGTCTTTGACAGTGTGGAAGCCAAAAAGCACGCGACACGCAATCGCGCCAATGGCGAGTTGTTCTATGGGCGGCGCGGAACGTTAACCCATTTTTCCTTACAACAAGCGATGTGTGAACTGGAAGGTGGCGCAGGCTGCGCGCTATTTCCCTGCGGGGCGGCGGCGGTTGCTAATTCGATTCTTGCTTTTGTCGAACAGGGCGATCATGTGTTGATGACCAACACCGCCTATGAACCGAGTCAGGATTTCTGTAGCAAAATCCTCAGCAAACTGGGCGTAACGACATCGTGGTTTGATCCACTGATTGGTGCCGATATCGTTAAGCATCTGCAGCCAAACACTAAAATCGTGTTTCTGGAATCGCCAGGCTCCATCACCATGGAAGTCCACGACGTTCCGGCGATTGTTGCCGCCGTACGCAGTGTGGTGCCGGATGCCATCATTATGATCGACAACACCTGGGCAGCCGGTGTGCTGTTTAAGGCGCTGGATTTTGGCATTGATGTTTCCATTCAGGCCGCTACCAAATATCTGGTTGGGCATTCAGATGCGATGATTGGCACTGCGGTGTGCAATGCCCGTTGCTGGGAGCAGCTGCGAGAGAATGCCTATCTGATGGGCCAGATGGTCGATGCCGATACCGCCTATATAACCAGCCGTGGCCTGCGCACTTTGGGTGTTCGCCTGCGTCAACATCATGAAAGCAGTCTGAAAGTGGCTGAATGGCTGGCAGAACATCCCCAAGTAGCGCGAGTTAACCACCCTGCTCTGCCTGGCAGTAAAGGCCACGAATTCTGGAAACGAGACTTTACAGGTAGCAGCGGGCTATTTTCCTTTGTGCTTAAGAAAAAGCTCAATGATGAAGAACTGGCGAACTATCTGGATAACTTCAGTTTATTCAGCATGGCCTACTCGTGGGGCGGGTATGAATCGTTGATCCTGGCAAATCAACCAGAACATATCGCCGCCATTCGCCCACAAGGCGAGATCGATTTTAGCGGGACCTTGATTCGCCTGCATATTGGTCTGGAAGATGTCGACGATCTGATTGCCGATCTGGATGCCGGTTTTGCGCGAATTGTATAACATTGCCACTTTTGGACAATTTTGCAGACATTTTATTGTGAAAAGTCTTAAATTGTTGCGTCCGGGATCAAGGCGTCCCGGACGATTCAGGAGTACAATAGGCAGATAAAGGCTTAAACGCTGTTCCACAGGAAAGTCCATGGCTGTTATTCAAGATATCATCGCTGCGCTCTGGCAACACGACTTTGCCGCGCTGGCGGATCCTCATATTGTTAGCGTTGTTTACTTTGTCATGTTTGCCACGCTGTTTTTAGAAAACGGCCTGCTGCCCGCCTCATTTTTGCCAGGCGACAGCTTGTTGATATTGGCTGGCGCATTGATTGCCCAGGGGGTTATGGATTTTCTGCCTACGATTGCGATTCTGACCGCCGCAGCAAGTCTGGGCTGCTGGCTAAGTTATATTCAGGGGCGCTGGTTAGGAAATACCAAAACGGTGAAAGGCTGGCTGGCACAGCTTCCTGCTAAATATCACCAGCGCGCCACCTGCATGTTTGACCGCCACGGTCTGCTGGCGCTGCTGGCTGGACGTTTTCTTGCATTTGTCCGTACGCTGCTGCCAACCATGGCAGGTATTTCCGGTTTGCCAAACCGCCGTTTCCAGTTTTTCAACTGGTTAAGCGGATTGCTGTGGGTCAGCGTGGTAACCAGTTTCGGCTATGCATTAAGTATGATTCCGTTTGTTAAACGCCATGAAGATCAGGTAATGACGTTCCTGATGATCCTGCCAATTGCCTTGTTAACCGCTGGCTTGTTGGGCACGCTGTTTGTGGTGATTAAAAAAAAATACTGTAACGCCTGACGATTTTCCCCGTTCCCGGTTGCTGTACCGGGAACGTATTTAATTCCCCTGCATCGCCCGCATTCTTGCCGCATCTTCCCCCGGCGTCACACCGAAGTAACGTTTAAACTCACGGCTAAATTGCGATGCGCTTTCGTAACCGACGCGCATCGCTGCCGCACTGGCTTTCATGCCGTCGTGGATGATCATCATCCGCGCCTTATGCAGACGGTAATTCTTCAAATACTGCAACGGCGAGGTGCTGGTGACAGACTTAAAATTATGGTGGAACGCCGATACGCTCATGTTGGCTTCTGCCGCCAGTTGCTCGACGCTCAGGTTTTCGGTGTATTTATTCTCAATCCGTTTCAGCACGCGGCTAATAAGGCTGAAGTGAGTCTGGCGACTGACCAGCGCCAGTAACGCGCCGCCGCAAGGTCCGGTCAGCACGTAGTACAGAATTTCGCGGATGATCTGTTTGCCGAGAATACGCGCATCCAGCGGTCGCTCCATCACGTCGAGTAACCGCTCCGCCGCGCATAAAATCTCTTCTGATAACGTGGCGGAGTTAATCCCGCTGGCTGCCATCGACGGCTGGAAATGCTCATCTTCGCCAATGTCCATCAACAGTTCCTGTAACTGCAAAATATCGACATTGAGACGCAACCCTGCCAGCGGCACCTCTGACGTGGCATAGGTTTCGCACTCAAACGGCAACGGCACCGTCAGCAGCAGGTATTCATTGGCATCATAACGAAACACGCGTTCATTGATATAACCGATTTTATGTCCGGAAAAGAGAATTATGATGCCAGGCTCGTACATCACCGGTGTGCGTGCGAAAGGCGTCTCGCCATACAACAAACGCACATCGGGCAACAGCTCTGACAAACTATTTTCTTTATTTTTCAGTTTATTAACTTTATCCGCCAGCAAGCGGCAAATCTCTTCACGTTTCATATCGCGTAATTTCTTAGGAATAATGCGGCAATTTGATTGTGCGCAATTTTGTAGCATTTCTCCAGCACTCTGGAGAAATAGGCAAGACATTGGCAGAAATGAGCATTGAGAGGTACGGCGCTGGCGACCACAATGAAAAACATCAGGCAGACCGATCTCTGCCCTCATATTGACCCAGCAAAGGGAGCAAGTAATGAACAACTTTAATCTGCACACCCCAACCCGCATTCTGTTTGGTAAAGGCGCAATCGCTGGTTTACGCGAGCAAATTCCTCACGATGCACGCGTATTGATTACCTACGGCGGCGGCAGCGTGAAAAAAACCGGCGTTCTCGATCAAGTTCTGGATGCCCTGAAAGGCATGGACGTGCTGGAATTTGGCGGTATTGAGCCAAACCCGGCTTATGAAACGCTGATGAACGCCGTGAAACTGGTTCGCGAACAAAAAGTGACTTTCCTGCTGGCGGTTGGCGGCGGTTCTGTACTGGACGGCACCAAATTTATCGCCGCAGCGGCTAATTATCCGGAAAATATCGATCCGTGGCACATTCTGCAAACGGGCGGCAAAGAGATTAAAAGCGCCATCCCGATGGGCTGTGTGCTGACGCTGCCAGCAACCGGTTCAGAATCCAACGCAGGCGCGGTGATCTCCCGTAAAACCACAGGCGACAAGCAGGCATTCCATTCCGCCCATGTTCAGCCGGTATTTGCCGTGCTCGATCCGGTTTATACCTACACCCTGCCGCCGCGTCAGGTGGCTAACGGTGTAGTGGATGCCTTTGTGCACACCGTGGAACAGTATGTTACCAAACCGGTTGATGCCAAAATTCAGGACCGTTTCGCAGAAGGCATTTTGTTGACGCTGATCGAAGATGGTCCGAAAGCCCTGAAAGAGCCAGAAAACTACGATGTGCGCGCCAACGTTATGTGGGCGGCGACTCAGGCGCTGAACGGTTTGATCGGCGCTGGCGTACCGCAGGACTGGGCAACGCATATGCTAGGCCACGAACTGACTGCGATGCACGGTCTGGATCACGCACAAACACTGGCTATCGTCCTGCCTGCACTGTGGAATGAAAAACGCGATACCAAGCGCGCTAAGCTGCTGCAATATGCTGAACGCGTCTGGAACATCACTGAAGGTTCCGACGATGAGCGTATTGACGCCGCGATTGCCGCAACCCGCAATTTCTTTGAGCAATTAGGCGTGCCGACCCACCTCTCCGACTACGGTCTGGACGGCAGCTCCATCCCGGCTTTGTTGAAAAAACTGGAAGAGCACGGTATGACCCAACTGGGCGAAAATCATGACATTACGCTGGATGTCAGCCGCCGCATATACGAAGCCGCCCGCTAAGCTTTTTACGCCTCAAACTTTCGTTTTCGGGCATTTCGTCCAGACTTAAGTTCACAACACCTCACCGGAGCCTGCTCCGGTGAGTTCATATAAAGGAGGAACGTATGGCTAATCCAACCGTTATTAAGCTACAGGATGGCAATGTCATGCCCCAGTTGGGACTGGGCGTCTGGCAAGCAAGTAATGAGGAAGTAATCACCGCCATTCAAAAAGCGTTAGACGTGGGTTATCGCTCGATTGATACCGCCGCGGCCTACAAGAACGAAGAAGGTGTCGGCAAAGCCCTGAAAAATGCCTCAGTCAACAGAGAAGAACTGTTCATCACCACTAAGCTGTGGAACGACGACCACAAGCGCCCCCGCGAAGCCCTGCTCGACAGCCTGAAAAAACTCCAGCTTGATTATATCGACCTCTATTTAATGCACTGGCCCGTTCCCGCTATCGACCATTATGTCGAAGCATGGAAGGGCATGATCGAATTGCAAAAAGAGGGATTAATCAAAAGCATTGGCGTGTGCAACTTCCAGATCCATCACCTGCAACGCCTGATTGATGAAACTGGCGTGACGCCTGTTATTAATCAGATCGAACTTCACCCGCTGATGCAACAACGCCAGCTACATGCCTGGAACGCGACACACAAAATCCAGACCGAATCCTGGAGCCCATTAGCGCAAGGAGGGAAAGGCGTTTTCGATCAGAAAGTCATTCGCGATCTGGCAGATAAATACGGCAAAACCCCGGCGCAGATTGTTATCCGCTGGCATCTGGATAGCGGCCTGGTGGTGATCCCGAAATCGGTCACACCTTCACGTATTGCCGAAAACTTTGATGTCTGGGATTTCCGTCTCGACAAAGACGAACTCGGCGAAATTGCAAAACTCGATCAGGGCAAGCGTCTCGGTCCCGATCCTGACCAGTTTGGCGGCTAACGGGCAAATTCTCCCGGTGGCGGTAATGTTCCGCTACCGGACTTTTCAGAAATCATTTATTCCCCTCGCGTCTTGCCCATTGTTACTCTTCCTTGTTCAGGAATGCCAAATATAAGGACATCATCATGCAGAGCCGGAAGCTCTTAAAGGAACAACTCATCTACACCCGGGATAAACGCAACGGAGAGGTGAAAAACAGATGAAAATAATACTTCTGTTTTTAGCAGCCCTGGCAAGTTTTACCGTACAGGCGCAGCCTTCTTCACAGACCGTAGAACAAACAGTCCGGCAGATTTATCAGAACTATAAATCAGATGCCAGTACGCCTTATTTTGGTGAAACCGGAGAGCGAGCGATAACTTCTGCGCGTATTCAACAGGCGCTTACCCTGAACGACAATCTTACACTACCGGGCAATATTGGCTGGCTGGATTATGATCCGGTTTGTGATTGTCAGGATTTTGGCGATCTGGTGTTAGAAAGCGTAGCGATAACCCAACCTGACGCCGATCATGCCGATGCCGTTGTGCGCTTTCGTATCTTTAAAGACGATAAAGAAAAGACCACGCAGACACTGAAAATGGTGGCGGAAAATGGTCGTTGGGTCATTGACGATATTGTCAGCAATCATGGCAGCGTCTTACAAGCGGTAAATAGCGAGAATGAAAAAACGCTGGCCGCTATAGCTTCGTTGCAAAAAGAACAGCCGGAAGCCTTTGTTGCCGAACTCTTTGAACATATTGCTGATTATAGCTGGCCGTGGACGTGGGTGGTTTCCGACTCTTACCGCCAGGCGGTCAATGCCTTCTATAAAACCACCTTCAAGACTACCAACAATCCCGATGAAGATATGCAAATAGAACGGCAATTTATTTACGACAATCCGATCTGTTTTGGCGAAGAGTCGCTATTTTCACGCGTTGATGAAATCCGTGTCCTGGAGAAAACCGCCGATTCCGCCCGCATTCATGTTCGTTTTACGCTGAGCAATGGCAACAACGAAGAGCAAGAACTGGTTTTACAGCGGCGCGAAGGTAAGTGGGAAATCGCTGATTTTATCCGCCCGAATAGCGGCAGCCTACTTAAGCAGATTGAGGCAAAAACCGCCGCCAGATTAAAGCAATGAGCTGAATTAAATAACAATTAGCCGGAACAATAAATAAAAGGGAACACTATATGAAAACGATTTTCACCGTGGGAGCTGTTGTTCTGGCAACCTGCTTGCTCAGTGGCTGCGTCAATGAGCAAAAGGTCAATCAGCTGGCGAGCAATGTGCAAACATTAAATGCCAAAATCGCCCGGCTTGAGCAGGATATGAAAGCATTACGCCCACAAATCTATGCTGCCAAATCCGAAGCTAACAGAGCCAATACGCGTCTTGATGCACAGGACTATTTCGACTGCCTGCGCTGCTTGCGTATGTACGCAGAATGATAAAAAAATCCCCGGCAGCATTCTGTTACCGGGGATATTTTTTAACGTCCAACCGCCGCTTTAGGGCGTTTCTTCGCACCAGCATTCTGCAGGCGAGATTGCGTAGACGACGCTTTTTTTGCCGTAGCAGGCGTCTGACGCTGGGTCGCCATCGGCGTATGTTTAGTCAACGCCGGACGGGTATTGCGGTTCTGGCGGCGAGCTTCACGCATCTCTTCAATGGTTGGCGCAGGCACTAAGCAATCGCGACGGCTGCCAATCAGATGCTTTTTGCCCATCGCTTCCAGCGCCTGACGGATTAACGGCCAGTTTGCCGGATCGTGGTAACGCAACAACGCTTTATGCAAACGACGCTGTTTGTCGCCCTTCGGTACGAAGACGTCTTCACTCTTATAACCAATCTTCGCCAGCGGGTTTTTCCCGGTGTAATACATGGTGGTCGAGTTAGCCAGCGGCGATGGGTAGAAGTTCTGTACCTGGTCGAGACGGAAACGATGCTTTTTCAGCCACAGCGCCAGATTCACCATATCTTCATCACGCGTACCCGGGTGCGCGGAGATGAAATACGGGATCAGATACTGTTCTTTACCTGCCTGTTTCGAGTAAGTATCGAACAGCTCTTTAAAGCGGTCATAGCTGCCCATGCCCGGCTTCATCATCTTCGATAACGGCCCTTCTTCGGTATGTTCCGGGGCAATCTTCAGATAACCGCCGACGTGATGGGTCGCCAGCTCTTTGATATAGCGCGGATCTTCTACGGCGATGTCATAACGCACACCAGAGGCGATGAGGATCTTTTTAATGCCTTTCAGATCACGAGCGCGGCGATAGAGGTTGATGGTCGGTTCATGGTTAGTGTCCATGTGCGGACAAATATCCGGATAAACGCACGACAAACGACGGCAGGTTTGCTCAGCGCGTGGCGATTTGCAGCGCAACATATACATGTTGGCAGTAGGCCCACCGAGATCGGAAATCACGCCCGTAAAACCTGGAACAGTGTCGCGGATCGCTTCGATCTCATTAATAATCGAATCTTCGGAACGGCTCTGAATAATGCGCCCTTCGTGCTCGGTAATAGAACAGAAAGAGCAGCCGCCAAAGCAGCCACGCATAATGTTGACCGAGAAACGAATCATTTCGTAAGCCGGAATTCGGGCATTACCGTAAGCCGGATGCGGCACGCGCTTGTACGGCAGCGCAAAGACGCTATCCATCTCTTCGGTAGAAAGCGGAATAGCAGGCGGGTTGATCCATACATAGCGGTCGCCATGTTTTTGCATCAATGCGCGGGCGCAGCCTGGGTTAGTTTCGTGGTGCAGAATGCGCGAAGCATGGGCGTACAGCACTTTATCGCCCTTCACTTTCTCGAAAGAAGGCAGCAACACGTAGGTTTTTTCCCACGGTTTCGGGCGTGGTGGCTGCACGGTTACAGCTTTGGCTTCCTGCTTTTTCGGAGCTACCGGTTTGTTATCCGCGCACGGCAAATCTTCGCCATACGGATGCGGGATTGGGTCGATTTTCCCTGGGGTATCAAGACGGGTGGAATCCACGCCGCTCCAGCCTGGCAACGCCTCTTTTACGATAATCGCGGTATTACGCACATCGCGGATTTCACTAATCGGCTCGCCCATCGCCAGACGGTGCGCCACTTCCACCAGCGGACGCTCACCGTTACCAAACATCAGCATGTCGGCTTTCGAATCCACCAACACGGAACGGCGCACGGTATCGGACCAGTAATCATAATGCGCGGTACGGCGCAGGCTGGCCTCAATACCGCCGAGGATCACCGGCACATCTTTCCACGCCTCTTTACAACGTTGGGTATAAACCAGTGTGGCGCGATCCGGACGCTTACCCGCGACATTATCTGGCGTGTAGGCATCGTCATGACGTAAACGGCGATCGGCGGTATAGCGGTTGATCATCGAGTCCATGTTGCCAGCAGTAACGCCGAAAAACAGATTCGGTTTACCCAGACGCATAAAGTCGTCTTTGCTGCTCCAGTCTGGCTGGGCGATGATCCCGACGCGAAAGCCCTGCGCTTCCAGCATACGACCGCAAATCGCCATCCCGAAGCTTGGGTGATCGACATACGCGTCGCCAGTAACCAAAATGATGTCGCAGCTATCCCAGCCAAGTTGATCCATCTCTTCACGTGACATCGGCAAAAACGGTGCCGGTCCAAAACAGGCGGCCCAGTACTGCGGCCAGGAGAACAGGTCGCGATCCGGTTGGATCAGGGAGATAGAGCTCATTTTGCTTCCAGAAATGATAAAAAAATAATCAAAGGCCGGGGATTATACGCTGTATCACGCGCGGAAATGAAGTGATGTTGATGAACGGTGGCGAAATACCCTGGTGAGGTTTTTCACTGCCCGACTTGGGCAAGCACATTTAAGGCTGGCGGTATCGTGGCAACTGCCGCTACTATTTATGCCGATCAGCAACGTTCAAATCATATTGCACGACGATCGGCTATCCGAGGACACCCACAGTAAGGCAAGGTATGGAACAGGTTATTACAAAGCGCCGCTATTACGATATTGGTCTACAGATTGAAGAGCTGCTGTATTCAGGCGTATTTAAGGCCGGAGAACGCTTACCTTCAGAACGTGAACTGAGCGAGCGGTTTAATACCAGCCGAACTACCATTCGTGAAGCCATCATTATGCTGGAACTGAAAGGCGTATTGAATGTGAAGCAAGGGTCAGGGATTTTCTTTGTCGACTCCACCGATAAGCTCAACCAGAAATCATTAATGCCCTATTCAGAAATTGGCCCGTTTGAACTGTTGCAGGCGCGTCAGGTGATTGAGAGCAATATTACTGGTTTTGCAGCCAGCCAGATTAGCTTTAACGAGTTACAAGAGTTAAAGAAAATCATTAGATTGCAGGAAAACGCTATCGCTGCGGAAAGTGATAAATTTGAAGACCTGGATCACCGATTTCATAGCATTATTGCCGAAGCGACGCAAAATCGGGTACTCATCAAACAAGCTGCTGAATTATGGCGGGCAGTTCGTACAGAAAACCCCCGCTGGAAGAAACTTAACTACAAGTACCTGCATGAAAAGCATTTGCGTCTGCAATGGCTGGAAGATCACCGGGCTATTTTCCTTGCGCTACAACAGAAAGATTCAGAGCTCGCCAGGGAAGCATCCTGGAGACATCTGGAAAACAGCAAAAATGAACTGATCAAAATCTTCAAACAAGACGCTTCCATCAGCGATTTTGATGACTTTTTCTTCGCTCGTTAACCTTCATTAGTCCAGAGCTGGCGGGAAAAATAACGCCGGCTCTGCCTTCCGCCCTCCACTGGTACACGCTCTCTTTTCAATTGGTCTAATAAATCGACTATCATCAGATATCTTAGATTAGCGGCAATTATCCCAAAAACTGACCTCTAAAAAACTTTCCTTTCATTTTATTCATATAACTCATTGATACAGATATAAATAACGCCTTGTTGTTCTGTTTCGTACTTTTACCTTTCTCTGCAAGCGTGATGCATCTCTCTGTTTTTGGTCTAGTGAATTATGTAAATTGGTATACACACAAGCCACCAGGAGTAAGAGCATAATGTCAGGGAACGAAAGTATCGCTGCCGCCCACTATGATCAGGTAACCACCTGGCCTCGGGACGGGTTACAGGCAGATATTGTCCATATTGGTTTTGGCGCTTTTCATCGCGGACACCAGGCTGTCTACACGGATCTCACTAATCAACTTTCGGACACCCGCTGGGGGATCTTTGAGATCAACCTGTTTGGTGATGCTCAACTGATCGAAAACTTAAATGCGCAAAATGGGCTGTTTTCGGTTGTGGAAACATCTGCATCGCAATCTACCTCACGCCTTGTGCGTTCGGTGGCTGGCGGTATTCATACCCCCAGAGATGGCATTGCCGCAGCAATCCATAAACTGGCTGAACCTCAGGTAAAAATCGTTTCATTAACCATCACCGAGAAAGGTTATTGCCTCGATCCGCAAACACGTTCACTTGATCTCACCAATGGATTAATCCAACACGATCTACAAAACCCGGATGCGCCTCTGTCAGCTATTGGCGTGATCGTCTGTGCTTTGCAACAACGTAAAGCGACAGGACTCGCCGCTTTTAGTGTGCTCTCCTGTGACAACTTGCCAGACAATGGGCATCTGACGCGCAATGCCGTTCTCGGTTTTGCCCGACAACTGGACCAGCCCCTGGCTCAGTGGATCGAAGAAAATGTCTCATTTCCAGGCACGATGGTAGATCGCATTGTTCCGGCAATGACTGAATCGCAATTCGCCTTACTGGAAACGAAAACCGGTTATGCCGATCCCTGCGGGATCGTCTGCGAATCATTTCGTCAGTGGGTGATCGAAGATAATTTTGTGCGCGGACGACCACAATGGGATAAAGCCGGCGCGATGTTTGTCAGCAATGTTCAGCCTTATGAAGAGATGAAGTTACGCATGTTAAATGGTAGCCATTCATTTCTGGCTTATAACGGCTCGCTGGCAGGCTATGAGTTTATCTGGCAATGCATGGAAGACGCTAATTTTCGTTCCATTACCCACCAACTGATGATTAATGAACAAGCCCGAACACTTAATCCAGACTTAAATATCAACATCCAGGAATACGCCGACCTGTTAATTGAACGCTTTAGCAACCGTAACGTTGCACACCGTACCGGGCAAATAGCCATGGACGGTTCACAAAAGCTTCCCCAGCGAGCGCTGACGCCCTGGCTGAAATTGCATCAGCAAAAGCAAAACAATGCTGTTCTGTCACTGCTCATTGCTGGTTGGTTGCATTATGTCATTGATGCTGTTGAGAAAAGCCAGTCTGCCGCTGATCCAATGAATGACCAATTTCAGGCGCTAATAAAGGAACAACAAGACGCATGGCAACAGGCGCTCGCATTACTGCACCTTAGCGCCATATTTGGTGATTTAAGCAACCATCAGCCATTTATAAATGAAATAAAAATCGCCTTTGCGAATATAAAAAACAAAGGCATCAAGGCCACCATCAGCCAATTATTATCGGATGAGCAGAAATGAAAACATTAATTTGTCAGCAGCCTGGCGTTATGGAATATGTGGAAAAGGATATTCCCACACCAGCAGATAATGAAGTGCTGTTAAAAATCAAAGCTGTGGGTATTTGTGGTACTGATATTCACGCTTTTGCCGGCAGACAGCCTTTTTTTAGCTACCCACGTGTATTAGGTCATGAAATATGCGCCGAAGCGGTTTCGCGAGGCAGCCAGTGCCAAACAGCACAATCAGGCCAGCGCTATTCCGTCATCCCATGCATTCCGTGTGGCGAGTGCGCAGCCTGTCGGGAAGAGAAAACGAACTGCTGCGAACGTGTTTCGCTGTATGGCGTGCATCAGGATGGGGGTTTTAGTGAGTACCTTGCGGTACGTGAAGACAACCTTGTGCCTCTCCCTGACGAGGTCAGCGACAGTGCCGGAGCATTGGTTGAATGTTTCGCCATTGGTGCACATGCCGTTCGTCGGGCAGAGATCAAGGCTGAACAAAACGTACTGGTGATTGGTGCTGGGCCAATCGGTTTGGCTACCGCAGCCATCGCCAGGGCTAAAGGGGCGCATGTTGTTGTTGCTGATATTGACTGTCAACGTCGCCAGCACGTTGTGGATCATCTGGCAATTAATGTCTTCGACCCAACACAGGAAGGTTTTATTGCCGCGCTTAGTGAAGTATTTGGAGGCGAACTGGCTTGCGTAGTACTGGATGCGACGGGAAATAAAGCTTCAATGAGTCATGATGTAAATCTTATTCGTCATGGCGGCAAAATTGTTTTCATCGGTTTGTACATTGGTGAACTTGTTATTGACGATCCGACCTTCCATAAAAAAGAGACAACGTTACTCAGCAGCCGCAATGCCACACGGGAAGATTTTGCGTTGGTGATTGAACTGATGCGCAGCAATAAAATTCACGAAAATTTAATGAAAAACCAGGCGTTCAATTTCTTTAGTGTTGGCGAAGATTACCAGCGTAACGTTGTAGAAAATAAAAATATGGTCAAGGGTGTGATCACTTTTTAAGGGAACAAATATGACAACTGTTTATGTCAGTGAAGAAAATTTAAAATCACTGGTGCACCACAAATTACATACCGCCGGGCTGGATACCGACACCACACAACAGGTGACAGATGTTTTAGTACATGCCGATATTACAGGTGTGCATTCACATGGTGTTATGCGTGTCGAACATTATTGCACCCGCCTTGCTGCCGGAGGGTTAAATAAAGCCCCGCAGTTTAGCATTGAGCAAATTTCACCGTCAGTGGCCATTCTCGACTCTGACGACGGAATGGGGCATTCCGCATTAATTAGCGCCACTGAGCACGCTATTAAACTGGCCCAGCAAGAGGGCCTCGGTTTTGTTAGCGTTAAAAACACGTCTCACTGTGGTGCGTTATCTTATTTTGCAGAGATGATCACCAACAAAGGGTTGGTTGCTATCGTAATGACGCAAACCGATACCTGTGTGGCTCCCCATGGCGGCGCCGAGCGCTTTTTGGGAACTAACCCCATCGCCTTTGGTTTCCCGGTGGAAAACAGCCATCCGATGATTGTTGATATGGCGACCAGTGCCACGGCTTTCGGCAAAATACTTCATGCAAAGGAAACCGGAAAACATATTGGTGAAGGGCTGGCGATAGATAAAAACGGTTATGGCACCACTGATCCGTATAAGATTGAAAACCTGCTACCTTTCGGCCAACACAAAGGTTCAGGCATTGCACTGGCTATTGATGCACTGACTGGCGTGCTGATGAATGCGAATTTTGGCAACCATATTGTTCGCATGTATGGTGATTATGACAAGATGCGTAAGCTGGCAAGTTTGGTTATTGCCATCGATCCGAAAAAGCTCGGCAATCCTGTTTTTGCAAAAACCATGGCGAAAATGGTCACGGAGCTGCATGCCGTTAAACCGGCTCCCGGTGTCGAAAAAGTGTTAGCGCCGAACGATCCGCAAATACACTACAAAGAAAAATGCCAACAGGAAGGTATTCCGGTTCCGGCAGGAATATTCCATTATCTGGCAGAGAATTAATCACTACTTTTTATTATAACGATAGAAAAGCGCTGTATTTATCGTTTCTGTTATATTAACCAGGAGCAGGATATGAAAGCACTTCGTCCTCTGACGGCATCGCTTATGCTGTTAACCAGTTGTTTATTAATATCTAATACCACACTGGCAAAAACAACATTAAAACTGAGTCATAATCAGGATAAAAGCCATGCTGTCCATAAAGCATTAAGCTATTTAGCGGATAAAACCAAAGAGTATTCTAATGGTGAATTAGTTATTCGCATTTACCCAAATGCAACATTAGGTAATGAGCGTGAATCACTGGAATTAATGAACTCCGGTGCATTACAGATGGTTAAGGTTAATGCCGCATCACTAGAATCATTTGCTCCAGATTACAGCCTTTTCAGTCTGCCGTTCTTATTCCGCGACCGTGATCACTATTATCGTGTTCTGCAAAGTGATTTAGGTAAAAAAATACTTAATTCATCAGAAAGCAAAGGTTTTGTTGGTATTACGTACTATGACGGCGGTGCGAGAAGTTTTTATTCCAATAAACCGATTACAAAACCTGAAGATTTAGCGGGAATGAAAATCAGGGTTCAACAAAGCCCCAGCGCCATTGCAATGATGAAAGCACTCGGTGGTGTCGCTACCCCGATGGCGCAAGGCGAACTCTACACCGCACTTCAGCAAGGAGTGGTTGATGGCGGAGAGAACAATACCGTTGTCTATTCCGATATGCGTCACGCCGAAGTCGCAAAAGTCTATTCACGTGATGAACACACCATGGTACCTGATGTGTTAATTATCAGCACCAACGTGTTGAATAAACTTGGTGATAAAGAGCGCACGGCATTATTAAAAGCAGCCGATGAGTCCATGATGCAGATGAAGGACGTCATCTGGCCTGCGGCTGAAAAAGAAGCCTACGACAAAATGAAAGGGATGAACGCAACAGTTGTTGATGTTGATAAATCCGCTTTCAAAGAACGCGTCAAACCGTTATACGATGAATTCAAGGCGAAAGATGCACAATCAGCCAAAAACCTTGAGCTAGTAGAAAGTATGTAACCCTAATGGGCAGGTAATTCCTGCCTTTTCATGGAAGACTTATGCGAACACTCACTCATATTCTTAATAAGATCCTTGCCGGATGTTGCTGCATTATTCTCGCCATTATGGTGTTCTGCGTAACCTAGCAAGTTATTGCACGTTTTATTTTTAACGCTCCCAGCACTGTGCTTGATGAGTTCACCCAGATTTTATTTATGTGGATGATTTTACTTGGCGGTGTATATACTGCGGGGTTAAAAAAACATCTGGCCATTGATTTGTTGGCTCAAAAACTTCCGGCTGCATCTGTTCTGACGCTTGACAGTTTTATCCAAATTATTATTACGGTCTTTGCGGTTATTTTCATGATCTATGGCGGGAATATTGTTGTTGAAAAAGCACAACATGTTGGACAAATCTCTCCAGTATTAAAATGGCCAATGGATAAAGTATATTGGGTTATGCCTGTCAGTGGACTTATTCTGGTCTGGTATTCAGTAATGAATATTATTGACAACTATCGTAAACGGAATTTTCATTAACGAGGGAAATATGGACTTTGAATATATCTACCCCGTCTTAATTTTATTTGGCAGTTTTGCCGTCATGCTGGCAATCGGTGTGCCAATTACTTTTGCGATTGGTCTTTCTTCGCTGTTATCTATTATTACTGCCTTACCACCCGATGCCGCCATTTCTGTGATTTCGCAAAAGATGACTGTGGGGCTGGATGGCTTTACGCTATTAGCCATTCCCTTCTTCGTGTTAGCCGGAAACATTATGAATACCGGTGGTATAGCCAGACGACTGGTTAACCTGGCGCAAGCATTAGTTGGGCGTCTTCCTGGCTCACTGGCTCATTGTAATATCCTCGCGAATACGCTGTTTGGTGCGATTTCAGGTTCAGCCGTTGCGTCAGCCGCCGCGGTAGGTGGAATTATGTCACCACTGCAAGAAAAAGAGGGCTATGATCCGGCGTTTTCAGCAGCGGTTAATATTGCCTCTGCCCCCATTGGCCTGATGATCCCACCGAGCAATGTGTTGATTGTTTATTCCCTCGCCAGTGGCGGGACTTCTGTTGCTGCGTTGTTCTTAGCCGGATACTTGCCAGGCATTCTCACCGCTGCTGCTTTAATGTTTGTGGCGGCACTTTATGCGCGACGTAACCATTATCCGGTGGCCGAACGTATCAATTTTCATCAATTTTTGCAGGTATTCCGCGAATCAATTCCCAGCCTGATGCTTATTTTTATCATTATTGGCGGTATTATCGCAGGGGTATTCACGCCCACGGAAGCATCGGCAATTGCGGTAATTTATAGTTTAGCCCTGGCGATGATTTACCGGGAAATCACTTTTAAGAAGCTCAATGATATTCTGTTAGATTCGGTAGTAACCAGTTCAATTGTTCTGTTACTGGTAGGCTGCTCGATGGGGATGTCATGGGCCATGACGAATGCTGATGTTCCTGAGTTGATCAACGAACTGATTACCAGTGTTTCGGATAACAAATGGGTTATTCTGTTTATCATCAATATCATTCTGTTGATCGTCGGTACCTTTATGGATATCACACCGGCGATCCTGATATTTACGCCTATTTTCCTGCCGATCGCTCAGCATCTGGGAATAGATCCCATCCACTTCGGTATTATTATGGTGTTCAACTTGACCATTGGCCTTTGTACACCACCCGTTGGCACCATTCTGTTTGTTGGTTGCAGCATTGGTAAGGTCAGTATCGACAGGGCAATAAAACCATTACTGCCGATGTTTCTGGCATTGTTTGTAGTAATGGCAATTATTTGTTATTTCCCGCAGCTTAGTCTGATGCTGCCAGGATTATTTTCGACCTGATACACAATGAAGACTGCATACTGAGTAATTTTCAATGCCCCACCACTCTGTGGGGCATTGAATTGGTCCATTACGGTACCGGATTGACCAACAGTTGCCCAATCGAACCACGGTCCGCCATTTCCAGCGTCTGACTGTTGAAGTAGAACGGGAAGTGCGCCCAGGAAGGCTGACCGAAATAAACCAGCAGCTCCACTTGTCCGTCAACCCAAACGGTATCTTTCCAGCCTCTGTCTTCCGGGAACGGCATCGCACCATTCACGTTACGGATCTGGAACATCACGCCTTCAATATGGAACGCTTGCGGCTCGTCCGCGCGTACCGTCCAGCGTTCCCACGTTCCTTGCTGCGCAGTAACATCAATACGGTTGACGTCCCACAACTGCCCATTAATCCCCGGGTCATCACCCAGACTGATATCACGACTTCGAATCGGCGAACCGGCCATAATTTCAGTTGGCAGCAAGCGCATCGGAAGACTGTCTGTGACCAGCGGCAGAAGGCCGGTTGGGCGCAGCGTTAGCACCAGGGTAGAAACCAGAATACTGGATGGCTCAAAGAAGCCGCGAATACGATCAACAATGCTCGCCGCTTCACCACAGGTGATCGACACTTCATCACCGTTGCTCATATCCACCAGAATCTCACGACGCTCGCCCGGTGCCAGCGAAAGTTGCTTCACCGATACAGGAGCGGGCAGGAATCCCTGATCGCCAGAAATCACATGTAACGGGCGACCATCGCTCATCTGTAGTTGATAGCGACGAGAGTTCGACGCGTTCAACAGACGCAAGCGCACCCAGCCACGCGAGACTTCAACGTACGGGCTTTGTACACCGTTAACCAGCAGCGTATCGCCAACAAAGCCGCCGCTTCCCGGTTCGTTGTATTCTGGCGTACCAAAGTTATCCAGCCGTTTATCCTGAATAATGACCGGAAAATCATCCACACCATAATGGTTGGGGATAGGCAGCGACTTGCTGACTTCATCTTCCACCAGCCACATTCCGGCAAGGCCGTTATAGACCTGCTGAGCCGTGCGGTTGGGAGTATTGGCGTGATACCACAGAGTAGCTGCGTTCTGGCGAATAGGCAGTACGGGTGCCCAGTCAGCGTTTGGCGACATCATCCGTGCCGGACCGCCCATCAGCGGGCCAGGTACCTGTAGCCCGGCCACCGTCATTGAGACATTTTCTGTCAGGCGGTTGCTGTAAATAAGCTTAACATCGTCGCCCTTCCAGACGCGGATAGTCGGCCCCAGGTAACGACCATTGATTCCCCAAACCGACGCGCGTGTCCCTGGCGTAAATGACCAGTGCGCACGTTGTACAGTCATAAACAGCGGTTGCCCACGGCGAGATTCAAGCAGCGGCGGAACGGGTAGCGGTTGCTGTTGCCCGGCTGCGCTGGCCTTCAGGGGAACAGCGCCTGCACAAAGTGCAATCCCCGATGCCTGAATGAACTGACGCCGACTGAGTGACATATTTGCTCCATGTAAAACTGGCTAAAGTAATACCGTGCAGGAAAGTGTTCCCCGCAAAAATACAGATTGCCGACTTAAACTTTTCCGGCGGCTTCGCGCTCTGCGACTTCTTTATCGAGCTCAGCGATTTTTTGTTCCATTATCGAACGACAATGGGCAGCCAACTCGCGAACCTGATCTTTGCCATACTGACTGACGTCAATTGGCGGCAGCATTTCGACAATCACCAGACCGTTGTGTAGCCGATTAAGATTAATCTTATTCGAAGTTGTAGAGACGCACACGGGAATAATCGGGACGCCCGCCGCAATTGCCGCGTGAAATGCCCCGGTCTTGAACGGTAGCAGGCCGCGACCACGGCTGCGGGTTCCTTCCGGGAACATCCAGATGGAAATACGGCGTTTTTTGAAGTGATTCACGACTTCCGCAATAGTGCCGTGAGCTTTAGTGCGATTGTTTCTGTCGATCAATAAGTTACCGGTTAACCAGTACAACTGCCCGAAGAAGGGGATCCACAGCAAGCTCTTTTTACCTACCGTTACCGTCGGCGGTTGCACAATGTTCGATGCTGTCACCATGTCATAGTTGTTCTGGTGGTTAGCGATATAGATAGCATTGCCGTAACTTTCAGCGTCTGCAGGTTTGCGGCACTCCACTTTCAGGCCGAACAGCGGCGCAAGACGGCCAAACATATGCCCAAAGGTGGCCACATGTTTCGGATTACGCGGGCTGAAAAGGCAGTAAATGGAGCCGAATACACAGACTAAAATGCTGTAAATCACGGTAATAATAAGACGAAAGATATATAGCATAACACCCTCTGAAGGTCTGAGAGACTGGCATTGTACGTCACCTGAAATCAGGTTAGGGCATTGTTAAAAGCAGCTCTCTGGAAAAGCGTATTGTTAATCGCAACGCATGAATAAACAACGGTTTCAAGGGAATTTTTATCGTTTCCGGGGGTTGAATACGCTGCCGGATGACGACTTAACGTTTCATCCGGCGTTCCTTGCAAGCGGGAGGAAACAGCGCCCTCCCCGGCATATTACTCTTCGCTATCACCGCTGCTGGCACGGCGAGGAGAGTCGATCTCAACACGATCGATACGCTGCAAACCGCGCATCAACGTACCGCGGCGTCCACGTTCGCCAGTGACTTTCTGTAGCTCTTCCGGACGCAGTTTAATTTTGCGTTTCCCAACATGAATGGTCAGCGTGCTTTGCGGTGGTAGAACGTACAGTTGCGCCAGACCATCCTCGCCACGCGCGGCTTCTGCCGACGGAATGTTGATAATCTTATTGCCTTTGCCCTTCGACAACTGCGGCAGATCGCTTACCGGGAACATCAACATACGGCCTGCCTGAGTGATTGCCAGCAGCATATCGGAAGCATCCTCAATCACCACCGGCGGCATAACATGGGCATTTTCCGGTAAGGTGATCAAAGCCTTACCTGCACGGTTACGCGCCACCAGATCGTTAAAGGTGCAGACGAAACCGTAACCCGCATCGGAAGCCATCAGCAGTTTCTGATCGTCGCTTTCCATCAGCATATGGTCAACGGTCGCTCCAGGCGGCAACGTTAATTTGCCGGTGAGCGGTTCGCCCTGACCACGCGCCGACGGCAGCGTAATCGGGTCGATGGCATAGCTACGACCGGTGGAATCAACAAACACTACCGGTTGGTTGCTCTTACCTTTCACCGCCGCTTTGAAGCTATCGCCCGCTTTATAATTCAGGCCCGGCGCGTCGATATCATGGCCTTTAGCGCTGCGTACCCAGCCCATCTGCGACAGCACAATGGTGACAGGTTCAGACGGCAGCATGTCGTGCTCGCTCATCGCTTTCGCTTCTTCGCGTTCCTGCAACGGCGAACGACGTTCGTCACCGTAGGCTTGCGCGTCTGCCTGCAGTTCTTTCTTCAGCAGGTTATTCATTTTACGCTCGGAAGCCAAAATGCCCTGCAACTGGTCGCGCTCTTTTTCCAGCTCACTCTGCTCACCGCGAATCTTCATCTCTTCCAGTTTGGCAAGATGACGCAGTTTCAGTTCGAGGATCGCTTCCGCCTGGGTTTCCGTAAGGCCAAACCGCGACATCAGCGCCGGTTTCGGTTCATCTTCATTACGAATGATCTCAATCACTTCGTCGATATTGAGAAACGCCACCAGCAAACCTTCGAGGATATGCAGGCGCTTGAGGACTTTCTCCAGACGATAGTTCAGTCGGCGGCGCACGGTATCGCGGCGGAACACCAGCCATTCGGAGAGGATTTCCAGCAGGTTTTTCACCGCCGGACGACCATCCAGACCGATCATATTGAGGTTAATGCGATAGCTCTTTTCCAGATCGGTGGTAGCGAAGAGGTGGTTCATCACCTGATCCATATCCACGCGGTTGGAACGCGGCACAATCACCAGACGGGTCGGGTTCTCGTGGTCAGATTCATCGCGCAGATCGTCAACCATCGGCAGCTTTTTGTTGCGCATTTGCGCAGCAATTTGCTCCAGTACGCGCGCACCTGAAACCTGATGCGGCAATGCGCTAATAACCACCGCGCCATCTTCTTTCTTCCAAACCGCGCGCATACGCACTGAACCACGTCCGTTCTCGTAGATTTTACGAATCTCGGCGCGCGAAGTGATAATTTCCGCTTCAGTCGGATAATCCGGCCCCTGCACGATATCCAGCAGCTGATCGAGCGTGGTTTTCGGCTGGTCGATTAATGCGATTGCCGCCTGAGCCACTTCACGCAGGTTATGCGGTGGAATATCGGTCGCCATGCCGACGGCAATACCGGTGGTGCCGTTAAGCAAAATGTTCGGCAGGCGGGCTGGCAGCATTTTCGGCTCCTGTAAGGTGCCGTCGAAGTTTGGCACCCAGTCAGCCGTCCCCTGTCCAAGCTCGCTTAATAGCAACTCAGAATATTTCGATAACCGGGATTCGGTGTAACGCATTGCCGCGAACGATTTCGGATCGTCCGGCGCGCCCCAGTTCCCCTGACCATCAACCAGCGGATAACGGTAAGAGAACGGCTGCGCCATCAGGACCATCGCTCCATAACAGGCAATATCGCCGTGCGGATGGTATTTACCCAGTACGTCACCGACGGTACGGGCCGATTTTTTAAATTTGGCACTGGCATTCAGACCCAGTTCAGACATCGCATACACAATGCGCCGCTGAACGGGTTTCAGACCATCACCAATAAACGGCAACGCACGGTCCATGATCACGTACATGGAGTAGTTTAAGTAGGCGTTTTCCGTAAATTCATGTAGCGCAAGGCGCTCTGCCATATCGCTCATTAATTCTGATTCCTCAACTTATTCGCCAGCCTTCAAAGGGGCAATATTGCCGGAGATACTACATTATCTGCCGCGTCGAGTCACAGGAGATCAGCGTGAATAGCGCCGCCGGACGTGCTCCGACGGCGATAAAGACATCAATGTGCCTTGATATACAACTCTTTGCTGTAGACATAATCCTGGGGATTATGCAGCGGAAAACCGCCAACGTAGGGTTTAAGCAGTTTGATTAACGGCTGATAATAGACAGGAATGAGCGGTGCCTGCTGGTTGATGATCACTTCTGCCTGCTGATACAACGCATTACGCTTTGTTGCATCAGCCGTTTGTGCCGCCTGGTTTAGTAAGGCGTCATACTGCGCGTTTTTCCAGTGGCCGACATTTTCCTCGCTATCGCTCTTAAGCGTGTTCAGAAAGGTGGAGGCATCATTGTACGTCGCATCCCACGACTGCCGAGACAACATGAAATCACCGGCTCGTCGGGCATCAAGATAAGTTTTCCACTCCATTGTGCGCAGCGTCACCTGTGCACCCAGCCATTTTTTCCATTCGGAAGACAACGCTATCGCGGTCTTTTCATGCAGATCGTACTTGTTGTAGAACAGCTCAAAGCGAAGCGGATGAGAGGCGTCGTATCCCGCCTGTTTCAACAAGGCTTTTGCCATCGCGACGCGCTCACTCAGCGGCTTTTGCAGTTCATCGAACGTCGTCGCGCTAAAGCCTTTTACCTCTGGCGGCGTCAGCGTAGTTGCGGGCGTTCTCAACCCCAGTACCTTTTGCGCAATAAGCTGTCGATCAACCGTAAGATATAGCGCCCGACGCACCCGCACATCGTTAAATGGCGGTTTCTCAAGGTTGAAGTTGTAATATTCGCTGTTCAGACGCGGAATAATTCGTAGCTCGCCAGGCAGTGATTTTTCAATGGCGGGAATTTGCTGCGCCGGAACCCAGGTGAGATCGACCTCTCCCGCGCGATAGCGGTTATAGCCGGTGACCGAATTATCCAGCGCCAGATACTCAACCTGTTGCAATACTGTATGTTGCGCATCGCGGTACTTTGGATTTTTGCGTGCAGTAATCTTTTCGTTAACTACCCACTGATCAAGCACAAAGGCACCGTTGTAAACCATGTTCTCTGGCTTACTCCAGCTATCGCCATGTTTAGCGATGACATGATGAGGAACCGGGAACAGCGTCGGCCAGGCGAGCATCGTCGTGAACCAAGGAACTGGCTGCTCAAGCGTAACTTCAAGAGTACGATCATCCGTCGCTTTGACACCCAGCGATGTAACATCTGCTTTACCCGCAACAATAGCCGCGGCATTGTTAATGTGCGCCTGTGCCAGATAGCCAGCAAAAGGGCTTGCCGTTTTCGGGTCAACCGCGCGCTGCCAGCCGAGGACAAAATCCTCTGCCGTCAGAGGCTGACCGTCTGACCACTGCAAACCGCTACGCAGATGGAAAATATAGCGCTTGCCGCCGTCCAGTATCTCCCAGCGTTCAGCCTGAGCGGGCTGCACCTGGCCTTCACCGTCCATCCATACCAGACCTTCAAACAGATCCAGCACAATCTGCGCGGCAGTATTCTCCTCCACCTTTTGCGGGTCGAGCGTGCCTGGGTCGCTATGATTGTTGTAACGAAAGACTTGTTGCGGGGCGAGCGGTGTGTTGGCGGGAACGTCAGCAGCGTAGAGAGGAGCCGCACTTACCAGGCTGACCAGCCATAATAAATTTCGCGTATACATGGTATTCCTTACCGGAGAAATTATAAGCCCAACAACAATACGCCTGTGGCATTGTTCGCTCAAACTTATCGCGAGTGATTTGGCTCACACTCCGGTAAAGATTCTTCATCACGCCAACGGCACATAAACATCTGTTTCCAGTCGCTGCTCTGTCATCCCTTCGGCAAGATTGGTGTAGTGAAACAGGATCGGGGCCTTGCGCATTTTTTCGCCGCTTGCCGGAAGCCAGTGGCGAATGATGCCCCATATCGTGTGTGAAATATCGTCCAGCTCGCCAACATGGCGGGCCACAGCATAACGTCCACCGGTAAGTTCACCATTACTTACGCCATAACGATTATCGGGGATCGGTTCGCTAACGCTGCCGCAGATATCAAAGCGAAACGCTTCTGGTGCGGTGGTGGCAGGGTCGTCCCAGGCGACGCCAAAAGTCTGGCTTTGGTTAACAGGAGAAAGCCCCGTCTCTTTACGCCACATGATAAATTTCGCCACACTGTAGTTGAGCAACTCAGGGCTACAGCGGTGCGGCAACATCGCCACAGGGATTGATGGGAAATCGATAATATTTACATCCAGTGTCAGGTTTGTCATTTTGCCTCCCTGCGAAATTATTCCCGGGAACGTGTCCCGGGAGCGGTAACAATTACGGATTTACTTTGCGGATCTGTTTGACGTCAATTTCAACAGAATTCCAGTCTTTATCGACTTCACCCTGAATCTCAACCGTATCTTTCGGCGTCACCGTCATGCCGTTCCAGCGTTTGTGGTCGATATCAACATTGATAGTACCGCTGGCATCTTTGAACACGTAGAGATCGTCAGAGATGCGTTCAACGATATTGCCGCGCAGGGTTACCCAGGTGTCGTCACGCAGGGATTTTGCGCTTTCTATAGTCGTTACGCTGCCATTCGGCCCCTGGAATCCTCCGGCCTGACTTTGCGTTGCCGATGGGCCAGAAAAACCTCCCTGCTCTGCTGCCATAACCGGTGCACTGCACAGGGCCATTACTGCGATTACTGCTGCGTATTTTTTCATGTTTATTACTCCCTTTAATGTCTGTTTCCGAGCATTTAACAAGATAGTCCTTAACAACTTCTTAAGGGAAAAAAATAAAATTTAATGCTGTACAGAGCGCGTTACAACACGGTTTACTGGCAGCAAATACGGTTATCGCAGGGATGAAAAAATGCGAATTTTACTGATAGAAGATGACATGCTGATTGGCGACGGCATCAAAACGGGCCTTAGTAAAATGGGTTTTAGCGTCGACTGGTTTACACAAGGTCGTCAGGGAAAAGAGGCGCTATATAGCGCACCTTATGATGCGGTGATCCTGGATTTAACCTTACCGGGCATGGATGGTCGCGATATTTTGCGCGAATGGCGAGAAAAAGGTCAGCGTGAGCCGGTTTTGATCCTGACCGCGCGCGATGCGCTGGCGGAACGTGTAGAAGGGCTGCGTCTGGGAGCTGACGATTATCTGTGTAAACCTTTTGCGTTGATAGAAGTCGCCGCCAGGCTGGAAGCTCTGATGCGCCGAACCAACGGCCAGGCCAGCAACGAGCTGCGCCACGGCAACGTCATGCTCGACCCCGGCAAACGTATCGCCACGCTGGCTGGCGAACCCTTAACGCTGAAGCCAAAAGAATTTGCCCTGCTGGAATTACTGATGCGTAACGCTGGTCGGGTACTGCCGCGCAAACTGATTGAAGAGAAACTGTATACCTGGGACGAAGAGGTCACCAGTAATGCCGTTGAAGTGCATGTGCATCATCTGCGACGCAAACTCGGCAGTGATTTTATTCGTACCGTTCATGGTATTGGCTACACATTAGGTGAGAAATGAAATTTACCCAACGTCTTAGTCTGCGAGTCAGGCTAACGCTAATCTTTTTAATTCTGGCCTCGGTGACCTGGCTGCTTTCCAGCTTTGTCGCCTGGAAACAAACAACGGATAACGTCGATGAGTTGTTCGACACCCAACTGATGCTGTTTGCCAAACGGTTAAGTACGCTCGATCTCAACGAAATCAACGCGGCGGATCGCATGGCACAGACGCCAAATAAATTAAAACACGGTCATGTTGATGACGATGCGCTGACCTTTGCCATCTTTACCCACGACGGCAGAATGGTCCTTAACGATGGCGATAATGGAGAAGATATTCCTTATAGCTATCAACGAGAAGGTTTTGCTGACGGGCAACTGGTGGGCGATAAAGATCAATGGCGTTTTGTCTGGATGACCTCACCTGATGGCAAATATCGCATTGTTGTTGGTCAGGAATGGGAATACCGTGAAGACATGGCGCTGGCGATTGTTGCCGGACAATTGATCCCGTGGCTGGTCGCACTGCCGATTATGTTAATCATCATGATGGTACTACTGGGTCGTGAACTCGCGCCGCTGAACAAACTGGCGCTGGCACTACGTATGCGTGACCCAGACTCGGAAAAACCACTAAACGCGACGGGCGTACCCAGCGAAGTGCGCCCACTGGTTGAGTCGTTGAATCAACTGTTCGCCCGCACACATGCGATGATGGTTCGTGAACGACGCTTTACCTCCGACGCAGCTCACGAACTTCGTAGCCCGTTAACGGCGCTGAAAGTGCAAACCGAAGTTGCTCAGCTCTCTGACGATGATCCGCAGGCGCGGAAAAAAGCGCTGCTCCAATTACATTCCGGGATCGATCGCGCTACTCGTCTGGTTGATCAACTGCTCACGCTATCGCGGCTGGACTCACTGGATAACCTTCAGGACGTCGCGGAGATCCCGCTTGAAGATCTCCTGCAATCGTCGGTGATGGATATTTACCACACGGCGCAGCAGGCGAAAATTGACGTGCGACTGACACTCAATGCCCACGGCATCAAACGCACCGGACAACCGCTGTTGCTAAGTTTGTTGGTACGAAACCTTCTGGATAACGCCGTGCGCTACAGTCCACAGGGCTGCGTGGTGGACGTCACGCTGAATGCCGATAATTTCATCGTGAAGGATAACGGCCCCGGTGTGACGCCAGAGGCACTGGCGAGAATTGGCGAACGCTTCTATCGCCCACCCGGACAAACCGCTACCGGCAGTGGACTTGGGCTTTCAATTGTCCAGCGAATCGCCAAGCTGCATGACATGAATGTTGAGTTTGGGAATGCGGAACAAGGTGGATTTGAGGCGAAAGTAAGCTGGTAAGGGTAAGACTTTTGCTAAATTCGCAAAAGACTTTGCACATTTTGCTAATTTCACCGTACCGCTCTGTGACGTACTATAGTCGGCAAACGTCTCACCTTAAGGTTAAAAAATGAGCAACATCCTGATTATCAACGGCGCGAAAAAATTCGCCCACTCCAATGGTCAACTGAACGACACCCTGACCGAAGTCGCGGATGGCACACTGCGCGACCTCGGGCATGATGTCCGCATCGTTCGCGCCGACAGCGACTACGATGTCAAAGCGGAAGTACAAAACTTTCTCTGGGCTGATGTGGTGATCTGGCAGATGCCAGGCTGGTGGATGGGCGCGCCGTGGACAGTGAAAAAATACATTGATGATGTATTCACCGAAGGTCACGGGACGCTGTATGCCAGCGATGGTCGTACCCGCAAAGATCCGTCGAAAAAATACGGCTCCGGCGGCCTGGTACAGGGCAAAAAATATATGCTTTCTCTGACCTGGAACGCACCAATGGAAGCCTTCACCGAAAAAGATCAGTTCTTCCACGGCGTTGGTGTTGACGGTGTGTACCTGCCGTTCCATAAAGCAAACCAATTCCTTGGCATGGAACCGCTGCCGACATTTATCGCTAATGACGTGATAAAAATGCCTGATGTTCCCCGCTATACTGAAGAATATCGCAAGCATCTTGTGGAAATTTTTGGTTAACTAGAGCTCTGGCTTTAGAAGGAGTTAACCATGATTACAGTAATCGCAGAAATCCGTACTCGTCCTGGTCAACATCACCGTCAGGCAGTGTTGGATCAGTTTGCTAAAATCGTTCCAACCGTACTGAAAGAAGAAGGTTGCCACGGCTATGCGCCAATGGTGGATTGCGCTGCTGGCGTGAGTTTCCAGTCTATGGCACCGGATTCTATCGTGATGATTGAGCAGTGGGAAAGCATCGCGCATCTTGAAGCGCACTTGCAGACCCCGCACATGAAAGCGTACAGCGAGGCCGTAAAAGGCGATGTGCTGGAGATGAATATCCGCATCCTGCAACCGGGGATTTAACATTCCTGAAAAGAGGCCGGTGTTGCTACCGGTCTCAGCCCAGATTAGCCATTCTTTCTTCCCGTTTTCAGTCCTCGATGGAAATCGTTAATTCGCTTAATGGTTTTAACCGCACGCTGCGGCACTGCGGAAGCTACCGACCAGACAATCATTTCCAGACACAACAATACCGTACCATGTAGCGGCGTTTTCCCTTTTTCATCCCCGCGCGGAACATGAATCACGATACTGGCGTCTTTGCTAAAACGTGAATCCAGCGCGTTTGTCAGCAAAATAACAGGGATCCCCAGCCGCCTCGCCTCACGAAGCGTTGTCAGCCCTTCCCGGTGCGCAGATTTTTGCGCCATCATGATCAGAACATCGCCACGTTGAAGCGCGATCAGTTGCTCGGCAAGGCCAATACCCGTACGGTTTAGTGCCGTGGCAGGCAAACCTATGCGGTTGAATAGTCGTGCGGTATAGTCCGCCAGGATACCCGAAGCGCCAATGCCAAAAATAGCGACTTGCCGTGCCTGCACCAACAACGCTACAGCTTGCGCAAGCGCGTGGCGGTTTTCAGGCTCTGACAGGACATTACAGGTATACAAATGCCCTTCAAGAACAAAGTCGATTGCGGTGTTAACATCGCTCGTCAAGTTACTCACCGTCGTAGACATCTTTTCGCTGGAACTAAGGGCTGGACCAAGCCACTGTTCCAGAGTGCGTTTCAGATCACGCAGCCCGGCAAACCCCAGGGCCTGTATAGCCCTGATAACTGTGGCATCGGAAGTGTTCAACGTGGCCGCAATTTCCATCGCCGTTTGCTCGAGTACCACTTCACGATGCTCATTAATGTAGCTGGCGACAACTCTTAACCCAGGCGTTAACTGACTCGCGCGAGTGCGAAAACGCTCACCAAAAATATCAACCCGCGCTTTATCTTTCTGGATCATTTATCCTCCGGTAGAGGTCGCCCTGCAATTTGTGATTGTATCTGCGCAGCCATCAGCCCCAGAGATGCAAAGGAGTTAGAAATCGCCTCTTCACGAGAAATCAGCACATAACGCCCGGAACGACAGGCAGTCAGAAACTGACACCATCCCGGCATGACTTTTTCCATTGCTGCCAGCTCATCCTGAGGTTTACCACCGGTGTCACCGCGCCAGGTTGCAAAAACAAAATCGGCATCCAGTTCAGGTAAACGCTCCGCGCTCACATCCATTCGCCCACCTTCAGGAATGCTCTCAATCAGCGGCGGAAAACGAAAACCAGCATCGCGTAATACCCGCCCCAGCGAATGATAGCTATGCATCACATTAATTTTTCCCTGGTTTGCCTGAATCACCGATACCGTTATTTTTTGGCTGTCCAGCGTCGCCTTCAGCGCATTGATTTGTGCCTGATAGCGGCGTTCAAGTATCGCCAGCTGCGACTGCGTTCCTGTAAGTTCTGCCAGCTTGCGATAGATTTCTGGCGCGCCCCCTTTGAGATGATCAATGCTCACCGTGGGCGCAATTTTTTCAAGTTGTTCAATGGGCGTATTACGGGTCGGTTCTGTGATGATCAGGTCAGGCTTTGCCGCCACAATCGCTTCAATATCAATATCAGCGGTACCAATAAAGGCGATCGATGAATTATCAAAGTCGACACCTGTCAATAACGCGCCAGATCGAATGAAATGGCTACCGTCAGGCCGAGTTCGCCCGTGGCTGGCGACAGGAGGTACACCGAGCTCAATCAGAGGAATAGTGATATCAAGATCGTGTAAAGAGACAATTCTCTTTGGATGAGCAGGAACAGTGACTTTGCGCCCTAAATCATCAGTAAATACCTGAACAGGTTCTGTTGCACGGGAAAAAAATGACAACAGTATCAGCAGAGAAAAAAATAAACGCATATAACTCCCGTTAAAAACTGTTCCTGCGCTGCCAGAGCAGTAGCAAAAAAAATGGTCCACCAATCAGTGAGATAATGATTCCGGCAGGCAGTTGCAAAGGCAAAAAAGCCAAACGACCAATGCTATCCGCCAGAATAACTAACAACGCCCCCGATACCGCGCTCCCCAGCAGTAATGTCGTCTGCCCGCCACGTAGAATAAAACGTGATATATGGGGTGCTATCAATCCGACAAAACCGATGTTACCAACACACGAAACGCAGACGGCTGTCAGGATTATGGGTGCAGCGACACGTAACAACGCCAGACGAGAACTATTCACCCCTAACCCGGTTGCAACCTGATGACCAAGCAGAGCGATATCCGCCGTCCTGGCGGTGAACAGCAATAAAAGAGCGGCTGGCAACATCCAACAGGCTGAAATAGCGACTAACATCCAGTTAGCTGCATGCAGGCTTCCCGATAACCACATCAATGCAGTTTGTACATCTCGAACATCTGCAGTGGTCATAAATACACCGATACCGGCGGCGAAAAACCAGGAAACACCAATACCAATCAGAACAAATCGCGGGCGGGAAATATCGCGCGCACAAAAAATCACGATTAAAGCCACCAACAGGCCACCAGCAAGACCAGCCACTGGACGCCAGAACATTCCCAGCATTGGAAACTGGAAAATCAGCCACAGCACAGCCACGCTACATCCTTCTTTGACGCCGATTAAACCAGGATCGGCAAGGCCGTTACGTGCAATGGATTGCATTGCGGCCCCTGCCATACCTAACATGGCCCCGCATAGCAATGCCATGATGACTCTCGGCAAGCGAATATCCTGCACAATATAACGTGCGTCTGTGCTTACGTTTTCTGGAGCAAACAACGCTCGTCCTACTTCCGATGCCGGAACAGAGAAAGAACCCTGCATCAGACCGAATATCAGTATTCCAACCGCAAGCAGGAACAGCCCACCAAGCAACAGCAGATTTTTAGGGCGTACCAGTGTCGAAAACTTACCAACACGTAGTGGGCGTAGCCCGACGTTCATTATCCGACTCATTTGAACATCCTCGTCGCCATAATGACAAAAACAGGCGCACCAACTAACGCCGTCATGACACCGGTCGCTAACTCATGGGGTGTGAAAAGCGTACGGGCAATAATATCTGCCAGTAATAACAAAAGTGCGCCGACACAAGCTGAAAGAGGGAGCAGAACGCGCAGATCCGCTGATACCAGACGCCGGACAATCTGCGGTACTAGCAGGCCGACAAAACCAATGGGGCCAGCAATCGATACGGCTGCGCCACAGAGCAACGCGATCGCAAGCAGGGTGAATGTTCGCGTGCGGAATACAGAGACGCCCAGCCCCTGCGCCATGCGATCGCCCAGTGCCAACATGTTAAGGGAGGGTGCAAGGTAAAGGGCTAACACAAATCCCCCCAGAGAAAACCAGGCGGACGTACCCAGCGTCGCCCAATCCTGCCCCGCTAAATCACCTGCTAGCCATGTCCGCATCGCCAGCAGTGTTTGTTCGTCAAGAATCAGGATTGCAGCCGTTATTGAGGACACGAACGCCGATAGCGCCACGCCGCATAAAGTAACTTTCATTGGCGTTAACCCTGAACGCCCTGCGGAGGAAAGCAGCAATATCAACAGGAACAATAACGCGCCGCCCGTAGATGCCAGCAGTGGGCGTCCAACCGGAAAGGCCAGCCCAAGCGCACTGGCAGCAACGACAGCAAGAGCGGCTCCGGCATTTAAGCCTAAAATATGTGGCTCCCCCAATGGGTTACGAATGACAGCCTGCAACAAAGCACCAGCAACTCCAAGAGAAGCACCGGTAAGCAATGCTGCCGCTAAACGCGGCAAACGGAGTCTTACAATTACGTTGTGATCGAAGTTTTGCGGATCAAAATGAAGAAATGCCTGCAACACCGTTTGTGGTGCAATAAATCGGGCACCAATCCCTGGATATACCACGCATCCCACCAGCAGTAAGGCGAGGAAAATTACAGTAACCAGCCCTGTGCGCATCATACTTTTTCTACACCACGAAACGGCATGAAGAACGGCTTTCCCGTCAGAGGATTTATTGATGCGTGAACATCAACGTCAAAGACCGCTTTTACCAGCTCAGGCGTGCAATGCTCCCCCTCATTCAACACACGCACCACTTTCCCCTGGCGTAAAAATATCAACGTATCGCCATAATTGACGGCAAAATTCAGATCATGCAACACCACGACGACTGTACGCCCGTGATGACGCGTTAAATCATGTAATAACTCAAGAATTTCAACCTGATAACGTAAATCAAGCCAGGTTGTGGGTTCATCCAGCAGGATATAAGGCGTCTTTTGCGCCAACACCATCGCAATCCAGCAACGCTGGCGCTGCCCACCAGAGAGTTTTTCAACAGGTAAATGTGCAAACTCCTGCGTACCCGTTAATTTCAGGGCCTCTTCTACCGCCAGCTCATCGGCGTCGCTCCATTGACGAATGAAATTCTGCCAGGGAAAACGCCCACGCGACACCAGTTCATAAACGGTTAAGCCCTCCGGCAATAATGGCGACTGCGGCAAGATCCCAAGTCTACGGGATAACGCTTTCGTTGGTTGCTCGTGAATCGCTTTACCATCCAGCAATATCGAACCGCCCATGGGTTGCAAGATACGAGCAATGGTGCTGAGCAGCGTCGACTTTCCACAGCCGTTTGCCCCAACCAGAACGGTCATTTTTTCTGTGGGAACGGAGAAAGAAACACCATCAACAATGATTTTCTTGTGATACCCGGCAGAAACATTGTCGAGGATCAGCCCCTGCCCTTTTGCGTTATGTGCCACGTGTACGCCAACTTAATCAAAGACAAACAAAAATAAAACTCATTCTCCTTTGAGAGTTTGACGCCACAAAATGTAGTAGTCAAGCAGTTAAAAGCCACACAAAAACAAGGTAAATAACAGGTAAAATATTTTTGCACATAAAAACAAAACCATTAAATATCAATAAATTAAAAGCAATCAAATTGTATAAACTTTTCATAAAAACACATGTAGCAATTTTTTGTTATTTCTCATTTACTACTACATTACTGCGTGATTGAATGATTCTCAATTACATATCCGATGGCGAAATAACAAACGGATAGTGCTTAGTGAGCAATAAGAAACAATTTTCACTCGCGACAATCCGCGAGTTTTTGGGATAACAGACTAAATGGCTATGTTCACACCTTCATTCTCAGGACTCAAAGGTCGGGCGCTCTTTTCACTGCTTTTTGCGGCACCGATGATTCATGCAACAGACTCTGTAACGACCAAAGATGGCGAAACAATCACTGTTACAGCAGATGCAAATACCGCAACTGAGGCAACCGATGGTTATCAACCTCTGAGCACTTCCACGGCGACATTAACCGATATGCCGATGCTGGATATCCCGCAGGTGGTCAATACGGTTAGCGATCAGGTTCTGGAAAATCAGAATGCGACGACGCTGGATGAAGCGCTTTATAACGTCAGTAACGTGGTACAGACCAATACATTAGGCGGAACTCAGGACGCCTTTGTACGTCGTGGGTTTGGTGCTAACCGGGATGGCTCCATCATGACCAACGGCCTGCGAACTGTACTTCCTCGCAGTTTCAACGCCGCCACAGAACGTGTGGAAGTGCTAAAAGGTCCGGCCTCCACGCTGTATGGCATTCTCGATCCTGGTGGACTGATTAACGTCGTGACCAAGCGCCCGGAAAAAACATTCCATGGTTCGGTTTCAGCCACCTCCTCCAGTTTTGGTGGCGGCACTGGGCAACTTGATATCACAGGTCCCATTGAAGGCACTCAGCTGGCGTATCGCCTTACCGGGGAAGTGCAGGATGAAGATTACTGGCGAAACTTCGGTAAAGAGCGCAGTACATTTATTGCCCCGTCACTCACCTGGTTTGGTGATAATGCAACAGTAACTATGCTCTATTCCCATCGGGACTATAAAACTCCGTTCGATCGTGGAACGATTTTCGACCTTACGACGAAACAGCCCGTAAACGTTGATCGAAAAATACGTTTTGACGAACCGTTTAATATTACAGATGGAAAGTCCGATCTGGCGCAACTCAACGCAGAATATCATCTCAATAGCCAGTGGACAGCGCGCTTTGATTACAGCTACAGCCAGGATAAATACAGCGATAATCAGGCGCGTGTTACCGCGTATGATGCAACGACAGGAACACTGACACGGCGTGTTGATGCAACTCAGGGATCTACCCAGCGTATGCATGCTACTCGTGCGGATCTGCAAGGGAATGTTGATATTGCCGGATTCTATAATGAGATTCTGGGTGGGGTGTCATATGAATATTATGATCTTCTGCGTACAGATATGATTCGCTGTAAAAAAGCTAAAGATTTCAATATCTACAACCCTGTTTATGGTAATACCAGCAAATGTACAACGGTTTCGGCGTCGGACAGTGATCAGACGATCAAACAGGAGAGCTACTCAGCGTATGCACAGGACGCACTCTATCTGACCGATAACTGGATTGCCGTCGCCGGGATCCGCTATCAGTATTACACGCAGTATGCGGGTAAAGGCCGTCCTTTTAATGTCAATACTGACAGCCGCGATGAACAATGGACTCCCAAACTGGGGTTAGTCTACAAACTGACGCCATCGGTATCCTTATTTGCCAATTATTCGCAAACATTTATGCCGCAGTCGTCAATTGCCAGCTACATTGGCGATCTTCCACCGGAATCATCTAATGCTTACGAAGTCGGGGCAAAATTCGAGCTATTCGATGGTATCACCGCAGATATTGCGCTGTTTGATATCCATAAACGTAATGTGTTGTATACCGAAAGTGTTGGTGATGAAACCATTGCCAAAACGGCAGGCCGTGTTCGTTCAAGAGGGGTAGAAGTCGACCTTGCGGGAGCATTAACTGAAAACATTAATATCATTGCCAGCTACGGCTATACCGATGCTAAGGTTCTGGAGGATCCTGATTATGCAGGGAAACCATTGCCGAATGTTCCTCGTCATACCGGTTCGCTATTCCTGACTTATGACATTCATAACATGCCTGGCAATAACACACTGACGTTTGGCGGTGGTGGACATGGCGTAAGCCGTCGTTCGGCAACCAATGGGGCTGACTATTATCTGCCAGGCTATTTCGTTGCCGATGCCTTCGCCGCATACAAAATGAAATTGCAGTATCCGGTCACACTGCAATTAAACGTCAAAAACCTGTTTGATAAAACGTATTACACCTCTTCCATCGCCACAAATAATCTGGGCAACCAGATTGGCGATCCTCGTGAAGTGCAATTCACGGTGAAAATGGAATTTTGATCAAAAAAGCCCGGTATACACTTGTATACCGGGCTATGTTTTATTCTTCTGGCGGGAGGATTATCAGACCTCAATCTCTGCCATGTCGCCTTTCTCTTGCAACCAGTTGCGGCGATCTTCCGAGCGTTTCTTCGCCAGCAGCATATCCATCATCGCGTCAGTACGCTGATCGTCTTCATCATCGATAGTCAACTGCACCAGACGGCGAGTGTTCGGATCAAGCGTGGTTTCGCGCAATTGCATCGGGTTCATTTCCCCGAGACCTTTAAAACGCTGGACGTTTGGCTTGCCTTTCTTGCGTTTTAATTGCTCAAGTACGCCCTCTTTCTCTTCTTCCGTCAGCGCGTAATAAACCTCTTTCCCGAGGTCAATACGGTAGAGCGGTGGCAGTGCAACGTAAACGTGACCGTGTTTCACCAATGCGCGGAAGTGTTTTACAAACAAAGCGCAGAGCAGCGTGGCAATGTGCAGACCATCGGAGTCAGCATCCGCCAGGATACAGATCTTGCCGTAACGAAGCTGGCTCAAATCGTCGCTGTCAGGATCGATACCGATAGCTACCGAAATATCGTGCACTTCCTGCGAAGCCAGCACTTCGTCGGAAGAGACTTCCCAGGTGTTAAGGATCTTACCTTTCAGTGGCATGATCGCCTGATATTCGCGATCGCGCGCCTGCTTGGCAGATCCGCCTGCGGAGTCACCTTCCACAAGGAACAGCTCGGTACGGTTAAGGTCCTGCGCGGTACAGTCAGCCAGTTTGCCAGGCAACGCCGGGCCGCTGGTCAGCTTTTTACGCACCACTTTTTTGGCCGCACGCATACGGCGCTGGGCGCTGGAAATCGCCATCTCCGCCAGCAGTTCAGCCGCCTGAACGTTCTGGTTCAGCCACAAGGTGAAGGCATCTTTCACCACGCCAGAAACAAATGCCGCGCACTGACGCGAAGAGAGACGCTCTTTGGTCTGCCCGGCAAACTGTGGATCCTGCATTTTTACTGACAGCACATAGGCGCAGCGATCCCAGATATCTTCCGCCGACAGCTTCACGCCGCGCGGCAGAATGTTGCGATATTCACAGAACTCGCGCATCGCATCCAGCAGGCCCTGACGCAAGCCATTAACGTGCGTACCACCCTGCATCGTTGGGATCAGGTTGACGTAGCTTTCGGTCAGCAGTTCACCGCCTTCCGGCAGCCACAGTAGCGCCCAGTCCACCGCTTCAGTATCGCCAGCGAAATTACCGATAAACGGTTTTTCTGGCAGCGTCGGTAAACCGTTTACCGCTTCCGCCAGGTAATCATTCAGACCGTCCTGATAGCACCAGCGCTGTTCGGTGTTGTTGATCTCATCTTTAAAGGTGATCTCAACACCAGGGCACAGTACCGCTTTGGCTTTCAGCACATGCGTCAGGCGTGAAACAGAAAAACGCGGGCTGTCAAAGAAGGTTTCATCCGGCCAGAAGTGCACGCTGGTACCGGTATTGCGTTTACCGCAAGTGCCGATAACCTGTAAATCTTGCACCTTTTCGCCATTTTCAAAGGCGATGTTATAGATCTGACCATCGCGGCGTACGTTAACTTCTACGCGCTTCGACAGGGCGTTAACCACCGAAATCCCCACGCCATGCAGGCCGCCAGAGAACTGGTAATTTTTGTTAGAGAATTTACCGCCCGCGTGCAGACGGCAAAGAATCAGTTCAACCGCCGGTACCCCCTCTTCCGGGTGAATATCTACCGGCATCCCGCGCCCATCGTCAATCACTTCTAACGACTGGTCGGCATGTAAGATTACATCCACGCGTTTTGCGTGGCCCGCCAGTGCTTCATCGACACTGTTATCAATAACTTCTTGCCCCAAATGGTTAGGGCGAGTGGTATCGGTATACATCCCCGGACGGCGGCGAACCGGCTCAAGCCCGGTGAGTACCTCAATGGCATCAGCGTTATAAGTTTGCGTCATGGTTTAAGTTAGCAATTCGAGTTGATCGTCAGAGATGGTGCAGACCAAGAAAATCGACGATCGGGTTGAAATAATCTTCGAAGCCCGTGAATGCGTGGTTGCCGCCTTCTATGACAGTCTGGCGGCAGGAAGCGTAGTACGCCACCGCCTGGCGGTAATCCAGCACTTCATCTCCCGTCTGTTGCAGCAGCCAGATCAAATCCGGCGCTTCCAGCGGGTCAATCTGCATGACTTTGAGATCGTAAATATGGCGTGACTCTAGCACATATTGCTGCCCGGTGTAGGGGTTCTCGTTCTGACCGAGATAGTCCGTCAGCAGTTCAAACGGGCGCACCGCCGGGTTTACCACCACTGCGGGCAGCATAAAACATTGCGACAACCAGGTGGCGTAATATCCCCCCAGTGACGAACCGACAATACCCAGCGAATCGCCGCCATGTTCCAGGACAATGGATTCCAGCAGTTCTGCCGCATCGGAAGGATACGGCGGCAACTGCGGAATGATCATCTCTACGTCAGGGTGATGTTCCGCCAACCAGTTTTTTAACAAGCTCGCTTTTGCAGAGCGCGGCGAGCTGTTGAAACCGTGTAAATAAAGAAGCGTAGACATCAGTAGCCTTCTGAAGCGGTATCAGGTTGGAAGCGTGCGTCCGCCAGGCGATGCACCTCGGTGGTCAGCGTGCCATCAGCATGTAACTCGAGAGTACGCCAGCCGGGCGCGATGGTGTCCAGCGTAAAGTTAGAACAGTGCGGCTTAAACTGCACACAGGTCGACGGCGTTGCCAGCAAGCGGCGACCGTTCCAGTCGAGATCCAGCTCCTGATGAATATGACCGCACAGCAAGTATTTGACGTGCGGAAACTTCGCCAGCACGGTATCCAGTTCGCCCGCGTTACGCAGGCTGTGTTGATCAAGCCAACTACAACCCGCAGGTAGCGGATGATGATGCAGCAGCAGCAACGTATGGCGTTCTGGCGCATCGGCCAGTTTACGTTCCAGCCACTCAAGCTGAAACTCGCTCAGCTCACCGTGCGGCACGCCAAACACCTGGCTATCCAGCAACAGGATTTGCCATTGCTCACCAATAAACACCCGCTTCGCCGGGGAGATACCCGCATCCTGTAACGCGCTGTACATCGCGGGCTGGAAATCGTGGTTGCCCGGCAGCCAGACGCAGGGCGCACGAAAACTTGCGATGCCTTCAGCGAAATGCTGATAGGCCGCAGAGGATTGATCCTGCGCTAAATCACCTGTCGCGACAATCAGGTCGAATTCGTGCTGGTGTGGCCGAATCGCCTCCAGCACCGCCTGGTAGCTTTCCCAGGTGTTTACCCCTAACAGGGCTTCGTGCTTTTGTGCAAACAGGTGAGTGTCGGTAATTTGTAAAATCCTGACTCTGGCCTCACCAGCCAGAGGAAGGGTTAACAGGCTTTCCAAATGGTGTCCTTAGGTTTCACGACGCTAATAAACCGGAATCGCCATCGCTCCATGTGCTAAACAGTATCGCAACCAGTCCGCTAAAAACTGATTAATTTGATGCTTTTCGTCGCGTTGATGCAACTTTTTATTAGGATAATCATACCGCGCTTTGAAGCGAAAAATCTGCTGGCTTGAACACACTTCAGCCACCATCGCGTCATGATACAGACGCACCGTCATTGACGGAAGGCTCCAGTAACTGATCGCGGGCGCAGTCTGTTCTATTGTCACCAGGGTAGTGTATCGGGTCGATTCCACAATCGTCAGCCGATATTGTGCGTTTGCCACCTGATAGCTTACAGTTTCGCCGGGTGCGTCATTGCGCGGTAACAAACGGCGCAATTGTGAAAAGTTCATCTCGCACAGGCGCATCATTTCAGGAAAGTCAGGTGTGTAACGCTTCATTTATGCCCACTCATTTTTTAACGCTTGATGATGCAGCTGCAGCCATTGCAAAGCGATGACCGACGCTGCGTTGTCGATTTTCCCCTCTTCTACCCACTGGTATGCCTGTTCCCGGCTTACCACATGAACGCGAATATCTTCGTTTTCATCAGCCAGACCGTGAATACCGCTTGCGGTCGTGGCGTCCACTTCGCCCACCATAATTGACGAACGCTCACTGGTGCCCCCCGGGCTTGCCAGGAAACTTAACACCGGTTTGGTCCGTTTGACTATCAGCCCCGCCTCTTCAATCGCTTCGCGACGGGCAACATCTTCCACACTTTCACCCTCTTCAATCATCCCGGCAACCATCTCCAGTAGCCAGGGGGTTTCGCTAGTGTCGTACGCGGCAATTCGAATCTGCTCAATCAGCACAACTTCATCACGTACTGGGTCAAAGGGTAGCAAGACTGCGGCGTGACCGCGCTCAAAAATTTCCCGCCGTACCTCATGACTCATTTGCCCGTTGAATAGACGATGACGAAATCTATAAAGATCTAATGAAAAAAAGCCGCGATAAAGTGTTTCTCGTGCAATAATTTCTACATCGTTTTTGCCAAATGTAACGGGCAGGTTGTCTGGCTTAAGCATTGTTAATGTCCTGGCACTAATAGTGAATTAAATGTGAATTTCAGCGACGTTTGACTGCCGTTTGAGCAGTCATGTGTTAAATTGAGGCACATTAACGCCCTATGGCACGTAACGCCAACCTTTTGCGGTAGCGGCTTCTGCTAGAATCCGCAATAATTTTACAGTTTGATCGCGCTAAATACTGCTTCACCACAAGGAATGCAAATGAAGAAATTGCTCCCCATTCTTATCGGCCTGAGCCTTTCTGGTTTCAGTTCGTTGAGCCAGGCCGAGAACCTGATGCAAGTTTATCAGCAAGCACGCCTTAGTAACCCGGAATTGCGTAAGTCTGCCGCCGATCGTGATGCTGCCTTTGAAAAAATTAATGAAGCGCGCAGTCCATTACTGCCACAGCTAGGTTTAGGTGCAGATTACACCTATAGCAACGGCTACCGCGACGCGAACGGCATCAACTCTAACGCGACCAGTGCGTCCCTGCAGTTAACTCAATCCATTTTTGATATGTCGAAATGGCGTGCGTTAACGCTGCAGGAAAAAGCAGCTGGGATTCAGGACGTCACGTATCAGACCGATCAACAAACTTTGATCCTCAACACCGCGACCGCTTATTTCAACGTGTTGAATGCTATTGACGTTCTTTCCTATACACAGGCGCAAAAAGAAGCGATCTACCGTCAATTAGATCAAACCACCCAACGTTTTAACGTGGGCCTGGTAGCGATCACTGACGTGCAGAACGCCCGCGCACAGTACGATACCGTGCTGGCGAACGAAGTGACCGCACGTAATAACCTTGATAACGCGGTAGAGCAGCTGCGCCAGATCACCGGTAACTACTATCCGGAACTGGCGGCGCTGAATGTCGAAAACTTTAAAACCGACAAACCACAGCCGGTTAACACGCTGCTGAAAGAAGCCGAAAAACGCAACCTGTCGTTGTTACAGGCGCGCTTGAGCCAGGACCTGGCGCGCGAGCAAATTCGCCAGGCGCAGGATGGTCACTTACCGACTCTGGATTTAACGGCTTCTACCGGGATTTCTGACACCTCTTATAGCGGTTCGAAAACCCGTGGTGCCGCTGGTACCCAGTATGACGATAGCAATATGGGCCAGAACAAAGTTGGCCTGAGCTTCTCGCTGCCGATTTATCAGGGCGGAATGGTTAACTCGCAGGTGAAACAGGCCCAGTACAACTTTGTTGGTGCCAGCGAGCAACTGGAAAGCGCGCATCGTAGCGTCGTACAAACCGTACGTTCCTCCTTCAACAACATTAATGCTTCTATCAGTAGCATTAACGCCTACAAACAAGCCGTAGTTTCCGCTCAAAGCTCATTAGACGCGATGGAAGCGGGTTACTCGGTCGGTACGCGTACCATTGTTGATGTGTTGGATGCGACCACCACGCTGTACAACGCCAAGCAAGAGCTGGCAAATGCGCGTTATAACTACCTGATTAACCAGTTGAATATTAAATCAGCTCTGGGTACGTTGAACGAGCAGGATCTTCTGGCACTGAACAATGCGCTGAGCAAACCGGTTTCCACTAATCCGGAAAACGTTGCCCCGCAAACGCCGGAACAGAATGCTATTGCTGATGGTTATGCGCCTGATAGCCCGGCACCCGTCGTTCAGCAAACATCCGCACGCACTACCACCAGTAACGGTCATAACCCTTTCCGTAACTGATGACGACGACGGGGCTTCGGCCCCGTCTGAACGTAAGGCAACGTAAAGATACGGGTTATCTGCCGCATTCTTCCCCCTTCTCGCTTCAATTTCGACCAGCCATCCTCTATTCTGATGGGTATTTACCACTGGTCCCGGAAGACAAAAATGAAACGGACAAAATCCATACGCCACGCATCGTTCCGCAAAAACTGGAGCGCACGCCATCTGACACCAGTCGCTCTCGCGGTTGCCACTGTTTTTATGCTGGCTGGCTGTGAAAAGAGTGATGAAACAGTGTCTCTCTATCAAAATGCTGACGACTGTTCAGCTGCAAACCCAGGCAAAAGCGCCGAATGTACCACCGCGTACAACAATGCGCTGAAAGAAGCCGAACGTACTGCGCCGAAATACGCCACCCGTGAAGACTGTGTTGCTGAATTTGGTGAAGGTCAGTGCCAGCAGGCACCAGCCCAGGCTGGTATGGCACCAGAAAACCAGGCGCAGGCCCAGCAATCCAGCGGAAGTTTCTGGATGCCGCTGATGGCCGGTTACATGATGGGGCGTCTGATGGGCGGCGGCGCGGGATTTGCACAGCAGCCGCTGTTCTCCTCGAAAAACCCGGCCAGCCCGGCTTACGGTAAATATACCGACGCGACGGGTAAAAACTATGGCGCAGCCCAGCCAGGCCGCACCATGACCGTACCGAAGACGGCAATGGCACCAAAACCGGCGACCACCACTACCGTTACCCGTGGCGGTTTTGGTGAATCTGTTGCCAAACAAAGCACTATGCAGCGTAGCGCAACCGGCACCTCTTCTCGTTCAATGGGTGGCTGATACCGATGGAAAGAGTCAGTATTACCGAGCGCCCGGACTGGCGCGAAAAAGCCCACGAATACGGTTTCAATTTTCACACCATGTACGGCGAGCCGTACTGGTGTGAAGATGCTTACTACAAGTTGACCCTCGCTCAGGTTGAAAAGCTGGAAGAAGTCACCGCCGAACTGCACCAGATGTGCCTGAAAGTGGTGGAAAAAGTGATCGCCAGCGATGAGCTGATGACCAAATTCCGCATACCAAAACACACCTGGAGTTTTGTGCGCCAGTCATGGCTGACGCACCAGCCATCGCTTTATTCGCGTCTTGATCTGGCGTGGGATGGCACTGGCGAACCTAAGCTTCTGGAAAATAACGCCGATACGCCAACGTCACTATACGAGGCGGCGTTCTTTCAGTGGATCTGGCTGGAAGATCAGCTTAACGCCGGTAACTTGCCGGAGGGCAGCGACCAGTTTAACAGTTTGCAAGAAAAGCTGATCGATCGCTTCGTTGAGCTGCGTGAACAGTATGGCTTCCAGTTGCTGCATCTCACCTGCTGTCGCGACACGGTGGAAGATCGCGGAACCATTCAGTATTTGCAGGACTGCGCGACGGAAGCTGAAATCGCTACCGAGTTCCTCTACATCGACGATATCGGGTTAGGTGAAAAAGGTCAGTTCACGGATTTACAGGATCAGGTGATTTCCAACCTGTTCAAGCTGTATCCGTGGGAATTTATGTTGCGTGAGATGTTCTCCACCAAGCTGGAGGATGCAGGCGTACGCTGGCTGGAACCGGCGTGGAAGAGCATTATCTCCAACAAAGCGCTTCTACCGCTACTGTGGGAGATGTTCCCGAATCACCCGAACCTGCTGCCCGCTTATTTTGCGGAAGATGATCATCCGCAAATGGAAAAATATGTGGTTAAACCGATCTTCTCCCGTGAAGGCGCAAACGTGTCGATCATTGAGAACGGCAAAACCATTGAAGCAGCGGAAGGTCCGTATGGCGAAGAAGGGATGATTGTTCAGCAATTCCACCCGTTACCGAAATTCGGCGACAGCTATATGCTGATTGGTAGCTGGCTGGTGAACGATCAACCTGCCGGAATTGGCATTCGTGAAGACCGTGCATTGATCACCCAGGATATGTCTCGGTTTTATCCGCATATTTTTGTTGAGTAATACAGCTTAATATTGCCCCGATAAGCGGGGCAATCTCTTATAATCCACCATTCATAATTCCCATCAATATATAAACACATACATATCCAACCTTTATTTAACATTAATACTCAATTTAATGTTAAATCGTCATATGCAAGCGATATTGTAATTAAAGTAAGTGAATACATCACAACATAACTATTTGATATTATTTAAATACTTTACTTTTATCTCACCAGATTTAAATTTAATAATTAAAAAACAATGTTGCAGGGATCACACTACACAGTATTGAACATTGTGATTGATATATTGCCCCCCTACTATCCATTAAACATAAATATTTGTTTCACCGAATAACAACATATTTAAAAGAAACACAAAAGCATTCTCACTCTTTATTGAATTAATATTCATATTCACGTAACGAATTTATTAGCACCCTCTCAACAGTCGATATTCATCATTATTATATATTTGCGTTATATAAGGAGATATATCCATGTTTGATAAATATAGAAAAACACTCGTAGCCGGAACTGTGGCGATAACCCTGGGTTTGTCAGCATCGGGGGTGATGGCTGCGGGTTTTAAACCAGCGCCGCCTGCCGGGCAACTGGGTGCGGTCATTGTCGATCCCTACGGCAATGCACCACTGACCGCTTTGGTTGACTTAGATAGCCATGTTATTTCTGACGTCAGAGTTACCGTCCATGGGAAGGGCGAAAAAGGCGTAGAAATCAGCTATCCCGTGGGTCAGGAATCACTAAAAACTTACGATGGTGTACCGATTTTTGGTCTTTATCAGAAATTTGCTAACAAAGTGACCGTTGAGTGGAAAGAAAACGGCAAGGTCATGAAAGATGATTATGTGGTGCACACTTCGGCCATCGTCAATAATTACATGGATAACCGCTCTATCTCCGATTTACAACAGACCAAAGTTATTAAAGTCGCACCGGGTTTTGAAGATCGCCTCTATCTGGTTAATACCCACACCTTTACCGCCCAAGGTTCCGATCTCCACTGGCATGGTGAGAAAGATAAAAATGCCGGTATCCTTGATGCGGGTCCGGCAACTGGCGCACTCCCTTTTGATATCGCGCCATTCACCTTTATCGTCGATACGGAAGGCGAATACCGCTGGTGGTTGGATCAAAACACCTTCTACGATGGTCGTGACCGCAACATTAACAAACGTGGTTATCTGATGGGTATCCGCGAAACGCCACGCGGCACCTTTACCGCTGTACAAGGTCAGCACTGGTACGAGTTCGACATGATGGGGCAGGTGCTCGAAGATCACAAACTACCGCGCGGATTTGCTGACGCTACTCATGAATCCATTGAGACGCCAAATGGCACGGTACTGTTGCGCGTAGGTAAGAGTAACTATCGTCGCGATGACGGCGTACACGTCACCACCATTCGTGACCATATCCTCGAAGTCGATAAATCTGGTCGCGTTGTAGATGTATGGGATCTGACGAAGATCCTCGATCCGAAACGCGATGCACTGCTCGGCGCGCTGGATGCAGGTGCAGTTTGCGTTAACGTTGACCTTGCCCATGCAGGACAACAGGCAAAACTGGAACCAGATACACCGTTCGGCGACGCTCTGGGTGTAGGGCCAGGCCGTAACTGGGCGCACGTTAATTCCATCGCTTATGACGCAAAAGATGACTCAATTATTCTCTCTTCTCGTCACCAGGGTGTTGTGAAGATTGGTCGTGATAAGCAAGTGAAATGGATCCTTGCACCCTCTAAAGGTTGGGAAAAACCGCTGGCCAGCAAGCTGCTGAAACCGGTTGATGCTAACGGTAAGCCAATTACCTGTAACGAAAATGGCCTGTGCGAAAACTCAGACTTCGACTTTACCTACACCCAGCATACCGCCTGGATTTCCAGCAAAGGAACGCTCACCATTTTTGATAATGGCGATGGTCGTCATCTGGAACAACCTGCCTTACCAACCATGAAATATTCCCGCTTTGTGGAATATAAGATTGATGAGAAGAAAGGCACCGTTCAGCAAGTGTGGGAATACGGTAAAGAACGTGGCTACGATTTCTATAGCCCAATCACCTCCATCATTGAATATCAAGCCGACCGTAACACCATGTTTGGCTTCGGTGGTTCTATTCATTTGTTCGATGTCGGGCAGCCAACCGTCGGTAAGTTGAACGAAATCGATTACAAAACCAAAGAAGTGAAAGTGGAAATCGACGTGCTGTCAGATAAACCCAATCAGACTCACTATCGTGCATTGTTAGTCCGTCCACAACAGATGTTCAAATAATTAAGAAGGGAATAAAAATGTCGAAATTAGGGATCTCATCACTATTTAAAAGCATACTGCTTACCGCAGCTTTGGCTGTTTCATTTACCGCTTCTGCATTTACCGAAGGCACGGATTACATGGTTCTGGAAAAACCTATTCCGAATGCAGACAAAACGCTGATTAAGGTATTCAGCTACGCCTGCCCGTTCTGTTACAAGTACGACAAAGCGGTTACCGGTCCGGTATCGGAAAAAGTGAAAGATATCGTTGCTTTCACGCCGTTCCATCTGGAAACCAAAGGTGAATACGGCAAACAAGCAAGCGAAGTCTTTGCGGTCTTGATCAATAAAGATAAAGCAGCAGGCATTTCCTTATTTGATGCTAACTCTCAGTTTAAGAAAGCCAAGTTTGCCTACTACGTGGCTTATCACGACAAAAAAGAACGCTGGTCTGACGGTAAAGATCCGGCTGCTTTTATCAAAACCGGTCTGGATGCCGCAGGTATGAGTCAGGCGGATTTTGAAGCGGCACTGAAAGAACCAGCGGTTCAAGAAACACTGGAAAAATGGAAAGCCTCTTATGATGTCGCCAAAATCCAGGGGGTTCCAGCCTATGTCGTTAATGGTAAGTACTTGATCTACACCAAGAGCATCAAATCCATCGACGCGATGGCAGACCTTATCCGTGAGTTAGCAAGCAAATAACAGGGAAACAGGCTATGGGTATTAAGGGAATGTGGAAAGATCTTCGCACATCACCAGTTGACACACTGGTCAGATGGCAGGAGCAACGCTTGTTGTGGTTGTTAATGGCCGTTGCGATGGGCGCGTTAATTATCCTGGCGCACTCTTTCTTCCAGATCTATCTCTACATGGCACCCTGTGAGCAATGTGTATACATTCGCTACGCCATGTTTGTGATGGTTATTGGAGGATTGGTTGCAGCGATCAACCCAAAGAACATCATCCTAAAGCTAATTGGCTGCGTGATGGCATTTTACGGCAGCATTTTGGGACTGAAGTTTTCGCTCAAACTGAACGATATCCACCATGCAGTACATAATCCGGATCCCGATTCACTGTTTGGCGTACAGGGTTGCTCTACCGATCCAACTTTTCCCTTTAACCTGCCGCTGGCACAGTGGGCACCAAATTGGTTCAAGCCTACCGGGGATTGTGGCTATGACGCACCAATCGTTCCTGATGGCGTCACACTGAGCAGCACGCAACAGTGGTTTGTGGAAATGTATCAGCAATCTGAAGGCTGGTATCTGCTACCACCATGGCATTTTATGAATATGGCTCAGGCTTGTATGCTGGCTTTTGGTATGTGTCTGGTGCTGCTGGTCATTATGAGTGGCGCATGGGCACTTAAAATCATCAGAGGCTAACTCAGCAACACCCGAAGCCAGTCATTCTGGCTTCGGGTTCTTTTATTAACCTATCTGCACCGACAGCATACTTAAACTGCCCATTTCTATACCATCGACCGGAATGGTAATTGGCTCCTGCCCATCCCACGCACCTAAGACATACAACAACGGCAGATAGTGCTCTGGCGTTGGGTTCGATAACGCGCCACCTTCATGGTCGAGATAATTCACCAGAGGATGTTGTTCCACCGGCCCTTGCCACGTCAGATTCGCTTTCACATACTCATTAAACGACGTCGCCCACGGATACGGTGAACTATCACCGTGCCACTTCACTGTACGCAGGTTATGCACCACGTTGCCACTGGCGACCAACATTATCCCTTCATCACGCAGCGCCGCGAGTTTGCGCCCCATTTCGAAATGCCAGGCGGCAGGTTTGCTACTGTCGATACTCAACTGCACCATCGGGATATCGGCGTCAGGATACATCTTAATCAGTACGCCCCACGAGCCGTGGTCGAAGCCCCAGGCTTCTTTATCCAGCGTCACAGGGACCGGCGCTAACAGCTCAACCAGATGCTGTGCCAGCGCAGGTGAACCCGGAGCAGGATAATGCGTATCGTACAGCGCCTGCGGGAAGCCACCAAAGTCATGAATCGTGGGCGGCGTCTCCATCGCGGTCACTCCTGTTCCACGGGTAAACCAGTGAGCCGAAACCACCACTATTGCTTGCGGGCGTGGCAATGTCATCCCCAACGTCTGCCAGCTGCGGGTATACAAATTATCTTCCAGCACGTTCATCGGACTACCGTGACCTAAAAACAATGCTGGCATACGTGTTGAAGACATGATGATATCCTTAACTAAAGGTGTCATTTTGATATCCTCACAATACGCTTGTTCGGCGGAGTAAGAACCCGGATAACAATGATGATGATCATCAGTTATTTTGACGATCTGCCTGAAGGTGAAGATTTATAAGGAGTTGTCGATGTCAGTACCTCTCATTCTGACCATACTGGCGGGGGCAGCCACGTTTATTGGCGCGTTTCTCGGCGTTCTCGGGCAAAAACCCTCGAACCGCTTACTGGCGTTTTCGCTAGGATTTGCGGCGGGGATCATGTTGCTCATCTCATTAATGGAAATGCTTCCTGCCGCATTAGCCGCCGAAGGAATGTCACCTGTGTTGGGTTATGGAATGTTTATCTTCGGTCTGCTTGGCTATTTTGGCCTGGACCGCATGTTGCCACATGCGCATCCGCAGGATTTAATGCAAAAATCGGTGCAGCCGTTGCCAAAATCGATCAAGCGCACAGCCATTCTGCTCACTCTCGGCATCAGTCTGCATAACTTCCCGGAAGGGATTGCCACCTTTGTCACGGCGAGCAGCAACCTGGAGCTGGGCTTTGGCATCGCACTGGCCGTTGCGTTACACAATATTCCTGAAGGTCTGGCGGTTGCAGGCCCGGTTTACGCGGCAACGGGGTCTAAACGCACCGCGATTCTTTGGGCGGGGATTTCTGGACTGGCAGAAATTCTTGGTGGTGTGCTGGCGTGGTTAATCCTCGGTAGCATGATTTCCCCGGTGGTCATGGCGGCAATCATGGCGGCGGTTGCAGGAATTATGGTAGCGCTCTCGGTTGATGAATTAATGCCGCTCGCCAAAGAGATTGACCCTAATAATAACCCCAGCTATGGCGTACTATGTGGAATGTCAGTGATGGGATTCAGTTTAGTGCTGCTACAAACGGCGGGAATTGGTTAAAAGCAACATCAGAAGTTGTCCAGCGCATGGACAACTTCTGCCAGCTTCACTAAAGCCTTATTCTACCTTTTCGGCTGTCTCTTCTCTCGTACTGTTTAAGTATTTGTTCCGCGCTTCAAGCAGTGCGTCTCTGTCCTGGCGAAACGCCCGACAATAACGTTTCAAATGCAGGAAATAACCCACAACAACAAGAGCAATCAATACAATCCAGTACCAGGCGATAAACATCCTTTTACCCTTAATATTTAACAATACTAAACATTTAGCGCATAAATTTCACATATCCTTTTTCGGATATATTCATATGGTCGCATAATAACGGAACAATTATATGATTTTGATCATAATGAAAAAGAATGCCTGATATTAATGAAATTTTCTCATAGAAAGAGAAGCGGAATTAACATCTTGCATAGCAGGGAAAAATAAAAACCGAAGCCTGCTACAACTTCGGTTTCTTGATTAAGGCAGTAAATTAAGCAGCGGTTTTCAGCTGGCTTTACGCTCATGTGCCTGACGGTATGCCACCAGGTCTTCAATAGTCACGAGCGCCATATTGTGTTTATTGGCAAACTCAATGCACTCTGGTGCACGCGCCATCGTGCCATCGTCATTAGTCAGCTCACACAGCACACCAGCCGGTTTAAAGCCTGCCAGCGTCATTAGATCAATAGTTGCTTCAGTATGGCCGCCACGCGTCAGTACTCCACCTGCCTGCGCGCGAAGTGGGAAAACGTGGCCCGGGCGATTCAGATCAGAAGGTTTTGCGTCATCGGCAATCGCTGCGCGAACGGTCGTAATACGGTCAGCGGCAGAAACACCGGTAGTCACACCTTCAGCCGCTTCAATGGTCACGGTAAAACCGGTGCCATAGGCGCTGGTGTTATTTTCTACCATCATTGGCAGATCGAGTTGTTTACGGCGATCTTCAGTAATGCACAGGCAAACAATACCGCTACCGTGGCGAATGGTCAGCGCCATCTGCTCAACGGTCATGGTTTCTGCCGGGAAGATCATATCGCCTTCGTTTTCACGGTCTTCATCATCAAGCACCATTACACCGCGTCCTTCACGCAGCGCAGCCAGTGCATTTTCAACACGTTCGAAAGGCGTACCAAAAGAGGAAAGTAGCGTCTGATTCATGGTAAAAAAACCTCACTAAAATTATGGTTACCAGAATCAGGGCAGTCTTAGGAGTGGCGGCATATAGCCAAAATAACGTGAGCGGGTCCATGCCCGACAGAATCGTTACTCTCTCCCATCCGGACTCTAACCGTCGGCCCCGGAATTACACCGGATCTGCTGTCCTTTGAGTTCGCACCCAAAGCGCTCGCGGGCTTTCAACTGAGTTGATTTACCGCCGGTGGGGAATTTCGCCCCGCCCTGAGAATAAGCGGATTCACTATAACGCTAATGATTAGCGGCAGCAACGCATAGCTTCACATAATTCTGGTTTATGACTTACTCTTATCGCACTACAATGGCACTCAACACCTATCAGTACAGGGAAACTACAATGATTGACCCGAAAAAAATTGAGCAAATCGCTCGCCAGGTTCACGAATCAATGCCTAAAGGAATCAGGGAGTTCGGGGAAGATGTGGAGAAAAAAATCCGCCAAACCCTACAAGCGCAGCTGACACGTCTCGATCTGGTAAGCCGCGAAGAATTCGACGTTCAGACGCAAGTCCTGTTACGGACTCGTGAAAAACTGGCGTTACTGGAGCAGCGCATCAGTGAACTGGAAGCGCGCAATAATTCGGTAGCAGATCTTCAATCTCCTCCGGCTATCCCGCCTATTGATAAAGCAGAATAAAGCAACACAAAAACGGGCCAGACGGCCCGTAATATCAGTGTTCTAATTCAAGTTCTCTGGTTTGCATCATTTGTTGGCAATACCAGGCATAACGTGCGCAAAACCAGGTTCTATGTTCTTCATCCATGTTACCAGTAACGGCCAGAATATCGACCGGGCGACCTTCTGCGTGCATTCTGGCAAAACTACGCGCCAGGAAATCGAAATTATTTAAAGAATTAAGACTATGATCCATAAGCACATCCTCCGGTTATCGCATACCTTTTAAGGCCATATGCTTTTTCTGATTTCAGTATTCCCCAATCAGTGTAGTGCCTTTAAACATAACGTGCGTAAATATATTGTCCCCGATCACACTTTTTAGTGAAAAATAAAAAACCATATTAAAAGACTTTCTCTTCCAGAACTTCTCCAACATGTGTTATTATTAGCAAAGACAAATGTAAGCAAGGAAACTATCCCAAAGTAAATATTGCGTCACTAAATGGACATTGGAGTGACATATGATTTTATTCGCCGACTATAACACCCCTTATCTTTTCGCTATTTCCTTTGTACTGTTGATCGGCCTTTTAGAAATTTTTGCGCTTATCTGCGGTCACATGCTCTCCGGTGCACTTGATGCACATCTTGACCATTATGATTCCATAACCACAGGTCATATTAGCCAGGCACTTCATTATCTCAATATCGGAAGATTGCCAGCTCTCGTCGTTCTTTGCTTACTGGCTGGTTTTTTTGGTCTTATTGGCATCCTGTTGCAGCATACCTGCATCATGGTCTGGCAATCACCACTCTCGAACCTGTTTGTGGTTCCTGTCAGTTTACTGTTTACGATTATTGCGGTGCATTATACCGGTAAAATAGTTGCGCCCTGGATTCCACGCGATCATAGCTCAGCTATTACAGAAGAAGAATATATTGGTAGCATGGCGTTAATTACCGGTCATCAAGCCACTTCAGGTAATCCCTGCGAAGGAAAACTCACCGATCAATTTGGCCAAATACATTATTTACTACTGGAGCCTGAAGAAGGAAAAATTTTCACTAAAGGAGACAAAGTGTTAATTATTTGCCGACTTTCTGCAACTCGATATTTGGCGGAAAACAATCCCTGGCCCCAAATATTGTAATTTATTAATCAAAAGGAAATTTAATAATGGATGATATTGTTAATTCTGTGCCCTCCTGGATGTTTACCGCGATTATTGCCGTATGCATTCTGTTTATTATTGGAATTATTTTCGCCAGGCTCTATCGTCGCGCTTCGGCAGAGCAAGCTTTTGTTCGTACTGGTTTAGGTGGGCAAAAAGTGGTAATGAGCGGTGGCGCAATCGTGATGCCGATCTTCCATGAAATAATCCCCATCAATATGAATACTCTGAAGCTGGAAGTCAGCCGCTCAACCATTGATAGCCTGATTACGAAAGATCGTATGCGCGTCGATGTCGTTGTCGCTTTCTTTGTGCGGGTAAAACCTTCAGTAGAAGGGATCGCCACCGCTGCCCAGACGCTGGGGCAACGCACCCTGTCGCCTGAAGACTTACGTATGTTGGTTGAAGATAAATTTGTCGATGCCCTCCGTGCAACAGCTGCGCAAATGACCATGCATGAGTTACAGGATACCCGCGAGAACTTCGTGCAGGGCGTACAAAATACCGTTGCTGAAGATCTGTCGAAAAACGGCCTGGAACTGGAAAGCGTTTCACTTACCAACTTTAACCAGACGTCGAAAGAACATTTCAATCCTAACAACGCCTTTGACGCCGAAGGTTTAACCAAGCTGACGCAGGAGACGGAGCGCCGTCGTCGCGAACGTAACGAAGTTGAACAGGATGTAGAAGTTGCGGTGCGTGAGAAAAACCGTGATGCACTTTCGCGCAAGTTGGAGATTGAACAACAAGAAGCGTTTATGACGCTTGAGCAGGAGCAGCAGGTTAAAACCCGTACCGCTGAGCAGAATGCGAAAATTGCGGCTTTTGAAGCTGAACGTCGTCGTGAAGCAGAGCAGACGCGAATTCTGGCTGAACGACAGATTCAGGAAACAGAAATCGACCGCGAACAGGCCGTCCGCTCAAGAAAAGTTGAAGCTGAACGTGAAGTTCGCATTAAAGAGATCGAACAACAGCAGGTCACCGAAATCGCCAACCAGACGAAATCGATCGCTATTGCCGCCAAATCGGAACAGCAGTCACAAGCGGAAGCGCGTGCCAACCTTGCACTTGCAGAAGCGGTAAGCGCCCAGCAAAACGTAGAAACCACTCGCCAGACCGCAGAAGCCGATCGTGCTAAACAAGTTGCCCTAATCGCTGCCGCGCAGGATGCAGAAACCAAAGCGGTTGAACTGACCGTGCGGGCGAAAGCAGAGAAAGAAGCCGCAGAGATGCAGGCGGCGGCGATCGTTGAGTTAGCCGAAGCAACACGCAAAAAAGGCCTGGCGGAAGCAGAAGCGCAACGTGCGCTGAACGACGCTATCAACGTACTTTCTGACGAGCAAACCAGCCTTAAATTCAAACTGGCGCTATTACAGTCGTTACCTGCAGTAATAGAGAAATCCGTTGAGCCGATGAAGTCCATTGACGGCATTAAGATTATTCAGGTCGATGGATTAAACCGAGGTGGTGCTGCGGGGGATGCGGCATCAGGCAGCGTTAGTGGCGGAAACCTGGCAGAACAGGCATTGTCTGCCGCCCTTTCTTACCGCACACAGGCACCGCTGATTGACTCCTTGCTCAATGAAATTGGCGTTTCAGGCGGCTCACTGGCTGCATTGACTTCACCCTTAACCTCAACAACTCCCGTCGCCGAAAACGTAGAATAAATTTTCAGCTATGAACATCCCTGGCACAAAAAGCCGGGGATTTTTTATATCTGCGTTCCGCTAAAAACTGCAAATGATCAGGTCGTTGCAACGTTTTGCGTGACCGCTCGGGGAAGGCAAAACTGCCTCAGGGAAAGCGTTGCGCGGGGTCCGGCGCTCATCAACAATCGGGGAGTCAGCAAAGGGCTGAAACGGGAAAGCCCCTCCCGAGGAAGGGGCCTTACAGAAGGAAAGGGTTATGATGAAGCTCGTCATCATACTGATTGTGTTGTTACTTGTAAGTTTCGCCACTTATTAACAGCCAATCAGAGGGGGGAGAAATCCTCCCTCACCCTTGTTCCTTTACTTTAGGTTGAAAAAACAACAGCGTCAAGAAGGTTTCATTAACACATATCCCTGGCCCAAAAAGCCGGGGATTTTTTATATCTGCGTTCTGCTAAAAAGTACAAATGATCAGGTTGTTACAGCGTTTTGCGAGCCGACTCGGGGAAGAGAAAACTGCATAAGAGAAAGCATTGCGCGGGGTCTGGCGCTCATCAACAATCGGGGAGTCAGCAAGGGGCTGAAACGGGAAAGCCCCTCCCGAGGAAGGGGCCTTATAGAAGGAAAGGGTTATGATGAAGTTCGTCATCATACTGGTTGTGTTGTTACTGTTAAGTTTCCCGACTTACTAACAACTCATCAGAGGGGGGAGAAATCCTCCCTTACCCTTGTTCCTTTACTTTAGGTTGAAAAAACAACAGCGTCAATAGGTCTATCCGGCACAACGCGAGAACTGTGAAGCGCTTTCCGGTTAGCCTTTTTTATCCTGTTGGATCTTCTTGATAATGTTAGTGGTCGAGCAACCGTCTTCAAAGTTGAGCACCAGCACTTCGCCACCATTGGCCCAGACTTCTTTACTCCCGGCAATCTCTTCTGGTTTATAATCGCCGCCTTTCACCAGCAGGTCTGGCAGGATCCCGGCGATCAAGCGCTGCGGCGTGTCTTCTTCAAACGACACCACCCAGTCGACCGCTTCCAGTGCGCCCAGCACAATCATACGCTGTTCAAGCGGGTTAACGGGGCGGGAATCCCCTTTCAGCCGTTTGGTGGAGGCATCGCTGTTGACGGCGACAATCAAACGGTCACCCAGTTTGCGGGCATTTGCCAGATAAGAGACGTGTCCGGCGTGCAGGATGTCAAAGACGCCATTGGTCATCACCACTTTTTCACCGCGTTTACGCGCTGCCGCTACAGCAAGCTTCAGTTCCTCTTCGGTCATCACGCCAAAGCCGGTATCTGCACGTCCACGTACTGCGTTTTCCAGCTCGATCGGCGAAACCGTGGATGTCCCCAGTTTGCCGACCACCACACCAGCCGCCGCATTGGCAAAGAAGCAGGCTTCTTCCAGCGAATTACCCGCTGCCAGCGTTGCCGCCAGGACGCCAATCACCGTGTCGCCCGCACCGGTAACGTCATACACTTCCTGCGCCTGGGTTGGCATATGCAGCGGCGCTTTACCCGGTTGCAGCAGCGACATACCCTGTTCGGAACGGGTCACTAACAGAGCCGAGAGTTCGTAATCGGCAATTAGTTTCATGCCGCGCTCAACAATCTCTTCTTCGGTCTTACATTTACCGACAACAGCTTCAAATTCCGAGAGATTCGGCGTTAACAGCGTAGCGCCGCGGTAGCGCTCAAAATCGGTACCTTTTGGATCAATCAGCACCGGAACACCCGCTTTACGCGCCAGTTGGATCATCTGCTGTACGCTTGCCAGCGCACCTTTGGCGTAGTCAGAAAGCACCAGCGCGCCAATCGAACTCAGCGCCTGATTAATCCGTTCGTGCAGCGGTTGCGGATCAACACCTTCGAAACCTTCTTCAAAATCCAGACGAATCAGCTGTTGGTTGCGGGAAAGCACCCGTAATTTGGTGATAGTCGGATGCGTCGGTACAGAAACGAAGTCGCATTTGACGTTGACGTCGGCCAGAGATTTACTCAGCGCGCGCGCTGCATCGTCAATGCCCGTCAACCCGACCAGGCGTGCATTAGCACCGAGAGAAGCGATATTCATCGCCACGTTAGCCGCGCCGCCCGGACGTTCTTCGATGGTATTCACTTTAACCACGGGCACCGGCGCTTCCGGCGAGATACGGCTGGTGGGACCGTACCAGTAACGATCCAGCATCACATCACCAACCACCATCACTCCTGCACGTTCAAACTCTGGCAGCGTTACTTTCATTCCTGTCTCCTGAGAGATTCAAAATTTGCGCGCGATAATACCATACTTCATTCTTCCACCAGCCACTTCTGCCAGCTTACCCGCACCTGTTCACGCTCTGCGGTGAAGCAATCCTCCGGCACATGGCCCGGCAATTCCTGTAATGCCAGATGATGAAGTTCATCGCGCAGCGTAGTGTAAGCACGGGTCAGCGCCATCGCTTCCTGCTCTTCCATAATGTCGTTTTGCGCCAGCAGTTCCAGAATACGTACGTTGTCTGACCAGCGCGTTAACTTCGGTTTTTCATGAGCGTAGCGCAACACCAGATATTGGGTAATAAATTCGATATCGGTAATTCCGCCTTCATCGGCTTTGATATCAAAGCGATCGCGATGTTTATTACCGAGATGAGCGCGCATTTTCTCGCGCATTTCCCGCACTTCCGTTTGCAGAGTTTTACCTTCTCGCGGCAGCGTCATAATCTCGCGACGCACCGCGTCAAAGTGCGCGGTGAGCTGCGGATCGCCGTACACTACACGCGCACGCACCAGCGCCTGATGTTCCCACGTCCAGGCCTCGTTTTTCTGATAATCAGCAAATGCTTCTGCGGATGTCACCAGCATTCCCGCCGCCCCGGATGGACGCAGTCGAGCATCCACTTCATACAAAATGCCGGAAGAGGTTCGCGTACTGAACAGATGCATAATGCGTTGCGCCAGACGCAGATAAAACTGTCGCCCGTCGATTTCCCGCTCGCCGTCAGTCATCGCATCCATTGGGCAATCATGGAGGAAGATCAGGTCAAGATCGGAACTGTAGCCTAACTCCCAGCCGCCCAGCTTGCCGTAGCCGACCACCGCAAAACCACGCCCTTCGCGCTCGTTCAGGTGATTCGGTTTACCGTAGCGGGCAACCATTTGAACCCACGCCTGCTGAACGACGGCATCTATCATAGCTTCCGCCAGCCAGGTTAAGTGATCGCTCACTTTCATTACCGGTAGCGTACCGGCGATATCCGCTGCCGCAATGCGTAACAGTTGCGCCTGTTTGAACTGACGCAGCGCCTCAAGCTGTTGTTCTTCGTCATCTTCCGGCACGCGCAGCAAATACTGGCGCAGTTCATCACGGTAGGCATCGGTCGCCGTCGGCTGGTAGAGAGTGTTTGGATCGAGCAGTTCATCCAGCAATAACGGATAGCGCGCCAGCTGGCTGGCAATCATCGGCGATGCGGCACACAGAGAAATCAAATGCTTAAGCGCCGCAGGAAATTCACTGAGCAATTCTAAATAGGTGGTGCGGGTAACAATCCCCACCAGCAAGGCCGTAATGCGCGACAGCGTTACAGCAGCGTCTTCACGTGTACAGACATCTCTTAGCAGATGTGGCATCAGATGGTCGAGCACCTGACGTCCGCGTGGCCCGATTGTGCGCTTATCCAGCTCTTTGCGGAAATCGGCAATCAGCGTCAGCACCTGTTTGCGATCGTCCTCGCTAAGATGCGCCAGCACTGGTGTAGTGTCATCTTCCTGCAACGCGTCCTGCCACAGCTCACGCCACTGTTCCGACAGCGACTCTTCCTGAGTTTCACTTTCGTCGTCGCCAATCAATTCATTAAACACCCGGCGCACATTGGTCATATGTCCGATCAGCGCCCCAGTCAGTTGCTGCCAGTCAGCAAAGTCCATCGCCCACGCCAGCCGCGCACGGTTAAGCTCATCAGAAGGAAGCGTCTGGGTTTGTTCGTCGTTAATGCTTTGCAGCAGGTTTTCCAGACGCCGCAGGAACAGATACGCCACTCGCAATTGTTCAGCATCGTTTTCAGAAAGCAGATGCAGCTCGGCAATGGCGCTGAGCGTTGGCAGTAAAGAGCGCGATTGCAGCGACGGTTCGCGCCCGCCGCGAATGAGCTGGAATACCTGGACGATAAATTCAATTTCACGAATGCCACCCGCGCCAAGTTTGATGTTGTCGGTCAAACCGCGCCGACGCACTTCACGGGCAATCATCCCTTTCATGTTGCGCAGCGACTGAATCACGCTGAAATCGATGTAACGACGGAAAACAAACGGGCGCAGCATCGCACGCAACTCGTTAGCATAGACGCCTTCGCTATCGCCCATAATCCGCGCCTTGACCATCGCGTAACGCTCCCAGTCGCGCCCCTGCTCCTGGTAATAATCTTCCAGTGCCGCAAAGCTCAGCACCAGCGGGCCACTTTCGCCAAACGGACGCAGTCGCATATCCACGCGATAGACGAAGCCATCCTGCGTTGGTTGATCCAGCACTTTAATCAGCCGCTGCCCCATGCGGGTAAAAAACTGGGCGTTATCCAGTTCCCGGCGTCCGCCCTGCGTACAACCATGTTCCGGCCAGGCAAAAATCAGATCGATATCTGAGGAGAAATTCAGTTCCCCTCCGCCCAGCTTACCCATGCCTAAAATCAGCAGCGGTTGCGCTTCGCCCTGCGCATTGCACGGCGTTCCCCACTCGCGGCAGCAGGCGTCATACAGCCAGTCACGCGCCGCAACAATCAGCGTCTCCGCCAGATGGCTGAGCTGCAGCAATATGCTCTCTTCAGTAACCAGTGCCAACGTTTGCGCCCAGGCGATGCGCACCATAATGCGCCGCCGGAATAGCCGCAGCTCGCGCATTAACCCGGCTTCGTCACTCACATTACTGAGCGCCTCCTGCCACCATGCAGAGTAATGCTGCCATTCGTCGGCCTGCGGCGGTTGGCTTTCCAGTTCCGTCAGCCACTCTGGATGCGCAATCACGCTGTCCTGCACAAAATCACTGAAAGTAAGTACCGACTTCGCCTGTGCGCTAAGTGATTCGTCGGCTAAAGGCTCTGGCAGCCGCTCAACAACGGTCTGCCAGTACTGCTGTAACGGTGAAGAGAGCGGCTTCATAAGCGATTTTATCCTTGCCTGATTAACGTTTTCCGCTGTGCAACCAGAACGGTTCCTGATTGTTTGCCTCATTACGGAAATGTTCAATTTCAATGCGTTGCCCGGTCACAATAGCGTGACGCAGCCCCTGCCAGTTCTCCAGCCAGGCTTGAGCCACGACAGGATCATAGTAACCCGCCAGCAACAGTATTGAGTCAATATCACGCGTCAGACGTGGCAACTGGTCACGGTAGCGATCGCCTAACGGCTGGCAGAAAACGCTTTTCAGTTCAGCGGCATGGCGGGAAAGATGGATATCGGCAAAGCGTTTGAAGGAATCGCTCATTTTACTCTGCGCTTTGGCATCTAAAAACGGCTGCCAGGCTTTGCTTACCAGCCATTCGGTCAACGCCAGCTTCGCCATTGCCGTTTCGGTAGAATAGACCGCCGTCACGGCAGAAACCACTGAAGCGATGGTCGCTTCGCATTGGGTCAGCAAATCACGTAAGTGAGTGCTCGCTTTACGCGGCACAATGCCACCGAACAGCATCAGCGTATGACGGACCAGGCCAATGGCTGCCAGCACCTGCTCTTTCGCCGCATCGTTGCCGCGTACCCACAGCTCTTCATGATACTGCCATTGCGCTAACGCCAGCTCGAGCGCCGCTTCCAGCCCCTGCTCGACATCCGCTTTTGCCGCAACATGTAAAATGGTGGTCGGTTTGATTTCACGCGCCGGATTGCCCTGCGCCAGATGATAGCCACGCGCCGCTTTGCTCAGGCTGCCCTGGCGTAATCCGGTTTGCGATACCAGTTGGTTCGCCAGTTTCAGCACCGCGCGCGTGTCGCCGCTAAGCAGTTCCAGTTCCAGCTCGCAGATAGGTTCAGCAAATTCACCCGCTTTCACTTCCCCTTGGTCGAGGGCGATTTCAATTTGGCTACCATCAACCTCTACCAGCCACTTTTCGCGATAAAAATCGGTGCTAAACAGCGGCTGCACGCGGGAAGCGAGATCGGTAGGCAATTCGCCGTTCGGCCAGACTTCCGTCGGTAACTGCGCCAGGTCGAGCATCGGTTCGCTCAACGCCACGTTATATTCCGGGCGCTGGTGTAAGCCGCCTGTCACTCTTCCTGCAACTTTCATGGTCATCTCATAGCGACCGTTTTCGCCACGAATACGCAAGCCCATGTCGTGCCCACGCAGCCAGTTATCCGGCGTTTCGTAGTAAATATTCAGCAACTGCACGGGGTCATGGTGCTCGCCGCCCAGCGTATTGAGATGGTCACGCAACGCCTCAACGGCACTGTGATTAACAATAAACTTTAATTCGATTTCCTGAGCCATAGCCTTTACTTATCGGTTATGTCACATAAGTGACGATGAACGGCGAACTTAATGCGATCTTTTTTGTCAGTAGATAGTATTTTGCGCCAAATTGCCATGCAACGGGCAATTTGACGGGCGTAAAAGTTTGAAGCAGTGGCAAGACCTGACACAGAGGATTCCGATTGATGTCGAATGCTTTGCGTAGCGACACTGATGCCACTACTATCGTTCCACTTTCCATGACAATAACGACAGCCTGATGCCAAAATTACGCCTGATCGGATTAACTTTACTCGCACTTAGCGCGACTGCCGTCTCACACGCTGAAGAAACGCGCTATGTTTCTGACGAACTGAATACCTGGGTCCGTAGCGGTCCGGGAGATCATTATCGCCTCGTAGGCACGGTTAACGCCGGCGAGGAAGTGACCTTATTACAAACTGACGCCAACACCAATTATGCCCAGGTGAAAGACAGCTCTGGCCGTACCGCCTGGATCCCGTTGAAACAACTTAGCACTGAGCCAAGCCTGCGCTCCCGTGTGCCAGATCTGGAAAATCAGGTCAAAACCCTGACCGATAAACTCACCAATATCGATAACACCTGGAATCAGCGCACCGCAGAAATGCAGCAAAAAGTGGCGCAGAGCGACAGCGTGATCAACGGGTTAAAAGAAGAAAATCAGAAACTGAAAAACGAGCTGATTGTCGCGCAGAAAAAGGTCGATGCCGCCAGCGTACAGCTGGATGACAAACAGCGCACCATCATCATGCAATGGTTTATGTATGGCGGCGGCGTGCTGGGGCTTGGCTTGCTGCTCGGTCTGGTACTGCCGCACCTGATCCCAAGCCGCAAACGCAAAGATCGCTGGATGAACTAAATCGCCTTCTTCGTTGCACTGTCTTATTATTAGGAATTGTGTATTTGACGAAGGGATGATGGCGTGAAGATTTATCTGGTCGGTGGTGCTGTTCGGGATGCATTGTTAGGGCTACCGGTCAAAGACAGAGATTGGGTGGTGGTCGGCAGTACGCCACAGGAGATGCTCGACGCGGGCTACCAGCAGGTAGGCCGCGATTTTCCTGTGTTTCTGCATCCGCAAACGCATGAAGAGTATGCACTGGCACGTACCGAACGGAAATCCGGTTCCGGTTACACCGGTTTTACCTGCTATGCCGCACCGGATGTCACGCTGGAAGATGATCTTAAGCGTCGCGATCTGACCATTAATGCGCTGGCCCAGGACGATAACGGCGAGATTATCGACCCGTACAACGGTCTGGGCGATCTGCAAAATCGTCTGTTGCGCCATGTTTCCCCCGCTTTTGGCGAAGATCCGTTACGCGTGTTGCGCGTAGCGCGTTTTGCTGCGCGTTATGCCCACCTCGGTTTTCGTATTGCCGATGAAACTCTGGCGCTGATGCGCGAGATGACCCACGCGGGTGAACTGGAACACCTGACGCCTGAACGGGTATGGAAAGAGACGGAAAGCGCCCTCACTACCCGCAATCCCCAGGTGTTCTTCCAGGTACTGCGCGATTGCGGCGCACTGCGCGTTTTATTCCCGGAAATTGACGCCCTGTTTGGCGTTCCGGCCCCTGCCAGGTGGCATCCGGAAATCGACACGGGTATTCATACCTTAATGACGCTCTCAATGGCGGCGATGCTGAGTCCGCAGGTCGATGTCCGTTTCGCAACGTTATGCCACGATCTCGGTAAAGGACTGACGCCACCAGAACTTTGGCCGCGTCATCATGGTCATGGCCCGGCGGGTGTGAAGTTAGTGGAACAACTATGCCAGCGTCTGCGCGTGCCAAATGAAATTCGCGATTTAGCCAGACTGGTGGCTGAGTTTCACGATCTCATCCACACCTTCCCAATGCTGAACCCAAAAACCATCGTCAAACTATTTGATTCCATCGACGCCTGGCGTAAACCGCAGCGTGTCGAGCAACTGGCGCTGACCAGCGAGGCTGATGTGCGCGGCAGAACCGGTTTTGAATCAGCCGACTACCCGCAAGGCCGCTGGTTGCGCGAAGCCTGGGAAGTGGCACAGTCAGTGCCGACAAAAGCCGTCGTTGAAGCGGGATTTAAAGGTGTGGAGATTCGCGAGGAGCTGACCCGACGGCGGATTGCGGCGGTAGCCAGCTGGAAGGAACAACGTTGTCCAAAGCCTGATTAAGCACTTGAATTTCAATTTATTGCAAACACCGGCCAGGTCGGATAAGACGCACAAGCGTCATATCCGACACTATTCCTCAATCAAAAGAACACGACATACACCGCAGCCGCCACAATAAAGCGATAAATGGCGAAAGGGATAAACGAAATGCGCTTAATCAATTGCAGGAAGGTTTTAATCGCTATCAGCGCCACCACAAAAGCGGTGATAAACCCAACGGCAAACATCGGGATATCGCCGGTAGTCAGGAAGCCCCAGCTTTTGTAGAGATCGAGCGCCGTTGCGCCCATCATCATCGGCACCGCCAGCAGGAACGAGAACTCGGAAGCAGCGTAACGGCTCACGCCCATCAGCATCCCACCTGAAATGGTCGCCCCGGAGCGAGAGAAACCCGGCCACAGCGCCAGACACTGGAAACAGCCAATCATAAACGCCTGACGATAGGTCATATCATCAAGACCCGGCGCACGCGGCTCTTTCGGCTTCAGGCATTCAGCGGCAATCAGCAACAGACCGCCAACGACCAGTGCATACATCACATTTATCGGGTTAAACAATGATTTAATCGTGTCGTGGAACAACAGCCCCAGTACCACCGCCGGAATCATCCCCAGCAAAATGTGGATCAGCGTTAAACGGCCTTTGCTTTCTCCTTCGTGCTGCAACGGGCGACCAAAGTGAATACCAATAAGGCCAAACAGACGTCGCCAGAACATGACAACCACTGCCAGAATTGATCCTAACTGGATCACGACTTCAAAGGTTTTCGCCGTGTCGCCCTCAAACCCCAACAAGTGACCGACAATAATCATATGGCCCGTGCTGGATACCGGCAGAAATTCTGTCAATCCTTCGACCACACCCAATATTGCCGCTATCAGCAGCGAGTGCATATCGCTCATCAATAAACCCCTAAATTATTAAAATGTACCGCTTGTCCGAACTACTGCAGTATGACCAGGTTATAACCGTTTGGTTTAACAGCTGTAAAATTAATTATTTTCTTTCAGATTATTGCCACGCTCAATGATGACGCCGACATTCGCCGCTCGCGCCACCGCACCTGGCTTGCTAAGTTTGATGCGCACCCACGGCGAGTTGAAGCGTGCTAACAGCAGCTCCGCCACCTCTTCAGCCACGCGTTCCACCAGCGCAAAACGCGCCCCCTCGACGTGGCTGACCACCGTTTCTGCAATGTCAGCGTAACTGAGGCAATCCGCCACATCATCACTTTTCGCCGCTTTACGGTTATCCCACGCCATTTCGATATCGAACACTAACTTCTGTTCGATGGTCTGTTCCCAGTCGTAAACACCAATAGTGGTGATTACCGAAAGTTGCTCTATAAATACAATATCCATCACGTCCTGCCTGCTTTTTGGCTAACCGGATACCACTTCCGGCGAAATGTGCGTATTATCCACAGATTCATCGTTGAACACGAATTTTCAAAACGGAACAGCTTATGAGTGCAATCGCGCCTGGAATGATCCTCATCGCGTACCTCTGCGGCTCCATTTCCAGTGCCATTCTGGTTTGCCGCTTGTGTGGGTTGCCCGATCCGCGAACCAGCGGCTCCGGCAATCCAGGCGCAACCAATGTGTTACGTATCGGTGGCAAGGGAGCAGCCGTAGCAGTACTGATTTTCGACGTTCTGAAAGGAATGTTGCCTGTCTGGGGCGCGTATGAATTAGGTGTCAGCCCCTTCTGGCTAGGCTTAATTGCCATCGCCGCCTGTCTTGGACACATCTGGCCCGTTTTCTTCGGTTTTAAAGGAGGAAAAGGCGTTGCTACCGCTTTTGGTGCCATCGCACCAATTGGCTGGGATCTCACCGGAGTAATGGCGGGAACCTGGTTACTGACCGTGCTATTGAGCGGATATTCGTCGCTGGGAGCGATTGTCAGTGCACTGATTGCTCCGTTTTATGTCTGGTGGTTTAAGCCACAATTCACCTTCCCGGTTTCGATGCTCTCTTGCCTGATCCTGCTGCGTCATCATGACAACATCCAGCGTCTGTGGCGTCGTCAGGAGACAAAAATCTGGACGAAATTCAAAAGAAAGCGCGAAAAGGATCCCGAGTGATTTCTGGTGGATTTACATGACCTGATAGCCTTCGTCGGGCTTGCCCAGCCGTTGCTGGCACCATGCCGCCAGAAATTCCACGCAGACACGTAATTTCATGCTGCGATAGAGCGGCTCCCGGTAAACAGCCCAGATATTGGCGCTTTGTGCATACTCCGGCAATACTCGCACCAGTTTGCCACTCTCCAGAAACGGCAACACATCCCACTCGGAACGCAACATAATCCCTTTGCCCTCCAGCGCCCATTGCAACACTATCTCGCCGCTATTGGAGGAAAGATGCCCGCTTACCTTCACCGATTTTTTCTCCTGACCGTTCCCCAACTCCCATATTCCGTGGGTCATATCGCGCTCTTTGGTCACCAGACAATCATGACGACTTAATTCCTGTAAGGATTGTGGCTGCGGATATTTTTGCAGATACTCAGGTGCTGCGCATAATATTCTTTTATTTTTCGTTAACAGATGCGCAATATAATAATCAGGAATTTCGTCATTAATACGAATATCCAGATCAATATTATCCTGCACTAAATCAATTTGCCGATCGAACAATTCAAAATGCACCTGTAACTCAGGATAATTGCGCATCAGTTCGGTAATGGCTGGCGCAATATGGCTGCGCCCAAAACCAAAACTGCAACCAATACGAATCATCCCCTCCGGGCGCGTTTTGATTTGCGTGACGTCATCGACCAGTCGCTGATATTGGGTGAGGATTTCCAGCGCATGCTCGTAACAACGTTGGCCACTTTCAGTCAGCGCCACGCCGCGAGCGGAGCGGTTCAGCAGCGTTGTTGCCAGCGTATTTTCAAGGATTTGGATCCGCTTGGTGACAAATGCAGGCGTCTGCCCAAGCGTCGCCGCTGCGGCGCTAAAACTCCCGCTGTGGACGATTTCTACCAGTACCTGCAAATCTTTGGCTAAAGGCCAGCTATTCAGCATCGTTAATTATCCGCAGTTGTGATAAGCGCAGTGTATTTCGTAAAACATTGCCATTCCCTGCTCTGGCGCAATATTCATTCTTATTTTCGCGTTGATTCACGAACTGTGAATTACATATTCACGGCAGCAAAAAATATAAAACCACATTTTTAGTGGTAGTTTGTGGCGGTGAATTTTTCCAGACAAATACATAAACTGGAGTTGCCATGATGAGCGAAAGTAATAAGCAACAGGCAGTGAATAAGTTGACGGAGATTGTCGCTAACTTTACCGCCATGATTTCTACCCGAATGCCCGATGACGTGGTGGACAAACTAAAACAGCTAAAGGATGCCGAAACATCGTCGATGGGGAAAATCATCTACCACACGATGTTCGATAACATGCAAAAAGCGATCGACCTGAATCGTCCTGCCTGTCAGGACACCGGCGAAATCATGTTTTTTGTTAAGGTCGGTTCCCGTTTCCCACTGCTTGGCGAGCTGCAAAGCATACTCAAACAAGCCGTGGAAGAGGCAACCGTCAAAGCGCCACTGCGTCACAATGCGGTAGAAATTTTTGACGAAGTAAACACCGGCAAAAATACCGGCAGCGGTGTACCGTGGGTCACCTGGGACATCATCCCCGACAATGACGATGCGGAAATCGAAGTTTACATGGCAGGCGGCGGCTGCACGCTACCAGGCCGCTCGAAAGTGTTAATGCCGTCAGAAGGCTACGAAGGCGTAGTGAAATTCGTCTTCGAAAATATCTCCACCCTCGCCGTAAACGCCTGTCCGCCGGTACTTGTGGGCGTTGGCATCGCTACCTCGGTGGAAACCGCCGCCGTGCTCTCGCGTAAAGCCATTTTGCGCCCGATTGGCAGCCGCCACCCCAATCCGAAAGCGGCAGAGCTGGAGCTACGCCTGGAAGAAGGACTCAACCGTCTGGGGATTGGTCCACAAGGGCTGACTGGCAACAGTTCAGTGATGGGCGTACATATCGAATCTGCCGCCCGCCATCCGTCAACCATCGGCGTTGCTGTTTCTACAGGCTGCTGGGCGCATCGTCGCGGCACACTGCTGGTTCATGCCGATCTCACCTTTGAAAATCTGTCTCACACCCGGAGCGCGTTATGAAAAAGATCCTGACAACCCCGATCAAAGCTGAAGATCTGCAAGATATTCGCGTCGGCGATGTGATCTACCTGACCGGTACGCTGGTGACCTGCCGTGACGTTTGTCACCGTCGCTTGATCGAACTCAAACGTCCGATCCCTTACGATCTCAACGGCAAAGCGATTTTCCACGCTGGCCCCATCGTGCGCAAAAACGGCGACAAATGGGAGATGGTATCCGTCGGCCCGACAACCAGTATGCGTATGGAAAGTTTTGAATGTGAATTTATCGAACAGACCGGCGTGAAACTGGTGGTCGGCAAAGGCGGAATGGGGCCGCTGACCGAAGAAGGCTGCCAGAAATTCAAGGCGCTACATGTGATTTTCCCGGCAGGCTGCGCAGTACTGGCGGCAACCCAGGTGGAAGAGATTGAAGAAGTGCACTGGACAGAACTCGGGATGCCGGAGTCACTGTGGGTCTGCCGGGTCAAAGAGTTCGGCCCGCTGATTGTCTCTATTGATACCCACGGCAACAACCTGATAGCCGAAAACAAAAAGCTGTTCGCCGAACGCCGCGATCCCATCGTGGAAGAGATCTGCGAGCACGTCCATTACATCAAATAACCCTCCCGGAGAGGCTCGCCCCTCTCCTTTTTCGCAGGCATAACACGATGAAACCTTCCACTGAATGGTGGCGATACCTTGCGCCGCTGGCGGTCATCGCCATTATTGCTCTAATTCCGGTTCCCGCAGGGCTGGAGAGTCATACCTGGCTCTACTTTGCTGTTTTTACTGGCGTGATCGTTGGACTGATCCTCGAACCCGTGCCGGGTGCCGTGGTGGCGATGGTGGGTATCTCCATTATCGCCATTCTCTCTCCCTGGCTGCTGTTCAGCCCGGAGCAGCTCGCCCAGCCAGGTTTTAAGTTCACCGCCAAATCCCTCTCCTGGGCGGTTTCTGGTTTTTCTAATTCGGTTATCTGGCTGATTTTCGCCGCCTTTATGTTTGGCACAGGCTATGAAAAAACCGGGCTGGGGCGACGTATCGCGCTGATTCTGGTGAAAAAGATGGGGCATCGCACGCTGTTTCTCGGCTATGCGGTGATGTTCTCCGAGCTTATCCTGGCACCTGTAACACCGTCCAACTCGGCGCGTGGTGCGGGGATTATCTATCCCATCATCCGTAACCTGCCACCGCTCTATCAATCACAACCAAACGACAGCAGTTCGCGCAGCATTGGCTCGTACATCATGTGGATGGGGATTGTTGCCGACTGCGTGACCAGCGCCATTTTCCTGACGGCGATGGCACCTAACTTGCTGTTAATTGGCCTGATGAAAAGCGCATCTCACGCCACACTGAGTTGGGGCGACTGGTTCCTCGGGATGTTGCCGCTCAGTATTTTACTGGTTCTGCTGGTTCCCTGGCTGGCTTACGTGCTGTACCCGCCGGTACTGAAGTCTGGTGATCAGGTGCCGCGCTGGGCAGAGACGGAACTGCAGGCAATGGGCCCGCTCTGTTCGCGTGAAAAACGGATGCTGGGGCTGATGGTAGGCGCGCTGGTGCTGTGGATTTTCGGCGGTGATTATATCGATGCCGCGATGGTCGGTTACAGCGTGGTGGCGCTGATGCTGCTTCTGCGCATTATCAGTTGGGACGACATTGTCAGTAATAAAGCCGCGTGGAACGTTTTCTTCTGGCTGGCCTCGCTTATCACCCTCGCTACCGGACTCAACAACACCGGTTTTATTAGCTGGTTTGGCAAACTGTTAGCAGGCAGCTTAAGCGGTTATTCGCCAACGATAGTGATGGTGGCGTTGATTGTGGTGTTTTATCTACTGCGCTACTTTTTCGCCAGCGCCACGGCGTATACCTCCGCTCTCGCGCCGATGATGATTGCCGCCGCGCTGGCGATGCCGGAAATCCCGCTGCCGGTATTCTGCCTGATGGTTGGCGCGGCAATTGGTCTGGGGAGCATTCTTACGCCATACGCCACCGGACCCAGCCCGATTTACTACGGTAGTGGTTATCTGCCAACGGTGGATTACTGGCGACTGGGGGCAATTTTTGGGCTGATATTCCTCGTATTGCTGGTGATTACCGGCTTACTGTGGATGCCCGTGGTGTTGCTTTAAGTGAGGACGGTGCCGGAAGTGACTCTCCGGCACCTAATAGTTTTACGCGGCCGGTAACTCTGCCAGCGGCCAGCGCGGACGCACGCTAACGCCGAGATCCGCCGTCGCGCCTGCTTTAAACCGCACCATTCCGGCATAGGCGATCATCGCGCCGTTATCAGTACAAAATTCCGGACGCGCGTAGAACACTTCGCCACGGCGTTTTTTCATCATTTCAGCCAGCTTCGCCCGTAACGTGCGGTTAGCACTCACGCCGCCTGCCATTACCAGTCGCTTAAAGCCCGTCTGATCCAGTGCTCGCTTACACTTAATCATCAACGTATCGACCACCGCATCTTCAAAGGCGCGGGCGATATCAGCACGCGTCTGGTCGTCGGTGCCGTTGTCACGAATCGTGTTCGCCGCGAAGGTTTTCAGACCAGAAAAGCTGAAATCCAGCCCCGGACGGTCGGTCATCGGGCGCGGGAAGACAAAGCGCCCGGCAGTACCCTGAGCCGCCATTTTCGACAGTAATGGCCCGCCAGGATAATCCAGCCCCAGCAGCTTCGCGGTTTTATCAAACGCTTCACCAGCAGCATCATCGATAGACTCGCCAAGCAGCTCGTACTGACCAATGCCAGTCACGCTGATTAACTGCGTATGACCGCCGGAAACCAGCAGCGCCACAAACGGAAATGCCGGTGGGTTATCTTCCAGCATCGGCGCTAACAGATGCCCTTCCATATGGTGTACCGGGATTGCCGGAACGTCCCAGGCAAACGCCAGAGAACGCCCCACGGTCGCGCCAACCAGCAGTGCGCCGACTAATCCTGGGCCTGCGGTATAGGCCACAGCATCAATGTCTTTTGCCGTTAAACCAGACTCTTTCAGCGCCTCCTGGATCAACGGTACGGTTTTACGCACGTGATCGCGGGAGGCCAGTTCAGGCACGACGCCGCCGTAGTCAGCGTGCAATTTCACCTGACTATACAATTGGTTGGCTAACAAACCTTTTTCATCGTCGTAAATGGCGATGCCGGTTTCATCGCAGGAAGTTTCAATACCCAGTACACGCATGACTTGTTTTACCTCGCTTTATTACCGCGCAGTGTAGGACCAATGCGGGTTGATGTAAAACTTTGTTCGCCCCTGGAGAAAGCCTCGTGTATACTCCTCACCCTTATAAAAGTCCCTTTCAAAAAAGGCCGCGGTGCTTTACAAAGCAGCAGCAATTGCAGTAAAATTCCGCACCATTTTGAAATAAGCTGGCGTTGATGCCAGCGGCAAACCGAATTAATCAAAGGTGAGAGGCACATGCCGGTAATTAAAGTACGTGAAAACGAGCCGTTCGACGTAGCTCTGCGTCGCTTCAAGCGTTCCTGCGAAAAAGCAGGTGTTCTGGCGGAAGTTCGTCGTCGTGAGTTCTATGAAAAACCGACTACCGAACGTAAGCGCGCTAAAGCTTCTGCAGTGAAACGTCACGCGAAGAAACTGGCTCGCGAAAACGCACGCCGCACTCGTCTGTACTAATTCCCCGAGAGCGTTGCTCTCCGATCAGACCGAGTTGTAGTTGTAAGGCCGTGCTTCCGAAAGGAATGCGCGGCTTATTTTCGTTTATGAATTGCTAAAAATCGGGGCCTATGGCTGGACGAATCCCACGCGTATTCATTAATGATCTGCTGGCACGCACTGACATCGTCGATCTGATCGATGCCCGTGTGAAGCTGAAAAAGCAGGGCAAGAATTTCCACGCGTGTTGTCCATTCCACAACGAGAAAACCCCATCATTCACCGTTAACGGTGAGAAACAGTTTTACCACTGCTTTGGATGTGGCGCGCACGGCAACGCGATCGACTTCCTGATGAACTACGACAAGCTTGAGTTCGTCGAAACGGTCGAAGAGCTGGCAGCAATGCACAATCTTGAAGTGCCATTTGAAGCAGGTAGCGGCCCCAGCCAGATCGAGCGCCATCAACGACAAACGCTTTATCAGTTGATGGACGGTCTGAATACGTTTTACCAACAATCTTTACAGCAACCTGTTGCCACGTCTGCGCGCCAGTATCTGGAAAAACGCGGATTAAGCCACGAGGTTATCGCCCGCTTTGCGATTGGTTTTGCCCCCCCTGGCTGGGACAACGTCCTGAAGCGGTTTGGCGGCAATCCAGAAAATCGCCAGTCATTGATTGATGCGGGCATGTTGGTCACTAACGATCAGGGGCGCAGTTACGACCGTTTCCGCGAGCGGGTGATGTTCCCCATTCGTGATAAACGCGGTCGGGTGATTGGTTTTGGCGGACGCGTGCTGGGCAACGATACCCCCAAATACCTGAACTCGCCGGAAACGGACATTTTCCATAAAGGCCGCCAGCTTTACGGTCTTTATGAAGCGCAGCAGGATAACGCTGAACCCAATCGTCTGCTTGTGGTCGAAGGCTATATGGACGTGGTGGCGCTGGCGCAATACGGCATTAATTACGCCGTTGCGTCGTTAGGTACGTCAACCACTGCCGATCACATACAACTGTTGTTCCGCGCGACCAACAATGTCATTTGCTGTTATGACGGCGACCGTGCAGGCCGCGATGCCGCCTGGCGAGCGCTGGAAACGGCGCTGCCTTACATGACAGACGGTCGTCAGCTACGCTTTATGTTTTTGCCTGATGGCGAAGACCCTGACACGCTGGTACGAAAAGAAGGTAAAGAAGCGTTTGAAGCGCGGATGGAGCAGGCGATGCCACTCTCCGCATTTCTGTTTAACAGTCTGATGCCGCAAGTTGATCTGAGTACCCCTGACGGGCGCGCACGTTTGAGTACGCTGGCACTGCCATTGATATCGCAAGTGCCGGGCGAAACGCTGCGAATATATCTTCGTCAGGAATTAGGCAACAAATTAGGCATACTTGATGACAGCCAGCTTGAACGATTAATGCCAAAAGCGGCAGAGAGCGGCGTTTCTCGCCCTGTTCCGCAGCTAAAACGCACGACCATGCGTATACTTATAGGGTTGCTGGTGCAAAATCCAGAATTAGCGACGTTGGTCCCGCCGCTTGAGAATCTGGATGAAAATAAGCTCCCTGGACTTGGCTTATTCAGAGAACTGGTCAACACTTGTCTCTCCCAGCCAGGTCTGACCACCGGGCAACTTTTAGAGCACTATCGTGGTACAAATAATGCTGCCACCCTTGAAAAACTGTCGATGTGGGACGATATAGCAGATAAGAATATTGCTGAGCAAACCTTCACCGACTCACTCAACCATATGTTTGATTCGCTGCTTGAACTGCGCCAGGAAGAGTTAATCGCTCGTGAGCGCACGCATGGTTTAAGCAACGAAGAACGCCTGGAGCTCTGGACATTAAACCAGGAGCTGGCGAAAAAGTGATTTAACGGCTTAAGTGCCGAAGAGCGATCGGGAAGCCCCCGACAGCCGCACTGAGAGGCAGCGGCAAATATATAAGTACGCCCTCGTAATTATCGTTGGCGGTAAACAACCGTTGGATTTCAGCGTTAACAGCTGAAGGACATCGGGTCAATCGCCCAACACCAACCTCATGAAATAAGTGTGGATACCGTCTTATGGAGCAAAACCCGCAGTCACAGCTGAAACTTCTTGTCACCCGTGGTAAGGAGCAAGGCTATCTGACCTATGCCGAGGTCAATGACCATCTGCCGGAAGATATCGTCGATTCAGATCAGATCGAAGACATCATCCAAATGATCAACGACATGGGCATTCAGGTGATGGAAGAAGCACCGGATGCCGATGATCTGATGCTGGCTGAAAACACCGCGGACGAAGATGCTGCCGAAGCCGCCGCGCAGGTGCTTTCCAGCGTGGAATCTGAAATCGGGCGCACGACTGACCCGGTACGCATGTACATGCGTGAAATGGGCACCGTTGAACTGTTGACCCGCGAAGGCGAAATTGACATCGCTAAGCGTATTGAAGACGGGATCAACCAGGTTCAATGCTCCGTTGCTGAATATCCGGAAGCGATCACCTATCTGCTGGAACAGTACGATCGTGTTGAAGCAGAAGAAGCGCGTCTGTCCGATCTGATCACCGGCTTTGTTGACCCGAACGCAGAAGAAGATCTGGCACCTACCGCCACTCACGTCGGTTCTGAGCTTTCCCAGGAAGATCTGGACGATGACGAAGATGAAGACGAAGAAGATGGCGATGACGACAGCGCCGATGATGACAACAGCATCGACCCGGAACTGGCTCGCGAAAAATTTGCGGAACTGCGCGCTCAGTACGTTGTAACGCGTGACACCATCAAAGCGAAAGGTCGCAGTCACGCTGCTGCTCAGGAAGAGATCCTGAAACTGTCTGAAGTATTTAAACAGTTCCGCCTGGTGCCGAAGCAGTTTGACTACCTGGTCAACAGCATGCGCGTCATGATGGACCGCGTTCGTACGCAAGAACGTCTGATCATGAAGCTCTGCGTTGAGCAGTGCAAAATGCCGAAGAAAAACTTCATTACCCTGTTTACCGGCAACGAAACCAGCGATACCTGGTTCAACGCGGCAATTGCGATGAACAAGCCGTGGTCGGAAAAACTGCACGATGTCTCTGAAGAAGTGCATCGCGCCCTGCAGAAACTGCAGCAGATTGAAGAAGAAACCGGCCTGACCATCGAGCAGGTTAAAGATATCAACCGTCGTATGTCCATCGGTGAAGCAAAAGCCCGCCGTGCGAAGAAAGAGATGGTTGAAGCGAACTTACGTCTGGTTATTTCTATCGCCAAGAAATACACCAACCGTGGCTTGCAGTTCCTTGACCTGATTCAGGAAGGTAACATCGGCCTGATGAAAGCGGTTGATAAATTCGAATACCGCCGTGGTTACAAGTTCTCCACCTACGCAACCTGGTGGATCCGTCAGGCGATCACCCGTTCTATCGCGGATCAGGCGCGCACCATCCGTATTCCGGTGCATATGATTGAGACTATCAACAAACTCAACCGTATTTCTCGCCAGATGCTGCAAGAGATGGGCCGTGAACCGACGCCGGAAGAACTGGCTGAACGTATGCTGATGCCGGAAGACAAGATCCGCAAAGTGCTGAAGATCGCCAAAGAGCCAATCTCCATGGAAACGCCGATCGGTGATGATGAAGATTCGCATCTGGGGGATTTCATCGAGGATACCACCCTCGAGCTGCCGCTGGATTCTGCGACCACCGAAAGCCTGCGTGCGGCAACGCACGACGTGCTGGCTGGCCTGACCGCGCGTGAAGCGAAAGTTCTGCGTATGCGTTTCGGTATCGATATGAACACCGACCACACGCTGGAAGAAGTGGGTAAACAGTTCGACGTTACCCGCGAACGTATCCGTCAGATCGAAGCGAAGGCGCTGCGCAAACTGCGTCACCCGAGCCGTTCTGAAGTGCTGCGTAGCTTCCTGGACGATTAATTGTAAAGATGTGCATAAGCCCTCCATCGTGAGGGCTTTTTTTTAAGGAAATCTGGCAATGCAGCAAGGATACTACTCTCTCCCCGCCCTTATTTCCGCTCTCGATGCCGGGAAAAAGGTGAAATACCTGTGGTTCTGGGGCCATCAACCTGCCGCGAATCACGAAATTACCGCCTCTTGCTTTAGCCAGTGGTGGCAGGGTTCGCCTTTTACCTATGATGGTATAACCTATGCCACCGCAGAACACTGGATGATGGCGGGAAAAGCGCGGCTGTTTAATGACAGTAAAACACTTGCCAGAATTCTGGCGGCGGCGACCCCGGCAGAAGCCAAAAAGCTGGGGCGACAGGTGACAAACTTTGACGAGCAATGCTGGCAAGCTTGCTGCTTTGATCTGGTCTGCGAAGGGAACTACCATAAATTTAGCCAACATTCGGCATTAAAAACATTCCTGCTGAATACGCAGCCTCGCATTCTGGTTGAAGCCAGCCCGGTGGATAAAATCTGGGGGATTGGCCTTGCAAAAGATCATCCCCATGCCGGTGTGCCATCTCACTGGAAGGGGAAAAATCTGCTGGGATTTGCGCTTATGGTAGTCAGAGACCGTTTGGCGGAAGAATAAGCCAGTAGCGGTGAGGAGCGGTGCCTGGCCCGCTCATAACTTCGTTACACTGTACTTCACAAGCCACGCACTACCAGCGCCTGGTCCAGCTCGCGATACGCTTCAACCAGTTTCTCCAGTGAAACGCGACTTAAACCGCTGGGATTTGGCAGCACCCAAATCTGCGTCGAACCAATGGTGAGCGTTTGTTTCCCCCACTGTGCACCGCGCTGGCTGAATCCCTGTTCATATGCTTGTTTGCCCAGAATCGCCAACGCCTGCGGCTGATAATCTTCTATTTTTTCAATTAGCTTACGCCCGCCTGCGTGCAGCTCCTGCTTTGAAACTTCATTGGCTTGCACCGTTGGACGGTCTACCAGTTTGGTGACGCCACAACGATAATCCAGCAGATGCTGTGCCTCCTGCGGCTTCAACTGACGGTCGGTAAACCCGGCCTGATATATCACCTTCCAGAAGCGATTTGCCGGATGAGCAAAGGGAAAACCAGTCCCGGCGGATGAAAGCCCAGGGTTGATACCGCAAAACACGACCCGTAACCCTGGAGCCAAAATATCCTCAACCATATTTACTCCTTTCTAACATCACCAGGAAAAGTATAACGGATTGAAAATACATTGTTTATAAAAACAGCAGGCGCGCGGTAATGGCTGGATTGCGACACGGAGTTACTTTATAATCCGCTACCATGGCCCCTTAGCTCAGTGGTTAGAGCAGGCGACTCATAATCGCTTGGTCGCTGGTTCAAGTCCAGCAGGGGCCACCAGACATAGCAAAGGCTGACGAGAAATCGTCAGCCTTTTTCTTTATATATATCAGTTACTTTGCGTGCCAGTAAGCCGCTGCACGTACCCGCTGTGGGTCATACTGTTCCGCTTCAAAGCGGCGGCTTAAATTCTTAACGACTTTGCCTTCGCCGGTTATCCAGATGAAGTAATCATCGGCAGGGATTTGCATCTGCGCCAGACGCGCATCTACCGCCTGCTCATCATGTGCCAGCCATTCGATATTAAAACCATCAAGGTGCGCGAGATAATCCTGACAGGCGTTATCCCGCACGCTAACCAGCGCACTAACTTGCGGTTTAACGGCAAGTTTGCTCAACGTTTCCAGGCGGCGGCGCAGTGCGGGCATTCCGGATTCATCGCAGACATACAGCTGATACGCGTAATCTTCCGGCACCACCAGCGAACCGCGCGGACCTGCCACCGTAAGTTTATCGCCCGGTTTCGCCTGCATCGCCCAGCCGCTGGCGACCCCACCGTCGTGAATAAAGAAATCGATCGCCAGTTCATGGCGTAGTTCGTCATACAGCGGCGTATAGTCACGCGACGGTGGGCGTGGTCCTTCCGGCCAGACGATGCCCTCTTCCGTTACCGTTGGCGGCACAAAGTGAGCGTCAGGTTGAGGAAAGAAGAGTTTGCTGTGATCGTCAAAGCCGCGCGACGTAAAACCGTCCAGCGCCTCGCCGCCGAGGACAATGCGCTGAAAACCGGCGCTGATGCGCTCAACGCGTAACACAGTCAGTTCACGGAAGCGCAGATCATTGCGAACGCGCTGCGGGTAGCGGGGGGAGTTATTCATTGTTATCGCCTTCGTGATAGTAATCAGATATATCTAAATAATTTTCGTAAATGATAATGATTGTTAATCATGATAAATGCAAGCGATTTGTAGAACTGATATATCTGTAGTCTGATAAGACGCGCAACCTCTTATCAAGCATCATTGCTCAATGTCGGATGCGGCGTGAACGCCTTATCCGGCCTACGTGTGAGATGAGCCACATTTAAAAATCATTTTTATTCTTGCAAGAGTGCTCATATCAGATATAAATTAGATATATCTAATTAAGCAAAAGGAGGCTGATATGAGCCATCATCACGAAGGGTGTTGTAAACATGAAGGCCAGCCACGCCATGAGGGCTGCTGCAAAGGTGAGAAGTCAGAACACGAGCACTGCGGACACGGTCACCAGCATGAACACGGTCAATGCTGCGGTGGTCGCCACGGTCGCGGCGGCGGTCGTCGGCAACGTTTCTTTGGTCACGGTGAATTACGTCTGGTGATTCTGGATATTCTCTCGCGCGATGACAGCCACGGTTACGAATTGATTAAAGCGATTGAGAATCTAACCCAGGGGAATTACACCCCAAGCCCGGGCGTCATCTACCCAACGCTGGATTTTCTGCAGGAGCAGTCGCTGATTACCATTCGCGAAGAGGAAGGTGGTAAGAAGCAGATTGCGCTGACCGAACAAGGCGCGCAGTGGCTGGAAGAAAACCGCGAACAGGTAGAGATGATTGAAGAACGCATCAAATCGCGTTGCGTTGGCGCTGCGCTGCGCCAGAACCCGCAAATGAAGCGGGCGCTGGATAATTTTAAAGCGGTGCTGGATTTACGCGTCAACCAGAGCGATATCACTGATGCACAAATAAAAAAGATCATTGCGGTGATCGACCGCGCCGCTTTTGATATTACGCAACTGGATTAATCACCGATTGCCGGATCCGGCATACCGATTAATGCAGCACCGTCACCGCGTCTTCCAGTCGGCTGGCGCGGTGTTTCACCATCGCCGACACCTGCGCACTCTCTTCCACTAACTCGGCGTTTTTCTGGGTGATCAGGTTAAGCTCATCCACTGCACGGGTCAGGCTGGAAAGCCCATCGGCCTGTTCCAGCGTTGAATGGCTAATCTGAGCTATCAACTGGGTGACGTTTTTTACCTGCGCCACAATATCTTCCATCGTCCGTCCGGCGGCGTGTACCTGCTGCGAACCAGATTGCACCTTATCAGCACTGGCATCAATCAGCTTGCGAATATCGTTGGCAGCATTGGCGCTGCGGCTGGCTAAATGACGCACTTCCCCCGCCACCACTGCAAAACCTTTGCCCTGTTCGCCGGCACGCGCCGCTTCCACCGCCGCATTCAGGGCCAGAATATTGGTCTGAAACGCAATATCGTTAATCAGCGAAGTAATGGTGCCAATGCGCTGGGTACTGTCGGCAATATCGTCCATTGTCTTGATCACCGTAGTCATCGCCTCCCCGCCCTGCACTGCCGCATTACTGGCGGTGATAGAAAGTTTATCAGCAGCCGACGCCGTGGCAGAGTTCTGTTTCACCGACGCCGCCATCTGGTTCATGGTCGCCACCGTTTGCTGAACGTTATCAACTGTCTGCTGGGTATGTTCGTTCAGTTCATCGGTGCCTTTCGCCAGCGTCTCACTGCCATTTCTGACACTGGACACCTGGCTTGAGACATCGTTAATTAGCCAACGGCACATCAGGCCAAGCTGCCCTACCGCGCGTAATGTCAGCCCCAGCTCATCGCTGCGATTCAGATGCTCAACACTATTACGCTCTCCGGTCGCCACCTTCAGTGCCTGACGGGCGACATTTTCTATCGGGCGGACAATCTGCCATTCAAAACAGGCGCTTGCCAACAATACCACTAACGCACAGAGGATATACGTCACCACCGGGGCAGCAACAAACCAAAGCATGACCGCCAGCAAGATAAACATCAGGGTCATCACGCCACGCGCCCGCCAGCGAAGCGGTAATGAAGGCAGTTTTCCCAGCCAGCCTTTACGCACCACCAGGCCTTTATGAATACGCTTACTGGTACGTCCGGCGTTCAACGCTTTGTACAGCGGCTCCACCGCCGCGATCTCTTCATCCGTCGCCCGGGTACGAATCGACATATAGCCACTGATTTTTCCCTCGCGCACCATCGGTACCGCATTGGCCCGCACCCAATAATGGTCGCCATTTTTGCGGCGATTTTTCACGATGCCGCTCCAGGGCTCCCCTTTTTTCAGGGTGAACCACATATCTGCAAACGCCGCTTTTGGCATATCCGGGTGACGCACCATGTTGTGCGGCTGCCCTTGTAACTCTTGCAAGGTAAAGCCGCTCACCTGCACAAAAGTGTCATTAGCATGAGTGATATAGCTTTGCAGATCGGTAGTGGACATCAGAGTGGTATCGTCCGCCAGCGGGGTATTTTGCTGGGTGACATACGGATGAGAAGACATGTTCGCGTCCTGTGCAGGTTATATGGTTGTTAACTTCTTGTCAGAGTTTATGTCGGCCCCACTGCGGTTATCTTTAACTGATTAATTTGATTTAGATCGCAATTTGCGATTAAAGCATAAATCTAATCCCTTGATTTAAAATACTTTCACTCTGTTACTATACGAAAACGTTAATTATCTTGCCCAAAAATCAGGCAGTTGTTGCCCTGAAAGTGTGCATTTGCGCAGCAATCGCCAAATCCATACCCGACAAAAACCGTGCAAAACAACAACAGATGTTAACAAATAGCATTAAATATTGCACAAATGATAACCACATTTGTGTTTATCCCGATTTTCGCGATCGCAGCCGGAGTGGCGCAATCCCTGCAATACTTAAATCGGTATCATGTGATACGCGAGCCTCCGGAGCATATTTTGAACAGGTTACCTTCGAGCGCATCGGCTTTAGCGTGCAGCGCCCACGCCCTGAATCTCATTGAAAAGCGAACGTTGGATCATGAGGAGATGAAAGCACTTAACCGGGAGGTGATTGAATACTTCAAAGAGCATGTCAATCCGGGGTTTTTAGAGTATCGAAAATCTGTTACCGCCGGCGGGGATTACGGAGCCGTAGAGTGGCAAGCGGGAGGTTTAAATACGCTTGTCGACACCCAGGGACAGGAGTTTATCGACTGCCTTGGAGGTTTTGGAATTTTCAACGTGGGGCACCGTAATCCAGTTGTGGTTTCCGCCGTACAGAATCAACTTGCGAAACAACCGCTTCACAGCCAGGAGCTGCTCGATCCGTTACGGGCGATGCTGGCGAAAACCCTTGCGGCGCTAACGCCCGGTAAACTGAAATACAGCTTCTTCTGTAATAGCGGCACCGAGTCCGTTGAAGCAGCGCTGAAGCTGGCGAAGGCTTATCAGTCACCGCGCGGCAAGTTTACTTTTATTGCCACCAGCGGCGCGTTCCACGGTAAATCACTTGGCGCGCTGTCGGCCACGGCGAAATCGACCTTCCGCAAACCATTTATGCCGCTGCTGCCAGGGTTCCGTCATGTACCGTTTGGCAATATCGAAGCCATGCGCACGGCCCTTAGCGAGTGCAAAAAAACCGGTGATGATGTGGCTGCAGTGATCCTCGAACCGATTCAGGGCGAAGGTGGCGTCATTCTGCCGCCGCCAGGCTATCTCACCGCCGTGCGTAAGCTGTGCGATGAGTTCGGCGCACTGATGATCCTCGATGAAGTACAAACGGGCATGGGGCGCACGGGCAAGATGTTCGCCTGCGAGCATGAGAACGTACAGCCGGACATCCTGTGTCTGGCAAAAGCCCTCGGCGGCGGCGTGATGCCGATTGGCGCAACCATCGCCACTGAAGAGGTGTTTTCCGTTCTGTTCGACAACCCGTTCCTGCATACCACCACCTTTGGCGGCAACCCGCTGGCCTGTGCGGCGGCGCTGGCGACCATCAATGTGTTGCTGGAGCAGAACTTACCGGCTCAGGCTGAACAAAAAGGCGATATGTTGCTGGACGGTTTTCGTCAACTGGCGCGGGAATATCCCGATCTGGTACAGGAAGCGCGTGGTAAAGGGATGTTGATGGCGATTGAGTTTGTTGATAACGAAATCGGCTATAACTTTGCCAGCGAGATGTTCCGCCAGCGCGTCCTGGTGGCCGGAACACTCAACAACGCTAAAACGATCCGCATTGAACCGCCACTGACACTGACCATTGAACAGTGTGAACAGGTGATCAAAGCGGCGCGTAAGGCGCTGGCGGCCATACGAGTCAGTGTCGAAGAAGCGTAATATCAAATCGGATGGCGATTCGACGTCGCCATCCGATCTTTTTATACGATACGTACGCCCGCAGGCATCATCCGCTCCGGCGTTAACAGCACGCTTTCACTGCCGTCATCGGTTTCCGCACACAACAGCATGCATTCCGACGTTTCACCGCGCATTTTCGCTTTTTGCAGATTGCATAAGACCACCACTGTTTTTCCCATCAGCTCTTCTTCGCTGTAGTACGGCACCAGGCTGGTCACGGTTTGCAGCGTTTTTTCACCCACATCAACCTGTACGATGTACAGCTTGTCGGCGTTTTCATGGCGTTTCACTTCCACAATCTTTCCGACGCGCATTTCCAGACGTGCAAAATCAGCGTAAGCCACGGTTTCCATTGTTTCCTCCCTTCGGGTAAAATTTTACTAAACTATAGCAAAAATTTTTCTCAATCCTGTAGGCTAAAAATGGAGAATGCAGGCGTGATCACATTCGCAAGCCGCTGTGTTACCGTTACAGCGTCAAAGAAACGCGCTTTATTTACTGAAAACAGGTGACCCGATAAGCACTTCCTCTACAATGGGGCGCACATCAGGGAAAGTAAAAAAGGTAAACATGGCAACACTAAAAGACATCGCAATCGAAGCTGGCGTATCCCTGGCGACAGTATCCAGGGTCTTAAATGACGATCCGACATTGAATGTGAAAGAAGAGACGAAACATCGCATTCTCGAGATCGCCGAAAAGCTGGAGTACAAGACCAGTAGTGCCCGTAAACTCCAGACAGGTGCAGTCAACCAACACCATATTCTGGCTATCTACAGCTACCAACAGGAGCTGGAGATCAACGATCCTTACTATCTGGCGATCCGCCACGGCATTGAAACCCAGTGCGAAAAACTGGCGATCGAACTGACCAACTGTTATGAACACAGCGGCTTACCAGACATTAAAAACGTCACCGGTATTTTAATTGTCGGCAAACCCACGCCCGCCCTGCGCGCCGCCGCTTGTGCGTTGACCGACAATATCTGCTTTATCGACTTTCACGAACCCGGCAGCGGTTACGATGCGGTGGATATCGATCTGGCACGTATCAGTAAAGAAATCATCGATTTCTATATCAATCAGGGCGTTAATCGTATTGGTTTTATTGGCGGTGAAGACTTGCCTGGCAAGGCGGATATTCGTGAGGTCGCCTTTGTGGAATATGGTCGTCTGAAACACGTGGTACGCGAAGAGGATATCTGGCGCGGCGGTTTTTCCAGTTCGTCGGGCTATGAACTGGCAAAACAGATGCTGGCGCAGGAAGACTACCCGAAGGCGTTGTTTGTCGCTTCTGATTCCATTGCTATCGGCGTACTGCGGGCAATTCATGAACGAGGCCTGAACATCCCACAGGATATTTCGCTTATCAGCGTGAACGACATCCCCACCGCGCGATTTACCTTTCCGCCGCTCTCAACCGTGCGCATCCATTCCGAGATGATGGGAAGTCAGGGCGTTAACCTGTTGTATGAAAAGGCTCGCGATGGTCGCGCGCTGCCGCTGTTAGTCTTCGTTCCCAGCAAATTAAAACTCCGCGGCACGACCCGCTAAATCCCCTTACACACTGTCCGGCAATCGTTTTTGCCGGACAGTGCTGCCGTTTATTTTCGTGATCCAGTTAAAGTAAATGCATTTACCTGCTACTTTTTAGTAAAAATTTTACTAAACTCCCCAGCAATTACACAAACTACCATCACCATGAATGGTTCCGATTTCTCTCTACCGGGAGGCCCTATGAATCGCTGGGAAAACATTCAGCTCACCCACGAAAACCGACTTGCGCCGCGTGCGTACTTTTTTTCATATGATTCTGTTGCGCAGGCGCGTACTTTTGCCCGTGAAACCAGCAGCCTGTTTCTGTCCTTAAGCGGTCAGTGGAATTTCCACTTTTTTGACCATCCGCTGCAAGTACCAGAAGCCTTCACCTCTGAGTTAATGGCTGACTGGGGGCATATTACCGTCCCCGCCATGTGGCAAATGGAAGGTCACGGCAAACTGCAATATACCGACGAAGGTTTTCCATTCCCCATCGATGTGCCGTTTGTTCCCAGCGATAACCCAACCGGTGCCTATCAACGTATTTTCACCCTCAGCGAAGGCTGGCAGGGTAAACAGACGCTGATCAAATTTGACGGTGTCGAAACCTATTTTGAAGTCTACGTTAACGGTCAGTATGTGGGGTTCAGCAAGGGCAGTCGCCTGACCGCAGAGTTTGACATCAGCGCGATGGTTAAAACCGGCGACAACCTGTTGTGTGTGCGCGTGATGCAATGGGCGGACTCTACCTACGTGGAAGACCAGGATATGTGGTGGTCGGCGGGGATTTTCCGCGATGTTTATCTGATCGGAAAACAACTCACGCATATTAACGATTTCACCGTTCGTACCGACTTTGACGAAGCCTATTGCGATGCCACGCTTTCCTGCGAAGTGGTGCTGGAAAATCTCGCCGCCTCCCCTGTCGTCACGACGCTGGAATATACCCTGTTTGATGGGGAACGCCTGGTGCACAGCAGCGCCATTGATCATTTGGCAATTGAAAAACTGACCAGCGCCAGCTTTGCTTTTACTGTCGAACAGCCCCAGCAATGGTCAGCAGAATCCCCTTATCTTTACCATCTGGTCATGACGCTGAAAGACGCCGACGGCAACGTTCTGGAAGTGGTGCCACAACGCGTTGGCTTCCGTGATATCAAAGTGCGCGACGGTCTGTTCTGGATCAATAACCGTTATGTGATGCTGCATGGCGTCAACCGCCACGACAATGATCATCGCAAAGGCCGCGCCGTTGGGATGGATCGCGTCGAGAAAGATCTCCAGTTGATGAAGCAGCACAACATCAATTCCGTGCGTACCGCTCACTACCCGAACGATCCTCGTTTTTACGAACTGTGTGATATCTACGGCCTGTTTGTGATGGCGGAAACCGACGTCGAATCGCACGGCTTTGCTAACGTCGGCGATATCAGCCGCATTACCGACGATCCGCAGTGGGAAAACGTCTACGTCGAGCGCATTGTTCGCCATATTCACGCGCAGAAAAACCATCCGTCGATCATCATCTGGTCGCTGGGCAATGAATCCGGCTATGGCTGTAACATCCGCGCGATGTACCATGCGGCGAAGGCGCTGGATGACACGCGACTGGTGCATTACGAAGAAGATCGCGATGCTGAAGTGGTCGATATTATTTCCACCATGTACACCCGCGTGCCGCTGATGAATGAGTTTGGTGAATACCCGCATCCGAAGCCGCGCATCATCTGTGAATATGCTCATGCGATGGGGAACGGACCAGGTGGGCTGACGGAGTACCAGAACGTCTTCTACAAGCACGATTGCATTCAGGGACATTATGTCTGGGAATGGTGCGACCACGGGATCCAGGCGCAGGATGACAATGGCAACGTCTGGTATAAATTCGGCGGCGACTACGGCGACTATCCCAACAACTATAACTTCTGTCTTGATGGTTTGATCTATTCCGATCAGACGCCGGGACCAGGCCTGAAAGAGTACAAACAGGTTATTGCGCCGGTAAAAATCCACGCGCTGGATCTGACTCGCGGCGAGTTGAAAGTCGAAAATAAACTATGGTTTACCACGCTTGATGACTACACCCTGCACGCAGAGGTGCGCGCCGAAGGTGAAACACTCGCGACGCAGCAGATTAAACTGCGCGACGTTGCGCCGAACAGCGAAGCCCCCTTGCAGATCACGCTGCCGCAGCTGGACGCCCGCGAAGCGTTCCTCAACATTACGGTGACCAAAGATTCCCGCACCCGCTACAGCGAAGCCGGGCATTCTATCGCCACTTATCAGTTCCCGCTGAAGGAAAACACCGCGCAGCCAGTGCCTTTCGCACCAAATAATGCGCGTCCGCTGACGCTGGAAGACGATCGTTTGAGCTGCACCGTTCGCGGCTACAACTTCGCGATCACCTTCTCAAAAATGAGTGGCAAACCGACATCCTGGCAGGTGAATGGCGAGTCGCTGCTGACCCGCGAGCCAAAGATCAACTTCTTCAAGCCAATGATCGACAACCACAAGCAGGAGTACGAAGGACTGTGGCAACCGAATCATTTGCAGATCATGCAGGAACATCTGCGCGACTTTGCCGTTGAGCAAAGTGATGATGAAGTGTTGATCATCAGCCGCACGGTTATTGCCCCACCGGTGTTTGACTTCGGGATGCGCTGTACCTACATCTGGCGCATCGCTGCCGATGGTCAGGTTAATGTGGCGCTTTCCGGCGAACGTTACGGCGACTATCCGCACATCATTCCGTGCATCGGTTTCACCATGGGGATTAACGGCGAATACGACCAGGTAGCATATTACGGACGTGGACCGGGCGAAAACTACGCCGACAGCCAGCAGGCTAACATCATCGATATCTGGCGCAGCACCGTCGATGCCATGTTCGAGAACTATCCCTTCCCGCAGAACAACGGCAACCGTCAGCATGTCCGCTGGACGGCACTGACTAACCGCCACGGCAACGGTCTGCTGGTGGTTCCGCAGCGCCCCATTAACTTCAGCGCCTGGCGCTATACCCAGGAAAACATCCACGCTGCCCAGCACTGTAACGAGCTTCAGCGCAGTGATGACATCACTCTGAATCTCGACCACCAGCTGCTTGGCCTCGGCTCCAACTCCTGGGGCAGCGAGGTGCTGGACTCCTGGCGCGTCTGGTTCCGTGACTTCAGCTACGGCTTTACGTTGCTGCCGGTTTCTGGCGGAGAAGCTACCGCGCAAAGCCTGGCGTCGTATGAGTTCGGCGCAGGGTTCTTTTCCACGAATTTGCACAGCGAGAATAAGCAATGAGGATCATCGATAACTTAGAACAGTTCCGCCAGATTTACGCCTCTGGCAAGAAGTGGCAACGATGCGTTGAAGCGATTGAAAATATCGACAACATTCAGCCTGGCGTCGCCCACTCCATCGGTGACTCATTGACTTACCGCGTGGAGACGGACTCCGCGACCGATGCGCTATTTACCGGGCATCGACGCTATTTTGAAGTGCATTACTACCTGCAAGGGCAGCAAAAAATTGAATATGCGCCGAAAGAGACATTACAGGTTGTGGAATATTATCGTGATGAAACTGACCGTGAATATTTAAAAGGCTGCGGAGAAACCGTAGAGGTCCACGAAGGGCAAATCGTTATTTGCGATAACCATGAAGCATATCGGTTTATCTGCAATAACGCGGTCAAAAAAGTGGTTCTCAAAGTCACCATCGAAGATGGTTATTTCCATAACAAATAACAACTACGGCGGCAAAAGGAGTTTGCCGCCACCGCTACCCTACTCATTTTCGGAGATGTGTTATGTCTGATACCAAACGTAATACAATCGGCAAATTCGGCTTGCTCTCGCTGACTTTTGCCGCCGTTTACAGCTTTAACAACGTTATCAATAATAATATTGAGCTTGGACTGGCCTCGGCACCGATGTTTTTCCTCGCGACGATTTTTTATTTTATTCCCTTCTGTCTGATCATTGCAGAATTTGTTTCGTTAAATAAAAACTCAGAAGCCGGTGTCTACGCGTGGGTAAAAAGTTCGCTGGGCGGACGTTGGGCATTTATTACTGCCTATACCTACTGGTTCGTAAACCTGTTCTTTTTCACCTCGCTGTTACCGCGCGTTATTGCTTATGCTTCGTATGCCTTCCTCGGCTACGAATATATTATGACGCCGGTTGCCACCACCATTATCAGTATGGTGCTGTTCGCCTTCTCCACATGGGTTTCCACCAACGGGGCGAAAATGCTGGGGCCAATCACCTCCGTCACTTCAACGCTGATGCTGCTGTTAACGCTCTCCTACATTTTACTGGCAGGTACGGCACTGGTTGGCGGCGTACAGCCTGCCGATCCGATCACCGTTGACGCGATGATCCCGAACTTCAACTGGGCGTTCCTCGGCGTGACCACCTGGATCTTTATGGCCGCAGGTGGCGCGGAGTCCGTCGCGGTGTACGTTAACGACGTCAAAGGCGGTTCGAAATCGTTCGTTAAAGTGATCATCCTCGCCGGGATTTTTATCGGCGTACTGTATTCCGTCTCCTCGGTGCTGATTAACGTCTTCGTCAGCAGCAAAGAGTTGAAATTTACTGGCGGATCGGTACAGGTATTCCACGGCATGGCGGCGTATTTTGGTCTACCGGAAGCACTGATGAATCGCTTTGTCGGTCTGGTGTCCTTTACCGCGATGTTCGGTTCCCTGCTGATGTGGACGGCAACGCCGGTGAAAATTTTCTTCTCCGAAATTCCGGAAGGCATCTTTGGTAAGAAAACCGTCGAACTGAACGAAAACGGCGTTCCGGCGCGCGCAGCGTGGATCCAGTTCCTGATCGTCATCCCGCTGATGATTATCCCGATGCTCGGTTCCAATACCGTGCAGGATCTGATGAATACCATTATTAATATGACCGCCGCAGCGTCCATGCTTCCGCCGTTATTCATCATGCTGGCTTACCTGAATTTACGCGCCAAATTAGATCACCTGCCACGCGATTTCCGTATGGGTTCCCGACGCACCGGTATTATCGTTGTTTCAATGCTGATTGCGATATTTGCTGTAGGGTTTGTCGCTTCGACATTCCCGACTGGCGCGAATATTCTGACCATCATTTTTTATAACGTCGGCGGTATTGTTATCTTCCTCCGCTTTGCGTGGTGGAAATACAGTAAATATATAAAGGGATTAACGGCTGAAGAGCGCCATATTGAAGCGACGCCAGCCAGCAATGTTGATTAAGCAGAATAATAAAAAATGAGCAGGCATTTTCCCTCTTCCTGGATGGGGAGAGGGAAAATAGTTTCTGCCTTTATATTTTTATAATTACAACGATAAAAGGCTGTACTTTTTCTTTAGCTCATGGATTAACACAATGAAATTAATCACTGCACCATGCAGAGCATTACTTGCTCTGCCGTTTTGCTACGCCTTTTCTGCGGCCGCTGAAGAAGCACGTCCGGCAGAACATGACGACACAAAAACACCCGCAATTACCTCGACATCTTCTCCTTCATTTCGTTTTTACGGCGAATTAGGGGTTGGTGGGTATATGGATTTAGAGGGTGAGAATAAACATAAATACAGCGACGGCACCTATATTGAAGGTGGCCTGGAGATGAAGTACGGCTCCTGGTTCGGCCTGATTTACGGCGAAGGCTGGACCGTGCAGGCCGACCACGACGGTAATGCCTGGGTGCCTGACCATAGCTGGGGCGGTTTCGAAGGTGGGATTAACCGTTTCTATGGCGGTTATCGTACCAATGATGGCACCGAAATCATGCTCAGTCTGCGTCAGGATTCCTCGCTGGATGATCTGCAATGGTGGGGCGACTTCACCCCCGATCTGGGCTACGTCATTCCCAATACCCGCGACATTATGACCGCGCTGAAGGTGCAGAACTTAACCGGCAACTTTCGTTATAGCGTCACCGCCACACCAGCCGGACATCATGACGAAAGCAAAGCCTGGCTACATTTTGGCAAATACGATCGCTACGACGACAAATACACTTATCCGGCAATGATGAACGGTTACATCCAGTATGACCTTGCAGAAGGTATCACCTGGATGAACGGTCTGGAAATCACCGACGGCACAGGACAACTCTATCTGACGGGCCTGCTTACCCCTAACTTTGCCGCTCGCGCCTGGCACCATACCGGACGCGCCGACGGGCTGGACGTACCGGGAAGTGAAAGCGGGATGATGGTGAGCGCCATGTATGAAGCGTTAAAAGGCGTTTATCTCTCCACCGCTTACACCTACGCCAAACATCGCCCTGACCACGCTGACGATGAAACCACCTCTTTCATGCAGTTTGGTATCTGGTACGAATACGGCGGCGGACGTTTCGCAACGGCTTTTGATAGCCGCTTCTACATGAAAAATGCCTCTCACGATCCCAGCGACCAACTCTTCCTGATGCAATATTTCTACTGGTAATAAGGACTGTAATTTCATGAAAATCAAAACTATTTTAACGCCAGTAACCTGCGCTCTGCTGATAAGTTTTTCCGCCCATGCCGCTAACGCCGACAATTATAAAAACGTGATTAACCGTACTGGCGCGCCGCAGTACATGAAGGATTACGATTACGACGATCACCAGCGTTTTAATCCGTTTTTCGATCTCGGAGCCTGGCATGGTCATCTGTTGCCAGACGGCCCGAACACCATGGGAGGTTTTCCTGGCGTTGCGCTGCTGACGGAAGAATACATCAACTTTATGGCCAGCAATTTCGATCGCCTGACCGTCTGGCAAGACGGCAAGAAAGTCGACTTCACGCTGGAGGCATACAGTATTCCCGGCGCGCTGGTGCAAAAACTGACAGCAAAAGATGTGCAGGTCGAAATGACTCTGCGCTTCGCCACGCCGCGCACATCACTACTGGAAACCAAAATCACCAGCGATAAACCGCTGGATCTGGTGTGGGATGGTGAACTGCTGGAAAAACTGGAAGCGAAAGAAGGGAAACCGCTTTCCGATAAAACCATTGCTGGCGAATACCCTGACTATCAGCGCAAAATCAGCGCCACCCGTGATGGCCTGAAAGTCACCTTTGGCAAAGTGCGCGCCACCTGGGATCTGCTGACCTCCGGTGAATCAGAATATCAGGTGCATAAATCCCTGCCAGTGCAGACTGAAATCAACGGCAATCGCTTTACCAGTAAGGCGCATATCAACGGTTCGACCACGCTCTATACCACCTATTCCCATCTGCTGACCGCTCAGGAAGTTAGCAAAGAGCAAATGCAGATCCGCGATATTCTGGCGCGTCCGGCGTTTTATCTCACCGCCTCGCAGCAACGCTGGGAAGAGTATCTGAAGAAAGGGTTAACCAATCCGGATGCGACGCCGGAACAGACGCGCGTCGCGGTGAAAGCCATCGAAACACTCAACGGTAACTGGCGCTCACCGGGCGGGGCGGTGAAATTTAATACCGTCACACCGTCGGTGACCGGACGCTGGTTCTCCGGCAATCAGACCTGGCCGTGGGATACCTGGAAACAGGCGTTTGCGATGGCGCATTTCAATCCGGACATCGCCAAAGAGAATATCCGCGCGGTCTTCTCCTGGCAGATCCAACCTGGCGACACCGTGCGTCCACAGGATGTGGGATTTGTCTCCGACCTGATTGCGTGGAACCTTAGCCCCGAGCGTGGCGGCGATGGCGGCAACTGGAACGAACGCAATACCAAGCCCAGCCTTGCCGCCTGGTCGGTGATGGAAGTGTACAACGTCACCCAGGATAAAACCTGGCTGGCAGAGATGTACCCGAAACTGGTGGCCTATCACGACTGGTGGTTACGTAACCGCGATCATAACGGCAACGGCGTGCCGGAATATGGCGCGACCCGCGATAAAGCCCATAACACCAAGAGCGGCGAGATGCTGTTTACGGTGAAAAAAGGCGATAAAGAAGAGACGCTGTCTGGGCTGAACAACTACGCCCGCGTGGTGGAGAAAGGCCAGTACGACAGTCTGGAAATCCCGGCACAAGTTGCTGCGTCGTGGGAATCAGGTCGTGATGACGCCGCCGTCTTTGGGTTTATCGACAAAGAACAGCTGGATAAATATGTCGCTAACGGCGGCAAACGTAGCGACTGGACGGTGAAATTCGCCGAAAACCGCAGTCAGGACGGAACGTTGCTGGGCTACTCGCTATTGCAGGAGTCGGTGGATCAGGCCAGCTATATGTACAGCGATAACCATTATCTGGCGGAGATGGCAACCATACTCGGTAAGCCGGAAGAGGCCAAACGCTATCGCCAGTTGGCACAGCAGCTCGCGGACTACATCAACACCTGTATGTTCGACCCGACTACACAGTTCTACTATGACGTGCGCATTGAAGATAAACCACTGGCGAACGGCTGCGCGGGCAAACCGATTGTTGAGCGCGGTAAAGGGCCAGAAGGCTGGTCGCCGCTGTTTAACGGTGCGGCAACGCAGGCCAACGCCGACGCGGTGGTGAAGGTGATGCTCGATCCTAAAGAGTTCAACACCTTTGTACCGCTGGGAACGGCAGCGTTAACCAACCCGGCTTTTGGCGCTGATATCTACTGGCGCGGGCGCGTATGGGTAGATCAGTTCTGGTTTGGTCTGAAAGGAATGGAGCGTTACGGTTATCGTGATGATGCCCTGAAACTGGCGGATACGTTCTTCCAGCATGCCAAAGGATTAACCGCCGATGGCCCGATTCAGGAGAATTACAACCCGCTGACTGGCGCACAGCAAGGCGCACCAAATTTCTCCTGGAGTGCCGCGCATTTGTATATGTTGTATAACGATTTTTTCCGTAAGCAGTAATTTTTCCCGATGCCGGACGACTGTATTACCGCCGTCCGGCATGACGAACGGGCGTATTCTTTTTGAATCCCATCACAAACCCCGCACTCCCCTTTTCCCTTTTCTCCGGCGACGGCTAAATTAGAACTCATCCGACCACATAACAATTATTTTACATACTGGACAATTTTATGAGCTACCCGTCGCTGTTCGCCTCGCTGGATTTAGGTTTTACCACGTTAAAAAACCGCGTGTTGATGGGTTCAATGCACACCGGGCTGGAGGAATACCCGGACGGTGCTGAACGGCTGGCAGCGTTTTATGCCGAACGCGCCCGTCATGGCGTGGCGTTGATTGTCAGCGGCGGCATTGCACCAGATTTAACAGGCGTTGGCATGGAAGGCGGCGCAATGCTCAATGACGCCAGCCAGATCCCACACCATCGCACCATTACCGAAGCCGTACATCAGGAAGGCGGCAAAATCGCCCTGCAAATTTTGCATACCGGGCGCTACAGCTACCAACCGCATCTGGTCGCCCCCTCCGCATTGCAGGCCCCCATCAACCGTTTCGTGCCCCATGAGTTAAGCCATGAAGAGATCCTGCAACTGATCGACAATTTCGCCCGCTGCGCGCAACTGGCACGGGAGGCAGGATACGACGGTGTAGAGGTGATGGGTTCCGAAGGGTATTTGATCAACGAATTTCTGACGCTGCGCACCAATCAGCGTAGTGACCAGTGGGGCGGCGATTACCACAACCGGATGCGGTTTGCGGTTGAAGTGGTGAGTGCGGTACGCGAACGCGTTGGCAACGACTTCATTATTATCTACCGTTTGTCGATGCTCGATCTGGTCGAAGACGGCGGGACTTTTGCCGAAACGGTAGAGCTGGCGCAGGCCATTGAAGCGGCGGGCGCGACCATTATCAACACCGGCATTGGCTGGCATGAAGCGCGGATTCCGACCATCGCCACGCCCGTGCCGCGCGGCGCATTTAGCTGGGTCACACGCAAACTGAAAGGCCACGTTTCGCTGCCGCTGGTGACCACCAACCGGATTAACGATCCGCAGGTTGCCGACGATATTCTCGCGCGCGGTGATGCCGATATGGTATCGATGGCGCGACCGTTTCTTGCTGATGCGGAGCTGCTGTCAAAAGCGCAATCAGGGCGAGCCGATGAGATCAACACCTGCATTGGCTGCAATCAAGCCTGCCTCGATCAGATCTTCGTTGGCAAAGTCACCTCGTGCCTGGTGAATCCTCGCGCCTGCCACGAAACCAAAATGCCGATCCTTCCCGCCGTGCAGAAAAAAAATCTGGCGGTGGTCGGCGCAGGTCCGGCGGGGCTGGCGTTTGCCATCAATGCGGCGGCGCGTGGTCATCAGGTAACGTTGTTTGATGCACATAGCGAGATCGGCGGGCAGTTTAATATCGCCAAACAGATCCCCGGCAAAGAGGAATTTTACGAAACATTGCGCTACTACCGCCGGATGATCGAAGTGACTGGCGTGACACTGAAACTTAATCACACCGTGACCGCAGATCAGTTAAAGGCGTTCGATGAAACGATCCTCGCCAGTGGGATCGTACCGCGCATTCCGCCCATCGACGGGATCGATCATCCGAAGGTGTTGAGTTATCTCGACGTACTGCGCGACAAAGCGCCGGTAGGCAACAAAGTTGCCATCATCGGTTGTGGCGGGATTGGTTTTGATACGGCGATGTATTTAAGTCAGCCGGGCGAATCCACCAGCCAGAATATCGCCGGGTTCTGTAATGAATGGGGGATCGACAGCAGCCTGCAACAGGCTGGTGGCTTAAGCCCGCAGGGAATGCAGATCCCGCGTAGCCCACGGCAGATTGTGATGCTCCAGCGCAAAGCCAGCAAACCGGGACAGGGGTTAGGCAAAACCACCGGCTGGATCCATAGCACCACCCTGCTCTCGCGCGGTGTGAAAATGATCCCAGGCGTAAGTTATCAGAAGATTGACGATGACGGGCTGCATGTGGTGATCAACGGCGAAACGCAGGTATTAGCAGTGGACAATGTGGTGATCTGCGCAGGGCAAGAGCCAAACCGCGCATTGGCGCAACCGCTGATTGATAGCGGGAAAACTGTGCATTTAATTGGCGGCTGCGATGTAGCTATGGAGCTGGACGCACGACGGGCAATTGCCCAGGGAACACGGCTGGCGCTGGAGATTTAAATTGTGCATTGAAGTGCCGGATGCGACGCTTGCCGCGTCTTATCCGACCTGGGGGTAATGTGCTGAACGTATGCCAGATAAGGCGTTTACGCCTTATCTGGCAGGTAGCTGCCAATCTTACCGACGACGCCCCAGCTTCACTGCTTTCAGCACCACAAATTTATTATTCGTGGCGATGGTGGTGCAGTTGCCGAAAATTTTCTTCAGTTTGTGGAAGTAATCCAGGTGACGGTTGGCAACGATATACAGCTCGCCGTTGATTTTCAGACAGCGGCGGGCGTGGTGGAACATCTCCCAGGCGACGTTATCGGTCAGCGCATGTTGCTGATGAAACGGCGGGTTGCAGAGCACAGCATTAAAGCGGAAAGGCTCCACGCCGGAGAGCGCGTTGTTAATCATAAACTCGCAGCGATCCAACGCCTCTGGCATGTTGGTTTCAACGTTCAAACGGCTGGAAGCAACCGCCATCGGCGATTCATCGACAAACACCACTTTCGCCTGCGGGTTTTTATCAAGCAGCGTCAGACCAATAACGCCATTACCACAACCGAGATCGACAATCTCACCTTCGAGATTCTCTGGCAGATGCTGCATAAAGAAGCGCGCGCCAATATCCAGCCCGGTGCGGGAGAAGACATTCGCATGGTTGTGGATAGTCCAGTCAGTACCTTCCAGCTTCCAGCTAACGGTCTGCGGTGCATCAACCAGCGGCGGCTCGTTGAAAGTGCAGTTAATCAGGCGCGCTTTCTTCCATGCCAGTGTGGTGGTGGTCGGACCGAGCACTTTTTCGAACAGTTCCAGCGTGGAGGTGTGAATGTCACGGGCTTTAGCACCGGCAATAATACGTGTATCCGGCGTGACCACTTTGCGCAGCGCACGCAGTTGTTGTTCCAGCAACGCCAGTGTTTTCGGTACTTTGATCAGTACCACGCCCGGCTGTTGCGGGTAGTCGGCGGTGCTGTCGAGAAACTTCACGCTCGATTCATCAATCCCGTTGAGGCGTAAATTCTCGCGCGTGGCCAGTTCACTGATGTATGAGTCGCCAATGCTGTACGGCTTATGTTCCGCCAGCGCACAACTTAACGCACCAAAGGCATCATTCAGGATCAACACCGGGCCGCGGATTTCTGTGTCGTCCAACTGTTGCAGCAAATATTCATCCGCCGCTTCCCACGCCTGTAGCGGGTTAACGTCATCCGTCGCCGGAAAACGTTGTAGTGTCAGTGAACGGAAACCGTTGTCTAAGTGGCTCATCGGCCCTCCTGAATGATAAAATTTCGACGTTGCCCCTGAAAAGGGTGCGTGAGTATACCCTTTTTCTCTTTTTCGTGGGCGGTTATGAGCAATCTTACTTATCTTCAGGGTTATCCCGAGCAGCTACTTTCCCAGGTGCGAACGCTGATTAACGAACAGCGTCTGGGCGATGTGCTGGCAAAACGCTATCCGGGAACACACGACTACGCCACCGATAAAGCCCTCTGGCAATATACTCAGGATCTTAAAAATCAGTTTCTGCGCAATGCCCCGCCGATCAATAAAGTGATGTATGACAACAAGATCCATGTGCTGAAAAATGCGCTCGGGTTACATACCGCTGTTTCGCGTGTGCAGGGCGGCAAGCTGAAAGCAAAGGCGGAGATCCGCGTCGCTACCGTGTTTCGCAACGCGCCGGAACCGTTTTTGCGCATGATCGTGGTGCACGAGTTGGCGCACCTGAAGGAGAAAGAGCATAACAAAGCGTTCTATCAATTGTGCTGCCATATGGAGCCGCAGTACCACCAGCTTGAGTTCGACACCCGGCTGTGGCTAACGCAGTTGTCGCTTGGGCAGGACAAAATCTGAAAATGATGTCAGGCGTTATTTTTTCTTCCTATAGCGCCTAAAATCGACCTCCCCCCTTTCGTTAAGGATAACGACCATGCAGCCCCGCCTTCTTCTCCGTATTTGTTTTTCTCGCCGGACTCTTAAGATTGGCTGTTTATTGTTGCTTATAGCAGGAGCGACCATTTTTATTGCCGATCGCGTTATGGTAAACGCCAGCCAACAACTGACCTGGAGCGATGTCAACGCCGTTCCGGCGCGGAACGTGGGTTTATTGCTGGGAGCCAGGCCGGGTAATCGCTACTTTACCCGACGTATTGATAGCGCCGCAGAGTTGTACCACGCCGGAAAAGTGAAATGGCTATTGGTGAGCGGCGATAATGGACGTAAAAATTACGATGAAGCGTCAGGAATGCAGCAAGCCTTGATCGCTAAAGGCGTACCGGCAAAAGTGATCTTCTGCGACTATGCCGGATTCTCAACGCTTGATTCGGTGGTGCGTGCCAACAAGGTGTTTAGTGAAAACCATATCACCATTATCTCGCAAGAATTTCATAACCAACGCGCCATCTGGCTGGCAAAACAGTATGGTATCGATGCTATCGGTTTTAACGCGCCAGACCTGAATATGAAACACGGTTTATATACTCAACTGCGGGAAAAACTTGCCAGAGTCAGCGCGGTGATTGATGCGAAAATCCTCCATCGCCAGCCGAAATATCTCGGGCCGTTGGTTATGATTGGGCCGTTTAGTGAGCATGGCTGTCCGGCAAAAGAATAATGCGTATCTGCGCACGTCGAAGATAAAAAAGGCGTGCTACAGTGACGAGAGAATCCCTTTATGGAGTATCCACGCGTTATGATACGTTTCGCTGTGATTGGTACGAACTGGATCACTCGCCAGTTCGTCGAGGCCGCCCATGAGAGCGGTAAATACAAGTTAACCGCCGTTTATTCCCGCAGTCTTGAACAGGCCCAGCACTTCGCCAATGATTTTTCTGTCGAGCATCTGTTTACGTCGCTGGAAGCGATGGCAGAAAGCGATGCCATTGACGCGGTGTATATTGCCAGCCCGAATTCCCTGCACTTTTCCCAGACACAACTTTTCCTTAGTCACAAAATTCATGTGATTTGCGAGAAGCCACTGGCGTCGAATCTGGCGGAAGTGGATGCCGCCATTGCCTGTGCGCGGGAAAATCAGGTGGTGCTGTTTGAGGCATTTAAAACCGCCAGCCTGCCGAACTTTCATCTGTTGCGCCAGGCGCTGCCGAAAGTCGGCAAACTGCGTAAAGTCTTTTTCAACTATTGCCAGTATTCCTCGCGGTATCAACGTTACCTGGATGGTGAGAATCCCAACACCTTTAATCCGGCATTCTCTAACGGTTCAATTATGGATATCGGCTTTTACTGCCTGGCGTCGGCGGTGGCATTATTCGGTGAACCGAAAAGCGTGCAGGCAACCGCCAGTTTGCTGGCAAGCGGTGTGGATGCCCACGGCGTGGTGGTGATGGATTACGGTGATTTCAGCGTTACGTTGCAGCACTCAAAAGTGAGCGATTCTGTCCTGGCAAGCGAGATTCAGGGCGAAGCGGGATCGCTGGTGATTGAAAAACTGTCTGAATGCCAGAAAGTTTGCTTTGTTCCGCGTGGCAGCCAGATGCAGGATCTCACCCAACCGCAGCATATTAATACCATGCTCTACGAAGCAGAGCTGTTCGCTACCCTGGTGGATGAGCATCTGGTGGATCATCCAGGGCTGGCGGTCAGTCGCATCACCGCCAAACTGCTGACCGAGATCCGCCGCCAGACTAGGGTGATTTTTCCGGCAGATAGCGTAAAACTATAAATTGCCAAAGTAAAACAGTGTAAAAGGTATGTAACAGACCATTGACTGACTGAATGGTCTGTCATACTTTGTTACCTGCAAAGGGGAGTAACTTCATTGCCGGTCGATCGTCATTACGATGTGTGAAAAACCACATCCGGTCACCGGGCAACCCGAAAGGAATACGCAGACGTATTCCTTTTTTGTTGTAAGTGAGACCTTGCCGGAAGGCGAGGTCTATGCATAAAAAGCAGCGGCTGACGTCTTCCGACGTTGGCCGTTTTTTTATGTGTAAGGAACTTCTATGAATACTGTCGGCACGCCGTTGCTATGGGGCGGATTCGCTGTTGTTGTCACCATTATGCTGGCTATCGACCTGTTGTTGCAGGGGCGTCGTGGGGCACATGCCATGACCATGAAACAGGCTGCGGCCTGGTCGCTGGTCTGGGTGACGCTGTCGTTACTGTTTAACGCCGCTTTCTGGTGGTATCTGGTGCAAACCGAAGGTCGCGCCGTTGCCGATCCACAGGCACTGGCCTTCCTCACCGGTTATCTGATTGAGAAATCGCTGGCGGTCGATAACGTCTTTGTCTGGCTGATGTTGTTCAGCTATTTCTCTGTTCCGGCGGCATTACAACGTCGCGTGCTGGTGTATGGCGTGCTCGGGGCGATTGTTCTGCGTACCATCATGATCTTCACTGGTAGCTGGCTGATTTCACAGTTCGACTGGATCTTGTATATCTTCGGTGCCTTCCTGCTGTTTACCGGCGTGAAGATGGCGCTCGCCCATGAAGATGAATCAGGCATTGGCGACAAGCCGCTGGTGCGCTGGCTACGCGGTCATTTACGCATGACCGACACCATCGACAACGAGCATTTCTTTGTGCGTAAGAATGGTTTGTTGTATGCCACGCCGCTGATGCTGGTGCTGATTCTGGTGGAGTTGAGCGACGTGATTTTCGCCGTGGATAGTATTCCGGCTATCTTCGCCGTGACCACCGATCCGTTTATTGTGCTGACCTCAAACCTGTTTGCGATCCTCGGCCTGCGTGCGATGTATTTCCTGCTGGCAGGTGTGGCAGAGCGTTTCTCGATGCTCAAATATGGTCTGGCGGTGATTCTGGTGTTTATCGGTATCAAGATGCTGATTGTCGACTTCTACCATATTCCGATCGCCGTCTCGCTGGGCGTGGTGTTTGGCATTCTGGTGATGACGTTTATTATCAACGCCTGGGTGAATTATCGGCATGATAAGCAGCGGGTTGGATGATTTTTAATCTGCCCACGCCGTGTACCCTGTCATCAACATGAGCACCGTTTTCTCCCTCTCCCCAAAAGGGGCGAGGGGACTGACCGAGTACTTTTTTGACGTTGTCATCAGTCTGGAAGCTGCACGTTGGGCTTTATTTTTATGTCAAACAAATGTAACCATTAAGTTGCAAAATATGACCTCTCTTTAAAATCCAGCATTTTTCGCTTCCCGAAGCTGTAACTTTCCTTATACTCGACCTTGCAAACACTTTGTTACATCCTGAAAGATGCGTCGACAGAACGCACCAGGGATGTGCGACAACACAATGAAAGGATCGAAAAATGACTACGCAACGTTCACCGGGGCTATTCCGGCGTCTGGCTCATGGCAGCCTGGTAAAACAAATCCTGGTCGGCCTTGTTCTGGGGATTCTTCTGGCATGGATCTCAAAACCCGCGGCGGAAGCTGTTGGTCTGTTAGGTACTTTGTTCGTCGGCGCACTGAAAGCCGTTGCCCCCATCCTGGTGTTGATGCTGGTAATGGCATCTATTGCTAACCACCAGCACGGGCAGAAAACCAATATCCGCCCTATTTTGTTCCTCTATCTGCTGGGCACCTTCTCTGCTGCTCTGGCCGCAGTAATCTTCAGTTTTGCCTTCCCTTCTACCCTGCACTTGTCCAGTAGCGCGGGTGATATTTCGCCGCCGTCAGGCATTGTAGAAGTAATGCGCGGGCTGGTAATGAGCATGGTTTCCAACCCCATTGACGCGCTGCTGAAAGGTAACTATATCGGGATCCTGGTGTGGGCAATTGGCCTCGGTTTCGCACTGCGTCACGGTAACGAGACCACCAAAAACCTGGTCAACGATATGTCGAATGCCGTCACCTTTATGGTGAAACTGGTCATTCGCTTCGCACCGATCGGTATTTTTGGTCTGGTTTCTTCTACCCTGGCAACCACCGGTTTCTCCACACTGTGGGGCTACGCGCAACTGCTGGTCGTGCTGGTTGGCTGTATGCTGCTGGTGGCGCTGGTGGTTAACCCCTTGCTGGTGTGGTGGAAGATTCGTCGTAACCCGTTCCCGCTGGTGCTGCTGTGCCTGCGCGAAAGCGGCGTGTATGCCTTCTTCACCCGCAGCTCTGCAGCGAACATTCCGGTGAATATGGCGCTGTGTGAAAAGCTGAATCTGGATCGCGATACCTATTCCGTTTCTATTCCGCTGGGAGCCACCATCAATATGGCGGGCGCAGCAATCACCATTACCGTGTTGACGCTGGCTGCGGTTAATACGCTGGGTATTCCGGTGGATCTGCCCACAGCGCTGCTGTTAAGCGTAGTGGCTTCTCTGTGTGCCTGTGGCGCATCCGGCGTGGCGGGGGGGTCTCTGCTGCTGATCCCACTGGCCTGTAATATGTTCGGTATTTCGAACGATATCGCCATGCAGGTGGTTGCCGTCGGCTTTATCATCGGCGTATTGCAGGACTCTTGCGAAACCGCGCTGAACTCTTCAACTGACGTGCTGTTCACTGCGGCAGCTTGCCAGGCGGAAGACGATCGTCTGGCAAATAGCGCCCTGCGTAACTAATACTTAGCCCCTTTCGTCTACGGCGGAAGGGGTTTTCTCCACTTTAAACGGATCAATTCCCCTTTTCTGCATCCGCCAGAAACGAATGATATTCAGGCCATTCATGAGCAGAAAACTCCCCTCAATCATCGTGCCGCCTATCGACCCCGCCCAGAAGTTGTGAATCACCCAGCAACACGTTGAAAACCACATTACGCAGCGCATGGTCAGCCCTTTACAGCGGAACAGCGCCCAGGTACTGACAATCGTGCCGATTACCGGCAGTAGTTCGACAGGATGATGGAACTTCGCGAGGCCAATTCCGCCAGTCAGCACAATAAAAATCGCCATTACCCATAAGCTGCGCGTGCGTAAGGTAATCAATGTACGAATGGCATTAAGGATGGCACTGGCACCGGCAGGATAGGTGCCCAGAAGAAAAAAATGTACGCCAATAACGGCGCTATAGACCGAAAGCTGCTTTTTGAAGCGACGTTCGTCACGATTGAAAAATGTTGTGATACCAATCAGAAAGGCGATGACACCCACGCCCTGGGCCAGCCAATACGCGGTCATGATAAATCCTTAGCAGGTATGGAAAAGCAAACGGCGCTTCACATTATGAAACGCCGTTTTTTATTAACAACTCATTTCGACTTTATAGCGTTACGCCGCTTTTAAAGATCGCCAGTTCACGGAAGTCGTTACGCTCGTTGCAGGTTTGCTTACCGTTGGCAAACTCAACGATGGTATCGATAAATTCTTCCAGCAACTGCGGCATCGCTTTACCGTGGATCAGCTGACCCGCGTCAAAGTCGATCCAGTGTTTTTTCTTCGCCGCCAGTTCACTGTTGGTGGCGATTTTCACCGTCGGCACAAATCCACCATACGGCGTACCACGACCAGTACTGAACAGCACCATATGGCAGCCCGCACCCGCCAGGGCGCTGGTCGCTACGGCATCGTTACCCGGCGCACTTAACAAGTTCAGCCCCGGCGTTTTCAGACGCTCGCCGTAACGCAGCACGTCAACCACGACACTGGAACCCGCTTTCTGGGTACAGCCAAGTGATTTGTCTTCCAGCGTGGTGATACCGCCCGCTTTGTTCCCCGGTGATGGGTTTTCGTAGATCGGCTGGTCATGGGCAATAAAGTACTGTTTGAAGTCGTTGACCATGGTGACCAGTTTTTCAAACGTTGCTTCGTCGCGGCAATGGTCCATCAGCAACTGCTCTGCGCCAAACATCTCCGGCACTTCGGTCAGTACGGTAGTACCACCGTTAGCAATCACGTAGTCAGAGAAACGCCCCAGCATCGGGTTAGCAGTAATACCAGAAAGACCGTCAGAACCACCGCACTCCAGACCAAACTTCAGTTCGCTGAGTTTGCCTGGCTCGCGTTTATCGTTGCGCATCACGTTATACAGCTGATGCAAATGCGCGATCCCGGCCTCGATTTCATCATCCTGCTGTTGGCAGATCATGAAATGAACGCGTTCAGGATCGATATCGCCCAACGTTTCACGGAATGCGGCAACCTGGTTGTTTTCACAGCCCAGACCAATCACCAGCACTGCGCCCGCGTTCGGGTGGCGCACCATGTTTTGCAGCATGGTGCGAGTATTGATGTGATCGTCGCCCAGTTGTGAGCAGCCGTAGGTGTGGCTGAAGAGGAACACGCCGTCGGTACCTTCAGCGTTGTTGGTCTCTTTCAGGAAACGGTTCTGGATCTGCCGCGCGATGCCGTTAACACAACCCACGGTTGGCAGGATCCACAGCTCATTACGCACCCCGACATCGCCGTTCGCGCGACGATAGATCTGCACTTCACGATCTGCCGCTTGCGCAGGCAGATCCTGAAAATCAGGTTGATAGCGATACTGATCCAGATCGCTCAGATTCGTGCGCGTATTGTGGGCGTGAACGTGTTCCCCCGCAGCAATATCCGCCAATGCATAACCAATCGGCAGGCCATATTTAATGACGTTGGCCCCTTTTGCGATATCCGTTAACGCAAATTTATGTCCACGAGCAACATCCTGGCGCAGCGTAACAGTCTGGTTATCGACACTGACTTCTGTGCCTTCAGCCAAATCCGCTAAAGCAACCGCGACGTTATCCAGCGCATGGATCTTGATGTATTGCATATCAACCCCAGACCTTAGTTCAGTTCAATGGCGAAGTAGTCACGCGCATTGTTAAAGCAAATATTTTTCACCATCTCGCCCAGCAGGTTGATGTCCGCCGGTGCTTCGCCTGCTTCCACCCAGCGACCGATCATCTGGCACAGAATGCGGCGGAAGTATTCGTGACGGGTGTATGACAGGAAGCTACGGCTGTCAGTCAGCATACCGACAAAGCGGCTCAGCAGACCGAGCTGCGCCAGTTGGGTCATCTGACGTTCCATACCGTCTTTCTGGTCGTTAAACCACCAGCCGGAACCGAACTGCATTTTGCCCGGCATACCTTCGCCCTGGAAGTTACCGATCATGGTGCCCAGCACTTCGTTATCGCGCGGGTTCAGGCAGTAGAGAATGGTTTTCGGCAGCAGGTTTTCTTCGTTCTGCTTGCTCAGCAGCTTAGACAGCTCTTCCGCCATCGGACGGTCGTTGATGGAGTCAAAGCCGACATCCGGCCCCAGCAGTTTAAACTGACGCAGGTTGTTATTACGCAGTGCGCCAATATGGTACTGCTGTACCCAGCCGCGACGTGCGTATTCAGCGCCGAGGAACACCAGCACCGCAGTTTTGAACTGTGCCACTTCGTGCTCGCTCAGGGTTTCGCCTGCCAGACGGCGCGCGAGGATGCTGTCCAGTTCCGCTTCGTTCGCTTCAGCAAACATCACTACATCCAGCGCGTGGTCAGACACTTTACAGCCGTGAGCGGCGAAGTGATCCAGACGTTTAGTCAGGGCTGTTTGCAGGTCAGCAAAGCGGCGAATGTCGGTATCGGAAACTTCGCCCAGCTTCGCCATGTAGTCGTTAAAGGTCGCCTGTTCAATGTTAAAGGCTTTGTCCGGACGCCAGCTCGGCAGCACTTTAATGGTGAAAGAGCCATCTTTGGCGATCTCTGCGTGATGCTCCAGAGAATCGATCGGGTCATCGGTGGTGCCGACCATTTTCACGTTCATCTGCTGCATGATGCCGCGTGCAGAGAAATTATCCTGCGCCAGCAATTCGTTACATTCGTTCCAGATTTCATCGGCAGTTGACGGAGAAAGCAATTTGCCAGTGATACCAAACGGACGACGCAGTTCGAGGTGCGTCCAGTGGTATAACGGGTTGCCGATAGTATGCGGAACAGTCGCCGCCCAGGCGTCAAATTTTTCACGGTCAGACGCATCACCGGTGCACAGACGCTCGGCCACACCGTTGGTACGCATAGCGCGCCATTTGTAGTGATCGCCCTTCAACCAGATGTCATACAGGTTTTTAAAACGATAGTCTTCCGCAATCTGCTGCGGCGGCAAATGGCAATGGTAATCGAAAATCGGCTGGTCTTTTGCGTAGTCGTGATACAGACGGCGGGCAAATTCGGTATCTAACAGGAAATCTTCAGTCATAAACGGAGTCATTTTCGTCTTCCTCTCAACGAGTGAGCTAGCTTGCTTATGGTGCGATGCTGACAAAGTTATCACACCAATTTCCAGAGTCCGAAGATATTTTCGTGAGTTAGATCAATAAACGTAGTTAAAAAAATTACTCTCAAAGTGGTAAATCTCGCTGCAGGCCGCGCCAGTACTGGCCTCGTGGTCGTCAGGTAATGTCCCTACAAATATTCGCACATTTGTGATGGCTCTCACCTTTTAAAGTTGTATGACAAGTTATCTTTCTGCCGTCGCAAATCATAAGTCGACGGAATGCAAATTGCCGATTCATTCATTTGTTAGATGAATCGGGTTAACCGGTACGGAAGCCGAATTAGCACGAAACTTTCATGGCAACGTTCGGGGCGTGCCGGTTTTTTTTCGGTTACCCGGTCGTAACTAACATCTTCAGCCTCTGGCGGGATGATGGCCGCGCTTCCTGCGGATATAACAAAACGATGAGGTTTTACATGCGTAAAATTAAAGGGTTACGTTGGTATATGATCGCACTGGTGACGCTCGGCACCGTGCTTGGTTACCTGACGCGTAACACTGTGGCGGCAGCTGCGCCAACTCTGATGGAAGAGTTAAACATCTCCACCCAACAGTATTCCTATATCATCGCAGCGTATTCTGCTGCTTATACGGTCATGCAACCGGTAGCGGGTTATGTACTGGATGTGCTGGGTACGAAAATCGGTTATGCAATGTTTGCTGTACTGTGGGCCGTGTTCTGTGGTGCAACCGCGCTGGCAGGTAGTTGGGGTGGCCTGGCGGTTGCTCGTGGTGCGGTCGGTGCCGCGGAAGCCGCGATGATTCCGGCGGGTCTGAAAGCCAGCTCCGAATGGTTCCCGGCGAAAGAGCGTTCCATCGCGGTAGGTTACTTTAACGTAGGTTCTTCGATTGGTGCGATGATTGCGCCGCCGCTGGTGGTATGGGCAATCGTGATGCACAGCTGGCAGATGGCATTTATCATCTCCGGTGCGTTGAGCTTTATCTGGGCGATGGCATGGCTGATTTTCTACAAGCATCCGCGCGACCAGAAACATCTGACCGATGAAGAACGCGACTACATTATTAATGGTCAGGAAGCCCAGCACCAGGTTGACACAGCGAAGAAAATGTCCGTTGGTCAGATCCTGCGCAACCGTCAGTTCTGGGGTATCGCGCTGCCGCGCTTCCTGGCAGAACCGGCATGGGGTACTTTTAACGCGTGGATCCCGCTGTTCATGTTTAAAGTTTACGGCTTTAACCTGAAAGAGATCGCGATGTTTGCCTGGATGCCGATGCTGTTTGCTGACCTCGGTTGTATCCTCGGTGGTTACCTGCCGCCGCTGTTCCAGCGTTGGTTTGGTGTGAACCTGATCGTTTCCCGTAAGATGGTCGTAACGCTGGGTGCTGTGCTGATGATTGGCCCGGGTATGATCGGTCTGTTCACCAACCCGTATGTCGCGATTATGCTGCTGTGTATCGGTGGTTTTGCTCACCAGGCACTGTCTGGCGCACTGATTACGCTCTCTTCTGACGTGTTCGGTCGTAACGAAGTGGCGACGGCGAACGGTTTAACCGGGATGTCCGCATGGCTGGCAAGTACGCTCTTTGCTCTGGTGGTTGGTGCACTGGCTGACACCATCGGCTTTAGCCCGCTGTTCGCAGTACTTGCGGTATTCGACCTACTGGGGGCACTGGTTATCTGGACGGTATTGCAGAACAAACCGGCGATTGAGGTGGCGCAGGAATCACATAACGATCCCGCACCGCAACATTAAGAATTAACGTAAGTTGTAATGACGAAGCCGCCTCTTCAGGCGGCTTCGTTGTTTAGTTTTTTCTGGTCTGCGAGGTCAATTGATTGTCGGCAATGACGGGGTAAAGATGACCGACAATTTACCCATATAATATCCCGCCTGTTTTGCCGTCACGTTAAATTTGTCGACCACCAGCGTCAGCGGTGTGGGAACACACATCACAGCGTAACGAATGCCTGGAAGCACCACCGGGCGGACACGTTTAAGGTTGATGTTGGTCCAGACCATGCTCTCATTGTTGCGCACATCGATTTGCCCACCTGATTCCGGGTCGTACATTTTGACACGGTAATCAATACGCTCCCCTTCATCCGTTGAGCTCGCGCCCTGACGATAAATCGAAAACTCACCATTACTGCGTCCTGCCGCCGTTCTTCCCTCATCTTTTAGCAAAATTTCATAGCTAAGACCGTTACCGTTAAAGCCATCGTACAGGCACATATCCAACATAGTCAGATCTTGCGCGTAGTTGTTGCCGTTAACGCTGCCTGTTGGATGCAAATCCAGTTGTACGCGTGGCGTAGCGTGGGCGAACTCCGGGAAGAACACGTCGATATGGTTGGGATCGAGGACATTAAGCGTAATATCGGCGCGATAATCCGTAGACGGATTAGTAAACTGCAATTTGACCGAACCTTCCCAAACACCACCGATTGGTAAATTTTTCATTTCGGACTGTTCAAGATAGAGCGTCATCGGCTTTGCGCTCGCAAGATGTTGTATATAACCGTCTGAAGCACTTTTACATTGATAACCCGTACCGTTAGCTAACGCGATTTGCGTCGACCATCCGTTACAGACTCCACCCGGGTTCCAGACCTCCGCATCAACATAGCCTTTGAGTTTGACGGGCCAACGCATTCCACTGCGTTTTTCTGTCAAATATATTTTCACTGTTGATAAATTTCCTGATGCGGTACAGGTCTGCTGCACATCAGGAAAATCGCATTTATAACTTGACCATGTCGTGTTGTAGCTTACTGCGGGGGGATCTTCCCTATTCCAGAAGTAATAATCCGCCCTACCAGCGGCCAAATCATAAGTAATTTCAGCCGTCACATTTGGCGTAGCGTGCCCCCCCGTGACCATGCCAAATAAACATAAAATCACGGCAATTAATCGATTTCTCATGGTGCAACCTCCCTTTGCGCCGTCTGGACGTTTCCACGTAATTTAGGCTGTTTCAACTGTGCCTGAACCTGAATAGATTCCGGCAATTGTGAATAACTCACCACGCTACAATTCACATCCCCGCTATAGCGAATGCTGGCGCGTTTCTTCAAAACATTCAGCGGACATTTCAGGAACTGCTGCCCGGAAAGCAGATACAACTCTTTTTCACCACTGCTGATCTCAAGTGTGAATCCGCCATCTTCAGCCACCAGTAACATGGCGCTATTCAGACCCACCAGCGGGAATTTCTCTACCGATGCGGGCAATAACAAACGACCAATATAGTTGTAATTAAAACTGGCAGACACTTCGCGATAACGTAATTTGCCCGGCAACAGCATTAACTCACGATTTCCCGCACCGTTAATGATGTTGGTTGTTCCTTGCTGGTTACCCTGATTACTGTCGTTAACTTCAACAAAGCCAGACTGAAATCCAGGATAGGGGAATAACACGCTGTCGCTTTGACCAAGCTGCAATGTTCTGCTGCCAGCCACCCGCGCTTCGAGTTGCAGACCCTGACTCTGTTCATCCTGTTCAGAGAAACCTTTCACATCCACCAACACCGCTCCCAGCAAATCATCTGAGCCGCTGGCCCCCAAATTGATGCCATAGCGACTCACCGCCAGCGTGGAGCTGTATGTCCCGGTGAAGGCCGAGAGATGATCATGGTTCTGGCGATCATAACTGTCTGAGACAGTAGCGTAGACATTTCCATATTGGCCATCCCAACGCCCGTTAACCGCGCTGTTTATGGTATCGGTGTTCAAACCGCCGACGGTCACGCCAAGCTCTTTATGGCTGAATGAGTCGTTATAAAAGGTATGCGATAACTGCCATGACGTTTGATCGCCATCCTGATCGCTATAACGATAATCAGTAGAAACATTGGTTGAATGGCTGTTGTTATTGCTGTCCATCGTCGGCGTATCAGATAACGAAAACGACAGATACAAACCGTTGTCATCGCTACCACCGCCGTTGTCATTACGATGGAAAACCCCAAGGGAAGTACTCAAAATCCAGTCACGCATCACAAAAGCGCGAGAAGCGCTAAGTTGTACGGTCTCGGAAATGCTTTGAGCCGAAGTCTGGCGAAGATAGTTATTTTCAAAGCTCTGCTGTTTGTCCCAGCGCAAACTATCATCAGTGTTATTTTGTGTGCGGGTATAACCCAGCATCATATTCCAGCCGACAAAATTCTGTGAAACCGTCGCGGAAATACTTTCATAACAGCTTAAGGCGTTGTAGCTCTCTCTGTTGTCGGTTGTACAAGCATCACCGTCAGAGTTGGTCCGATAAAAGCCCAACGTCGGCCATCCCGGATGACTCCAGTTGGCCTGTTGCATATCGCCTTTGCCGCCGTCATCGTTACGGAACACGCTGGCACTGATAGCCAGATTCCCCGCCCCGCCTAAATCTGCCGTCCAGTTATTGCCTAACTCGAAAGCACTTACATCATCGGCATTCGCCAGCCCTGCGTAGAGCTCATATTGCGGATGTAATGGCAGGCGTACGCCTAGCTGATAAGCAGAACTTTCATCATCAGAAACCTGTGATGTGGTTTTACCTGCCTGCAAGAACCACTGGGCATTTCCGTCTGTCAGACCGCCGGTTTTGGTAAACGGTACAAGCTCGGTGCGGGTGAGTTGGTTATTTTCATAAACTTTTAACGCCACGCTGTAGCTGCCTGGCGGAAAGGAACTGGTATCAATAAATTGCGAACCACTATTGAGGTAAAACGATCCCAACAGTTGTTCATTACGATAAGCATCAACACGAGAATTGCGCGAAAGCAGGATCATTACCGGCGTTCCCTGCTGGCTTTGCGTCTGGTTTAAATAACTGAGAGTCGACCCGATACGCATTCCGTCGATGGCACCGAGTGGCAGAAAGTTAAAAGTAAAGTTTCCACCTTGCGCATTAAATAATGTGCGGTTGTCCATCCGCCCCGCCTGCACATAATAACGGCGTAAAAAATCATAGCGGTAATAGAGATCGCTGACATCGACATTGTTGTCGCTGACATCATCTGCATCATAACCGTCGAAATTCCAGTGCGCACCAATATAGCTATTTTCTGTTATTCCCAGTGCGCCATTACCCTGAATTGACAACGATTGGTAATCATCCTGTACCAGCACATTAATATCTTGCTGATGTATAAAAGCGTTAACCGTATTTTTGTCTGGATTTAAATACAATGACTTCGAGTTAAACGCAGAACTCCATTGCGGATTAAGAAATAGCGTTGCTGAACTTTCTTCATCATTGTAGATTATTTCTACTGTCTCAGTATTAAGAAAACCGCATCCTGAATCAGTACGTACAAAACCACAAGCCAGTTCACCGTGGCGAGCTAAGGGTTGCGATAGTTTTTCTTTCACTGTATGAGCGATTTTTTGATCGTCAGTGCTCAATTCAAGTTTGCTGTATAAACTTGATGAATCAAGAAAGGTTACGGTATCAAGATTAACCATCGCATAATATTTACCGAGACTTTTCCCTGCAAAATAAACCTCGATATACTCCTGCTGTCCCTGAGCAATAACCTCAAAACCAGCGGGAATTTTTGTTAATGTTGCCTTTGCCGGGCTGAGACTCGCCAGGATCAAAAGAGCCAGTAATTTTTTGTCCATGGCTGTCCTGTAATCCATAATAAATACTAAAATAGTTAAAAGAAGGGAGGACTTGCCTCCCTTTATTGCATGTTAATTCTGTTATCCAGATTAGAGAGCCTGGGACAGATAAATGCTAACTACGCCACGGTAGATACCCGTTTCCAGAACACCTTTGGTAGCCTGGGAAAACATCAGTGGTTTAGCCAGCGAACCGTTAGTTAACGCATCGGAAGCAAAGATTTTCGTTGCGGTAAAAGTGGTTGCCGCATCAGCTTTAATCTCTTCACCACCCCAGGTTACGGTCAGCGGAACAATTTTGCTGGCGTCCAGGCTCTGAACCAGTTGCGCAGGCGAAACTAACTGCATTTTCACGTCTTTGGTCGTGTCATTTGACCAGATTTTAGTCATTAACTGGTAAGATTGCAGACCCTGACCTGGCAGATATTGCATTTCTACTGCCTTCGGCAGTGCAGTATTATCGGTCTGCGTCATATCCAGAGCAGCATCAACGTTAGCAGTAACAGTGATATCTTTTTGTACTGCTAATGCAGAACCTGCAACGGAAAACATTGCCGCTACCAGAAGAGATTTTGCGAATACCTTTTTCATTACTATTCCTTGGTTTATTACAATGATAATTAATGGACCGCCAGCTCAAACTCGCCATTGTCCTTGGTGATCCAGTTATTATATTTGACAACGATTTTATCGTAGCCAGATATGCTTTCTAAAACTCTTTCCTGACCAGGGAAAATGTTTTTATTTACGGTCTGTGTTCTGCACTCCGCAGAACCACTATTTTTACAATAGGCAATGGTTAATATCTTCAGACGTTGATTGCCATTATTGATTAGCTTTTTATCGGCGTTAATATCTAACTTTGCCACAGGCTGCTGAGGTGGCACGCTGACAACAATCCCCCAAATTAAGTTAACCGTTAATTGCATGGAGAGATCTTTTTTATTATCTGTTGCATCATCAATGCTGGGTACAGCTTCAAATTTAACCCGATAGTTTTTTTCTTTTTGCTCAGGTTCCATTGCCACAAAACGCACGGTTTTGCTACTACCGCCAGGCAAAGCAAATTTGGGCGGCATTATCACAAGTTGGTTTGCATCGCCTGAAGTTACTTCGATTTCTTTTTCTTGTGGTGTTGATGGATTATCGATACGAAATACGGTTGCCTTTATATATTGGACTTCATTCGTTTTCGATATTACACGAACACTTCCTTCTCCCTGACTGTTTATAGATACAGACATAGGATATACAGTCATATTAGATTGTGCGAAAAATGATGTGCACAGAAGTAAGACAGGCCCGAGCCGTAATAATCGATTAATTTTCGCCACCATTTAATCAGTTAAATTATTTCATAAAAAGTTGGCGCATTAGAAATCATACTATTTTTCAAGTCAACACAAAAAAGCATCTTTAGATAAAATTATTTATTCTCAAAAAAATACAACCTACTGAAAAATATGTTTTTTCACAATTCAACATAATCAATTTTAGGAATATATTAATATTCATAACATCAATAAATAATATTATTTCAATCATTCGATTTATATTTTAACAATGGCATACGCATGCATAAAGTGGTATGATAACTTTGTCCGCATTCCACTCCTGGAGACGCATATGGAAATCACTGAACCACGCCGTTTGTATCAACAACTTGCCGCTGATCTGAAAGAGCGCATCGAACAGGGCGTCTATCTGGTAGGTGATAAACTGCCTGCCGAACGCTTTATTGCCGATGAAAAAAACGTCAGCCGCACCGTGGTTCGTGAAGCCATCATCATGCTGGAAGTTGAAGGCTATGTCGAAGTGCGTAAAGGTTCAGGTATTCATGTGGTTTCCAACCAGCCGCGCCATCAGCAATCGGCTGACAATAATATGGAGTTTGCCAATTACGGTCCGTTTGAGCTACTGCAAGCCCGCCAGCTCATCGAAAGTAATATTGCCGAGTTCGCGGCAACTCAGGTCACAAAACAGGACATCATGAAATTGATGGCCATCCAGGAGCAGGCGCGCGGCGAACAATGCTTCCGTGATTCCGAGTGGGATTTGCAGTTCCATATTCAGGTAGCCCTGGCGACGCAGAACTCCGCCCTGGCGGCTATCGTTGAAAAAATGTGGACCCAGCGTAGTCATAACCCGTACTGGAAAAAACTGCACGAACACATTGATGCCCGTACCGTCGATAACTGGTGTGATGACCACGATCAAATCCTCAAGGCGCTGATTCGCAAAGATCCTCATGCTGCTAAGCTGGCAATGTGGCAGCACCTGGAAAACACCAAGATCATGTTATTTAACGAAACCAGCGACGATTTCGAGTTCAATGCCGACCGCTATCTGTTCGCCGAAAACCCGGTGGTGCATCTCGATACAGCCACCAGCGGCAGTAAATGAAATTCCTGTCCGACAGGCGCTACAGTGCGCCTGTTTGTCTCGTCGGTAAGCGAAAAGTATAAAGTGTCAGCCTGTGTAAATCCTCTCGCCTCCCTCCCCTGCATTCAGCAAAATCAGACTCCACGGACATGTAATTTTGATAACGAACAACGTTGACCTTTGTTACAATTAGATTCAATTTGAATTTATGCTTTTGAATGCTTTCTTATCTCACGATTTAACAGGGAATAGTTCAGGCTGTGTTGATGTATCAAACCCGCAAAACATACCAAAACAGCAATAACATTGCGGTAGTGCATCATTTAAAACCAGCGTGGCGTTAACCGATTCACCAGGAATAATGAATGGAACTTTTGACCCAATTGCTGCAAGCCCTGTGGGCGCAGGATTTTGAAACCCTGGCCAATCCGTCGATGATTGGCATGTTGTATTTTGTCTTGTTTGTCATTTTGTTCCTTGAAAACGGCTTGCTTCCGGCGGCCTTTTTACCGGGCGACAGTTTACTGGTACTGGTCGGCGTATTGATTGCGAAAGGCGCGATGGGCTATCCGCAAACGATTCTGCTGCTGACCGTTGCCGCCAGCCTCGGCTGCTGGGTCAGCTATATTCAGGGGCGATGGCTGGGCAATACCCGCACCGTACAAAACTGGCTATCTCATTTACCCGCGCATTATCATCAACGCGCACACCATCTTTTTCATAAACACGGTTTATCGGCGCTGTTAATTGGTCGCTTTATTGCGTTTGTCAGAACACTGCTGCCGACGATTGCCGGGTTATCAGGGCTGAATAACGCGCGCTTTCAGTTCTTCAACTGGATGAGTGGTCTGCTGTGGGTATTGATCCTGACAACTCTGGGTTACATGCTCGGCAAAACGCCGGTATTTTTAAAGTACGAGGACCAGCTGATGTCATGCCTGATGCTGCTCCCGGTGGTGCTGCTGGTGTTTGGCCTGGCAGGTTCTCTGGTTGTGTTATGGAAAAAGAAATATGGAAATCGGGGGTAAGGGATGCAAATACCTCGCATGTCACTTCGCCAGCTAGCCTGGTCCGGCGCTGTTTTACTTCTGGTCGGCACGCTGTTGCTGGCCTGGTCCGCGGTTCGCCAGCAAGAGTCTACGCTGGCGATTCGTGCCGTTCATCAAGGCACAACGATGCCAGACGGTTTTTCAATCTGGCATCACCTTGACGCTCACGGCATTCCTTTCAAAAGTATCACCCCCAAAAACGACACTCTGTTAATTACCTTTGACTCCAGCGACCAGAGCGCCGCCGCAAAAGCGGTCCTCGACAGAACATTGCCCCATGGCTACATCATTGCGCAGCAGGACAATAATAGTCAGGCAATGCAGTGGCTGACCCGGTTGCGGGATAACTCTCATCGCTTCGGATAACTTCCTGTTATCCGAAACAGATCACTCACTTTGGTGATTTCACCGTAACTGTCTATGATTAATGGGGCGGTGGTTAACACGACCGCTTCGTTGTCTGGACAATCGTTCCTTTGTAATAGGTCCGAATCACAATGGAAGGTTCAAGAATGAAATACCGCATCGCTTTAGCTGTTTCTCTCTTTGCTCTTAGTGCCGGTAGTTATGCCACTACCCTGTGTCAGGAAAAGGAGCAAAATATCCTTAAGGAGATCAGCTATGCCGAAAAACACCAAAACCAGAATCGTATTGACGGTCTGAATAAAGCCCTGAGTGAAGTCCGGGCCAACTGTTCAGATAGCCAACTGCGTGCCGATCATCAGAAGAAAATCGCAAAGCAGAAAGATGAGGTGGCGGAACGCCAGCAAGATTTAGCCGAGGCGAAGCAAAAAGGCGATGCAGATAAGATTGCCAAACGCGAACGGAAACTGGCAGAAGCGCAGGAAGAGCTGAAAAAGCTGGAAGCGCGCGACTACTAACTCACAATAGTCACTACTTACTCACCTGGAGAAAACTATGTCGAAAGAACACACTACGGAACATCTGCGTGCTGAGTTGAAATCCCTTTCCGATACGCTGGAAGAGGTGCTTAGCTCATCTGGCGAGAAGTCGAAAGAAGAGTTGAGTAAGATTCGTAGCAAAGCGGAGCAGGCACTGAAACAGAGCCGTTATCGCCTGGGTGAAACCGGTGATGCCATCGCCAAACAAACCCGTGTCGCGGCGGCGCGTGCCGATGAGTATGTGCGTGAAAATCCGTGGACCGGCGTGGGCATTGGCGCTGCAATCGGTGTAGTGCTCGGCGTTCTGCTGTCGCGTCGTTAATTATGGCGGACACTCATCACGCGCAAGGGCCCGGTAAAAGCGTTCTGGGCATCGGGCAGCGAATTGTTTCCATCATGGTTGAAATGGTGGAAACACGTCTGCGGCTGGCGGTGGTGGAGCTGGAAGAGGAAAAAGCGAATCTCTTTCAACTTTTACTGATGCTGGGCCTGACGATGCTTTTCGCTGCATTTGGTCTTATGAGCCTGATGGTGCTAATTATTTGGGCGGTTGATCCGCAATATCGCCTGAATGCGATGATTGCCACCACCGTGGTGTTGCTGCTACTGGCACTGATTGGCGGTATCTGGACGTTACGTAAATCGCGTAAATCCACCTTGCTGCGCCATACACGCCATGAGCTGGCAAACGATCGGCAGCTGCTCGAGGAGGAGTCCCGTGAGCAGTAAAGTCGAACGTGAACGACGTAAGGCGCAACTGCTTAGCCAGATCCAGCAACAACGGCTGGATCTTTCTGCCAGTCGTCGTGAATGGCTGGAGGCAACAGGCGCTTACGATCGTCGCTGGAATATGCTGCTAAGTCTGCGCTCCTGGGCGCTGGTTGGCAGTAGCGTGATGGCGATCTGGACGATTCGCCATCCTAATATGCTGGTCCGCTGGGCCAGACGCGGTTTTGGCGTATGGAGCGCCTGGCGTCTGGTTAAAACGACCCTCAAGCAGCAACAGCTTCGCGGTTAACTTCCCTCTGGCCGGAGCCATTCCGGCCTTATCCCTCAAATTTTTTGAAGATTTTTGACAATTTTCCTTGCTAACAATCACGCTTCGCCACGTTTATGATTCTCTCCATCGACAGCAACGACGCTAATAGCGCGCCCTTGCACAAAAAAACAATCAGCAGCCTGAGCGGCGCAGTGGAGAGTATGATGAAAAAATTAGAAGATGTTGGTGTACTGGTAGCGCGTATTTTAATGCCGATTCTGTTTATTACCGCAGGCTGGGGAAAAATTACTGGCTACGCGGGTACCCAACAATATATGGAAGCAATGGGCGTCCCCGGCTTTATGCTGCCGCTGGTGATTCTGCTTGAGTTTGGTGGTGGTCTGGCAATCCTGTTCGGTTTCCTGACACGTACCACAGCCCTGTTTACTGCGGGCTTTACGCTGCTGACGGCATTTTTATTTCACAGCAACTTTGCTGAAGGCGTCAACTCGCTGATGTTCATGAAAAACCTGACGATTTCTGGCGGATTCCTGCTGCTGGCAATTACCGGTCCAGGCGCGTATAGCATCGACCGCCTGCTGAATAAAAAGTGGTAAGCACGCGCTATACTTAACAATAAAAAACGAGGAGGAACACTCCTCGTTTCAGATTGTTGACAAAGTGCGCGTTGTTCATGCCGGATGCGGCGTGAACGCCTTATCCGGCCTACAAAAACATGCAAATTCAATACATTGCAGAAACCTCGTAGGCCTGATAAGCATAGCGCATCAGGCAGTTTTGCGTTTGCCATCAGTCTCAAACGAGGAGAAACGCTCCTCGTTTTTGCTATTGGAGGAGAGAAAAATGGGTCAACTGATTGACGGCGTCTGGCATGACACCTGGTACGATACCAAATCTACCGGCGGTAAATTTCAACGTTCAGCTTCCGCATTTCGTAACTGGCTCACTGCCGATGGCGCGCCAGGCCCCACTGGCAAAGGCGGTTTTATCGCAGAGAAAGATCGTTATCATCTCTATGTTTCACTCGCCTGCCCGTGGGCGCACCGCACGCTGATCATGCGTAAACTCAAAGGACTGGAACCGTTTATTTCCGTTTCCGTAGTGAACCCGCTGATGCTGGAAAACGGCTGGACCTTTGATGACAGTTTTCCGGGAGCAACCGGCGACACGCTCTATCAACATGAATTTCTGTATCAGCTTTATCTCCACGCCGATCCACACTACAGCGGACGAGTGACTGTTCCCGTGCTGTGGGACAAAAAGAACCACACCATCGTCAGCAACGAATCAGCAGAAATCATACGCATGTTCAATACCGCGTTTGATGCGCTGGGCGCGAAAGCGGGTGATTACTACCCACCAGCCCTGCAAACGAAAATTGACGAACTTAACGGCTGGATTTATGACACTGTTAACAACGGCGTGTATAAAGCCGGTTTTGCCACCAGCCAGCAAGCTTACGACGAGGCGGTGGCGAAAGTGTTTGAATCGCTGGCGCGACTGGAACAGATTTTAGGTCAGCACCGTTACCTGACCGGCAACCAGCTAACCGAAGCCGATATTCGCCTGTGGACCACGCTGGTGCGTTTTGATCCAGTGTATGTGACCCACTTCAAGTGTGATAAGCACCGCATCAGCGATTACCTGAATCTGTATGGCTTCCTGCGCGATATCTACCAGATGCCGGGAATTGCCGAAACAGTCAATTTCGATCACATCCGTAATCATTACTTCCGCAGCCATAAGACCATCAACCCTACGGGGATTATTTCAATTGGTCCGTGGCAGGATCTCGATGAACCGCATGGACGAGATGTTCGCTTCGGTTAAAAAAAGGCACCTTACGATGTGCCTCTGATAATTAGCTAAGTGCATGTTGTTCATGTCGGATGCGGCGTAAACGCCTTATCAAACCTACAAAACATTTATATTCAATATGTTGCAATGACCGCGCAGGCCAGATAAGCGTAGCGCATCTGGCAATTTTGCGCTTGCCCCTATCCTTCACAGCGCCTTATTAATTCATAGAGATAATATTTACTGCCATTTCATTCACGTCTATTCTTAATTTGCTGCTTTAAAAACAAGTGATTGAGCAAAATTGAGGCAAAAATGGACTGGTATCTGAAAGTACTAAAAAATTATGTCGGTTTCCGGGGTCGTGCGCGGCGCAAAGAGTACTGGATGTTTATTCTGGTCAACATCATCTTTACGTTCGTGCTGGGGCTACTGGATAAAATGTTAGGCTGGCAACGTGCCGGTGGCGAAGGCATCCTGACGACAATCTACGGTATTCTGGTGTTTTTACCATGGTGGGCAGTTCAGTTCCGCCGCCTGCACGACACCGACCGCTCGGCGTGGTGGGCACTGCTGTTCTTAATCCCGTTTATCGGCTGGCTTATTATCATCGTCTTTAACTGCCAGGCGGGTACGCCAGGCGAAAACCGCTTTGGACCTGATCCAAAACTGGAACCTTAAAACAAATCTCCTCGCCGGATGTCTGACTCATCCGGCTTTTATCATCATGTTGATGAATGAATAATTTACTAATGTTTATTTAAAATATTTCAATATCGTTATATAAATTACCTATAAAAAATAACCATGTATTTATCTTAAATATCAAAACCTTTATAACATCCGAAAAAGAAAGATACGAATAGCATTTACACAATACCCGGAATAGACTTTCGTCACTTTTAATTAAAGGGATGTTTTTATGCAGTGGTATTTAGCCGTATTAAAAAATTATGTTGGTTTCTCTGGTCGCGCACGTCGTAAAGAGTACTGGATGTTTACTCTGATTAACGCCATCGTCGGCGCTATTATCAATGTCATTCAATTGATTTTAGGTTTAGAGTTTCCATTCCTTTCTCTCATTTACCTGGCAGCAACAATCATTCCGGTCATTGCTCTGTGCGTTCGTCGTCTGCACGATACTGACCGTTCAGGTGCGTGGGCGCTTCTCTATCTGGTACCGGTCATTGGCTGGTTAGTTCTGTTTGTATTTGCCTGTTTAGAAGGCAATTCTGGCAGCAATCGTTACGGAAACGATCCGAAGTTTGGTTCAAATTAATCTTAGAATTGGGGCGATATTTCGCCCCTTTTTATTAAAAATAACAAATATTATTTTCCGCTAAAAAGTTTGGGAATTTCCCGCAGACACCAGGATTTCGCCTCCCCCATACTGTCACGACGCCAGGCCATAATAATATCGATCTCGCTGGTCGATTCCGGGCTGACGACACGCAACCGCCCTTCCGCAATATCTTTTTCGACCATCGGATACGGCATCGTCGCCACGCCAAGCCCCGCCAGTAATGCCTGACGTTTATCTTCAATCGTGCTCACCGTTAAACGCGGCTGTTTGTCCAGTAGCTGTACGGTCAATACCGGGCGCTCACGAGCGGTATCCGCCACCGCAATTCCACGATATTTCACGCGCGTCACTTCAGATAACGGTTCCGGCTCCTGATGAATCGGGTGATCAGGCGCGGCAACGTAGACGTTCATTAACGTATAGAGCTTGCGCGAGTTGATCTCCGACGAGGAGCGAAAATGCATATCCGGCGCGATAACAATATCCGCCCGCCCCTGCTCCAGCCGTTCCCACGCCCCCGCCAGCACTTCGGTGATAATTGCCAGTTGGGTATTGGCTTTTGCCGCCAGTTTGTCGATTAACGGGAAAAAGGCAGGTGTCGGTACCAGCGCTTCGGTCACAATGGTGAGATGCGTTTCCCAACCGCGCGCGAGAGCTTCCGCATCGGTAGTCAGTTTATCTGCGGCTTCCAGCAAAACGCGCCCTCGCTCCAGCAACATCCTCCCGACATTGGTGAATTTGGTGCGATGGCCCGAGCGGTCAAACAGCACCACATCCAGCTCTTCTTCCAATTTTTGCATGGTGTAGCTAAGTGCGGAAGGCACGCGTCCCAGCTCATCCGCCGCCGCCGCAAAACTGCCCCGGCGATCGATCGCATCCATAACCCGTAGTGCTTCCAGCGTTAATGCCCTTTCTTTGGCCATTTCGTTCTCATTCAGGAAATTTGAACATACCGGGCAGAATATCTGGCTAACAATGTAGCGTCCAGCCCCTTACCATAAAAGGAAGTAAAGAGAGGTCAAGAATTATGATTACTACCCGAACTGCCAGGCAGTGTGGACAAGCAGACTACGGATGGTTGCAGGCCCGGTATACTTTTTCCTTTGGACACTACTTCGACCCGAAATTGTTAGGCTATGCCTCCCTGCGCGTGCTTAACCAGGAAGTGCTGGCCCCAGGTGCCGCCTTTCAGCCGCGAACCTATCCCAAAGTCGATATTTTAAATGTGATTCTGGATGGAGAAGCTGAGTATCGCGACAGCGAAGGCAATCATGTTCAGGCCAGCGCCGGTGAGGTGTTGCTGCTCTCTACCCAGCCGGGTGTCAGCTATAGCGAACACAATCTCAGCAAAGACAAATCGTTAACGCGAATGCAACTTTGGCTGGATGCCTGCCCACAACGAGAGAATCCGCTGATTCAAAAACTGGCGCTTAATATGAGCAAGCAGCAATTAATCGCCTCGCCAGAAGGTGGGATGGGAAGCCTGCAATTGCGCCAGCAAGTGTGGCTGCACCATATCGTGCTCGACAAAGGCGAAAGTGCGAATTTCCAGTTGCATGGGCCACGCGCGTATTTGCAATCGATTCACGGGAAATTTCATGCGCTTACGCATCATGAAGAGAAAGCGGCGCTGACCTGCGGTGATGGGGCGTTTATTCGTGACGAGGCTAACATTACGCTGGTTGCCGATTCCCCACTGCGCGCTTTGCTGATAGATTTGCCTGTCTAGTTGTTTTTACAGGGAGATGATGATGAGTAAAAAATCGGCCAAAAAGCGTCAGCCAGTGAAGCCCGTGGTGGCGAAAGAACCTTCTCGCACCGCCAAAAATTTTGGCTATGAAGAGATGTTGAGCGAGCTGGAAGCCATCGTCGCGGATGCTGAAACGCGTTTAGCCGAGGATGAAGCTACCGCGTAAAGACAAGTGCCGGATGTGGCGTAAACGCCTTATCCGGCCTACAAAACACAACAACATCAACAAATTGCGCACCCCGTAGGCCGGACAAGATGCGCCAGCATCGCATCCGGCACGCTCCCCAAAACCTGGCGATTATCTGGCCTTGCTCGCCATAATCTCGATAATCTGCCGATCCGTTTGCTGCATCGAATGGCTTGCTAACGCACACAGGTTGGCAATCGACTGCTCAACATCATGCGCCACAATCCCTTCATTGCCGGTCACTGCGGTATCATCCAGCGCCATTAACACCGCTTTCCACGCAGCCGAAGCACTGGTCGAAACCTTCATCGCGCAGCTGTTCGACGCACCATCGCAAATCATGCCGCTGACATCGCCGATCATACTGCTGATCGCCATCGAAATGGTTTCATAACGCCCATCCACCAGCCATGCCATCCCGGCGGCGGCCCCCATTGCTGCGGTCGTTGCGGCACAAAGCGCAGACAAACGCGGTAACTGGTTATGGATGTAAATCGCGCTCAAATGCGAAAGCATCAGCGCACGCGCCAGCCGTTCATCATCGGCCCCGAAGTGTTCTGCTACCACCACCACAGGCATTGTTGCAGTGATCCCCTGGTTACCCGAGCCGGAGTTACTCATTGCCGGAAGCGTAGCGCCGCCCATACGCGCATCGGATGCCGCGCTGGTACGAATCACAATGGATGAAGAGAGATCTTTCGCCAGCAAGCCGCGCGCGCACTGTTTTTCCAGCGTCGCGCCAATATGCAGCCCCCAGTTACCGCTCAAGCCTTCCTGCGATAACGCGCAATTTAACTTCGCGGAATCGAGAATAAAGCGGATCGCCGCAAACGGGACTTCATTGACGAACTTCAGGATCTCAGCCAGCGTCGTCCTGGAAAGCACCGTCAGCGGCGACTCTTGCTCGCCCTCTGTCACACACGCCTGCTGGGTAAACACCACACCATTGTGCGTCTCAATATGCACAATGTTGGTATGCCCGCCGACAATGGTGACACACGCCCACTTCTCACCGTTCCAGACTTTGGCGCGTGAGAAGAGGATTTCATCGCAAGGTTCCTGGATCTTAACTGAGACTTTCCCCGCCGCCAGCAGTGCTTTGGCATCGGCAATTGCCTGCGCAGTTGCATCTTTCAGCACTTCCAGCCCGGCGTTAGCATTTCCACCTAACGCTCCCAGCGCCGCCGCAATCGGCAGCCCCACCATTCCCGTGCCGGGAACGGTGACGCCCAGACCGTTCTTCATCAGATTTGGCGAAACCCAGGCTTCTACACGTTCAACCGGACCTTCCAGTTCTGCCGCAGCAACCGCCGCCGCCAGCGCCAGTGAAATCGGTTCAGTACATCCCAGCGCCGGTTTTACTTCCTCCTGAACGGCGAGGATGTAACGCTGCCATAACGGATTTAAAGTCGAATCAAACATATTAAAAACCTTAAAATTTCAGGGAAATCAAGAAAATGCCAGGAACGGAGAAACACAAAGCAACAAACCAGTGACGATAATCAGGTACAGAGACATCCCTTTGTATTTGTGCAATGCCGGTACTTTGTAAACCAGCCACGCCGGGATCAGGCACCCTACCATGCCGAAAATCGGGCTACAGATAGAGGTGAAGCTCAACACCGGTGCGTTCAGTGCGATGGCGCTCCAGGCCAGCAAAATGGCGAAAATCATGATGCCGCGCTGAACGAGATTTTCGTTAATCTTCTCGGCAGGCATCTTGCGACGCAGGATGTTCATTACGATCCCTTGCGTTGCTTCGCGAAAGCCTAAATAGACGCCAAAAAACGCGGTCATTACTGCAAAGATATTGAGAATGACGCTGACCACTTTCACCCACGCTGCGCCGTCACCGCTAATAAACTGCGCCGCAATCGCCAGCGCGGAAATATTCTGCTCGTAGGCTTTTACCGCTTCGTCATGTCCCATCGCCAGCGTGAACGACACTGCGTAGAAAAAGACGGTGACAAACAAAATGCCAAACGCGATATTCATTGCCCGCAATGCTTTATGCCGCGCCACTTCAATCGATTTTTCCCGCGAGCGATAAGAGATCACCATCGGGCTTAACGTCTGGATAAACAGAATCGACGTCAGGGTAAACGGCAGCGTAATAATGGCGTTTTTCACCAGCAGCCCCAGCGGCGGTAGCGAACCGACGTTATACAGATGCCACATTCCCACCATCGATACGCCCAGCGCCGCGACCACCAGCAGCTTGGTCAGCACCATGCCGGTCGAAATTTTGAATAACAATTTCTCGCCGCGTGAAGAGATCGCCACCAGAATGCAAATCAGTACCAGACCATAAAAGGGACTGTCTGACAGCAACCCTTCCGTCACGCCGAAGGTATGCAGGTAGGAAGCACTATCGTTGGTGATGGCGGTGGAATAGACGAACATCCAAATCACCAGCATTACGAAATAGAGTGCACCTAACAGGATGCCCCAGTTTTTACCTAAATAACCGCTAATGACGCTCGGGTAATCTTTACATTCTGGTGATTCTGCCAACGTATTAATAAACAACCGCTGAAACAGATACATTGCCGGGTAACCAATCACCGATGAGAGCAAAAATACCCACAACCCCATCAAACCGACCTGCACCGGGAGAAAAACAATCCCCGCGCCAATCGCCATCCCGATACTCATAATCACCCAGCCGGTGTCAGTACTGTCGAATTTGATCGCTTCTCGCCACTCGCTCTCACTCATTCCAGCACGACCCGCCGGGGTCGAAGCGTCTGCAATGACGCCTTTATTCGATGCAATTTCCATAATTTCTCGCTCAATATTTTGTAGGGCTTATTATTTTTTTCCGAGCCGCATCAAGGCGATATGCGGTCTACGTTTTTGCAGGCGAGTTATTAGAATAAAGAAATGATACGCGCGAGGTCAGAGAAAATCTTCACAATCAAGACTTTGAAATAACGGAGATGGATAAGAATTTTCTACTAAATTAATCGCAAGAGAATATTCATTCTCTATTTGCGGCAGATCACAAAAAAAAGGTGCACATTTGTGCACCCAAGGATGAAAGCTGACAGCAATGTCAGCCGCAGACCACTTTAATAGCCAGTCCTCCGCGTGATGTTTCGCGGTATTTATCGTTCATATCTTTGCCGGTTTCATACATCGTCTCGATCACTTTATCGAGTGAAACACGCGGTGCCGAGGTGCGGCGCATCGCCATCCGCGCGGCGTTTACTGCTTTCACGGCATTAATGGCATTACGTTCAATGCACGGGATTTGTACCTGTCCGGCAACCGGATCGCAGGTCAGCCCAAGGTTATGCTCCATCGCGATTTCCGCCGCATTGCATACCTGCGCCGGACTGCCGCCCAGTAGTTCAGTTAACCCTGCCGCCGCCATTGAACAGGCCACGCCAATCTCCCCCTGACAGCCGACTTCCGCGCCAGAGATGGAGGCGTTCATTTTATACAGCGCGCCAATAGCCCCGGCTGCAAGAAAATAGCGGGCAATTGACCGCTCATTTACCGGACGACGGAACTTATCGTAATAAGCCAGCACTGCCGGAATAATGCCGCACGCACCGTTAGTCGGTGCCGTTACCACGCGCCCGCCAGCTGCGTTTTCTTCACTAACCGCCAGCGCGTACATGTTGATCCAGTCGATGACATTCATCGGATCGTTAGAGATGTTATCGCTGGAAACCAACTGACGACGCAGCGCTACGGCACGGCGCGGCACATTGAGCGGACCAGGCAGCACGCCTTCAGTGTTCATCCCGCGTTCAATACCGTCATGCATCACTTGCCAGATACGGGCAAAACCGGCATCAATTTCCGCTTTACTGCGCAGCGCCAGCTCGTTGTGCATCATCAGGCCAGAAATAGACAGGCCGTTGTAATCACACATTTTCAGCAGTTCTCCTGCTGAGTGGAAATCGTAAGGTACGGACGTTTCGACATCGTGCGACAGGCCGAAGTGTTCTTCTTCGACAATAAACCCGCCGCCGACAGAGTAATAGGTTTTGCTTAATAGCGCTTCCTGTCCCTTCCAGGCAGTGATCCGCATTCCGTTCTCATGGCGAGGCAACATTTCGGGATGGAAGATAATGTTCTTTGCTACAGGAAAATCAACAATATGCGCACCAGATGCCACTGGCAGCCGCCCGCTGCGCGTCACTAACTCTATAAATGCAGGGATCTCATCAATGACAACATCCTGCGGACTGTTTCCTGCCAGTCCCATGATGATGGCGACATCCGTGGCATGGCCTTTGCCCGTCAGTGACAACGACCCGTACAGATCGACCACAATATGGCTCGTCGCGGTTAATAAGCCGCTACTTTCCAGCCGATCAATAAAACTTTTTCCGGCATTCATTGGCCCCACGGTATGCGAACTGGAGGGACCAATCCCAATTTTGAAAATATCGAATGCACTAATCATATCCACACCCTCGGATTGCCGTTCAGTGAAGTGGAGCGGAACGACCTTGCGACCGTCCCGCTCACGAGGCTTTACGCACTACGTACTGCGATGGCTTCAATTTCCAGCTTCACATCTTTCGGCAAACGCGCGACCTGCACACAGCTCCGGGTCGGGTAGGTCGCCTGATGCTCATCGAAGAACTGCTTATAGACTTCATTGATGGTGGCAAAATCATTCAGATCGGTGATGAACACGGTCATCTTGATGATATCGCCCACGCTCAGCCCGGCAGCAACCACGATCGCTTTGACGTTTTCGAGGCTTAAACGCGCCTGATCTTGCACATCAGCCGGGATCTCACCGGTCTGTGGGCAAACCGGAATTTGCCCGGAGGTGAAGACCATGCTGCCTAAATCAACGCCTTGAACATAAGGGCCGATTGCGCCTGGGGCACGTTGCGTTTCGATAATCTTTTTCATACATCCTCCGGCGTCAGAGCGCCTGGGTAAAGGTACGTGAAATAACATCCTGCTGCTGTTCACGGGTCAGTGCGTTGAAGCGCACGGCGTAGCCAGAGACACGGATTGTCAGGTTAGGATATTTTTCCGGGTGCTCGATGGCATCCAGCAGCATTTCCCGATTCATTACGTTGACGTTGAGGTGTTGACCGCCTTCGACATCCGCTTCGTGGTGGAAATACCCATCCAGCAGGCCGACAAGGTTGGTTTTACGTACTGGATCTTCTTTGCCCAGCGCCGCCGGGACAATTGAGAAGGTGTACGAAATACCGTCTTTGGCGTAGGTGAACGGCAGTTTCGCCACCGACGTCAGCGAGGCTACCGCACCTTTGCGGTCACGACCGTGCATCGGGTTAGCGCCCGGTGCGAACGGTGTTCCGGCGCGACGACCGTCCGGCGTGTTACCGGTTTTCTGGCCGTACACCACGTTAGAAGTGATAGTCAGAATCGACTGGGTAGGGACGGCGTTGCGATAGGTTGGCAGCGCTTTAATTTTCTTCATAAAGCGTTCAACCAGGTCGCAGGCAATGCTGTCTACGCGCTCGTCGTTGTTACCGTACTGCGGATATTCGCCGTCGATTTCAAAGTCCACCGCCAGGCCGTTTTCGTCACGGATTGGTTTCACGCGGGCATATTTGATGGCAGACAGGGAGTCCGTCGCCACCGACAGGCCCGCGATGCCGCATGCCATCGTGCGATAAACATCACGATCGTGCAGCGCCATCAGCGAGGCTTCATAGCTGTACTTGTCGTGCATGTAGTGGATGATATTCAGCGCGCTGATGTACTGCACTGCCAGCCAATCCATGAAATGATCGAGGCTGTCCATCACTTTGTCGTAGTCCAGCACATCGTCCATCAATGGTGCTGTTTTCGGCCCGACCTGAATCTTCAGCTTCTCATCCACCCCGCCGTTAATTGCGTAGAGCAGCGTTTTCGCCAGGTTAGCGCGTGCACCAAAGAACTGCATTTGCTTACCAATCACCATCGGGCTAACGCAGCAGGCAATCGCGTAATCGTCGCTGTTGAAGTCAGTACGCATCAGATCGTCGTTTTCATACTGCAAGGAAGAGGTGACGATAGACACCTGTGCGGCATATTTTTTGAAGGCGATCGGTAATTCTTCCGACCACAGAATGGTCAGGTTTGGTTCCGGTGCTGGCCCCATAGTGTGCAGGGTGTGCAGATAACGGAAAGAGTTTTTGGTCACCAGCGTACGACCGTCCAGCCCCATCCCGCCGATCACTTCCGTCGCCCAGATTGGGTCGCCGGAGAACAGCGAATCAAATTCCGGCGTACGCAGGAAGCGCACCATACGGATCTTCATAATGAAGTGGTCGATCAGTTCCTGTGCCTGCTGTTCATTGAGTACGCCAGCTTTAAAGTCGCGCTCAATGTAGATATCGAGGAACGATGCCGTACGGCCAAGAGACATTGCGCCGCCGTTCTGTGATTTCACTGCCGCCAGGTAAGCGAAGTAGAGCCACTGCACCGCTTCCTGCGCATTCTGCGCCGGACGGGAGATATCAAAACCGTATTTCGCCGCCATTTCCTGAATCTGCAACAGCGCACGACGATGTTCCGCCAGCTCCTCACGCAGACGGATGGTGGCTTCCAGATCCTCGCCTTTTTCCAGACGGGACTGGAGATCGGCAAATTGCAGTTCGCGTTCACGCACCAGATAACTGATGCCATATAGCGCCACGCGGCGATAGTCACCGATAATGCGCCCACGACCATAGCCATCTGGTAAACCGGTCAGCACGCCAGATTTACGGCAGCGCAGCATATCCGGTGAGTAAACATCAAATACGCCCTGGTTATGGGTTTTACGCAGATCGGTAAACAGATATTCAAATTCACTGTCCATTTCACGACCATAGGCGTGGAATGAACTTTTAATCATATTAATGCCACCGAACGGATGCAGCGCACGCTTTAATGGCGCATCCGTTTGCAGGCCCACTATTTTTTCCAGCGGCTGGTTAATATATCCCGCATCATGAGCGGTAATGGTGGTAGCAATATTAGTATCGAAATCAACCGGCGCGTGGGTTGCGTTTTCGATACGGATGCCTTCCATCACTTTTTCCCACAATTCCGTGGTGGCTGGCGTTGCTTCGGCGAGAAAAGATTCATCACCTTCATACGGTGTATAGTTATGTTGAATAAAATCGCGGACATTAATTTCGTTTTTCCAGTCCGTACCTTTAAAGCCAAGCCATGCGTCGGCGTACAGCTTATCGCTGGTATCAATATCTACCTTCATGAAAAATAATCTCTCTACAATACTTCAACTAAATTATGCAAATTCTGCGGGCGCGTTCACTTTGCCTAAATGAATGGCATCCAAAGCAATCATTTTTTCTTCGTTGGTTGGGATAACGGCGCAAATGACACGCGCATTTTCACTGGAAACAATTCGCTCTCCACAGGAGTTAGAGCGATTATTCATTTCTGTATCAATCTCTACGCCTAATACAGCCAAATGTTCCATGACCAGACGACGAATTAAACTTGAATTCTCTCCTATTCCGCCGGTGAATATAATTCCATCCAGGCGATGTAATGAGGCTGCGTGTCCGGCAATATGACGGGCAATTCGGTGAACAAAGGTTTTAATTGCCAGTTGCGCGCGTTCGTGACCTTCATGCCAGGCTTTTTCCAGAACACGTAAATCCGAAGAAAGACCGGAAATACCTAATAATCCCGACTCTTTATTCACTACGCGTTCCAGGTCACCCAGGCTCTGGTTGGTTTGGCTGGCGACCCAGGACATCGCACCAAAGTCGACATCGCCACTGCGGGTACCCATCATCAAGCCTTCCAGCGGCGTCATTCCCATTGAGGTATCAACACTCTGACCGTTGCGAACTGCACAGATTGACGCGCCATTGCCAAGATGCGCCACAACCAGGCCGGAGTCATCTTCCGCCAGATTCAGCAAAGAATGTGCGCGCTGGGAAACATAGCGGTGCGACGTGCCGTGGAAACCATAACGGCGTACACCTAACTCTTCATAATATTTCCACGGCAGGCCGTATAAATAAGCTTCCGGAGCCATCGTCTGGTGGAAACTGGTATCAAATACCGCCACCTGAGTTACGCCCGGAAATAATTGCTGCGCCGATTCAATACCGCTTAAATTGGCGTAATTATGCAGGGGTGCCAGTGGAGAAACGCGACGGATATTATCAATGACTTCATCGGTAATAATGGCGGACTCGGTAAAAATACTGCCGCCGTGAGCGATGCGGTGGCCAATTAAGGCCACACTGTCATTTAAATTCCGTTTTTCCAGTTCAAATGCAATTGCCTTCAATGCACCTTCGTAGCTGTGGTGAGCCAGCGGTGCTGGCTCTCCCCCATTTACGGATAAGAATGCATTTTCCGAGTTAATACCGTCGGCAATACCTGACATTAATACTTCACAGTCGCTGGCATCGAGTACGGAAAACTTAATCGAAGACGAACCACAGTTAATAACCAAAACAACCGGAAATTCATTCATCTCTTTTCTCATCCTGAGTTACGGATTAAAACAGTTTGTATACGATGTTCAGGATGGTCAGCAGACCAATCACGGTAACAAACACGTTATCCAGACGACCACGGTATTTCGCCAGAGACGGCGCTTTACGGATGGCATACATCGGCAACAGGCACAGCAGGGATGCGATAATCGGTGCGCCCATGGCTTCAATCAGGTCGAGGATGTTCGGGTTGGCGTAGGCAACAACCCAGGTGGAGCCCATGATGAAGATCATGCTGAGAGTATTCAGTTTACCCAGCGACACTTTGGTTTTGTCACCTTTATAACCGAACTTCAGAATCAGGCCATTCAAGCCTTCCAGCGTCCCCAGATAGTGACCGAAGAAAGATTTGAAGATAGCCACGAGTGCGATGATGGAAGCCGCATATTCCAGTGTAATCGCGAACGTTGTTTTGGTACCGGTCATGGACGCAAAGTGGTTAGCCAGATAAGAAAGCACTGGAATATTCTGCGCTTTGGCTTCCGCCATGTTGGCCGGAGACAGCGTAAACAGGCAGCTAAAGGCAAAGAACATCACCACTGCAACCATCAGCATGCTGGCACGAGAAATGATTTGGGAACATTTACGTTCGGTGAAGTCGCGACCGAAGTCTTTCTCATACTCTTCACGTTTAGAAACCACGAAGGAAGAGACGATTGGCGAGAAGTTAAAGGAGAAAACCATGATGGAAATCCCCAGCCAGACAGTGATCAGGATACCGTCATGACCAGTTAACGACAGCGAACCGAGGTCAACCTGGTCGATAACTGCAGAGTTCCAGTAAGGGATCAGCGACAGAGAAATCAGCACCAGGCTGGCGATAAACGGCCATACCAGGTAGCTCATCACTTTAACCATCAGATCCTTACCAAACCAGATGACGAAAGCCATCAGCAGCAACAGGAACAGCGCCACAAAGCCGCGATTCAGCGGTGCAAAGCCGAGCTGGTTTTCCCAGAACGTCATAAAGGTATTGGTAATAGTAACGCCATAAATCCACAGCAGTGGGCAAATCGCGAAGAAGTACAGGAACGTGATAACCACGCCGCCAGTTTTACCAAAATGCTCTTCCACCGTTTCCGTAATGTTGCCGGAAGGGTTAGAGCCAGAAAGACACAGACGCGCCAGCGCCCGGTGGCAATAAAACGCGATGGGGTATGCCAATACCAACATCAGAAGAATCGGGATCAGTCCGCCAAAACCTGCGCGGATAGGGAAGAACAGCACCCCGGCGCCGATTGCCGTACCAAACAAGCCTAACGTCCATGTGGTATCTGATTTACGCCAGGACGATTGTTTTGTCTGGCTGGATACAATGCTATCTGAAGTACTCATATCCTATCCTCAACGAATTAATTAAGCGTCAACGAAACCGGTGATTTGAGAGACGCGAGAAAGATCGATATTGCCGCCGGAAATAATACTGACGGTTTTTCTGTTTTGAATATATTGGTCTAATTTACCGCTTAATAATGCAGCACATGCCAGAGCGCCTGCGCCTTCGGTGACGACTTTATTGCGCTGAATTAAGGCAATCATACTGTTTCTGATTTCGTCTTCGCTGACCAGCACGATGTCATCGACTAATTCACGAACGATTTCGTAAGTTAAATTACCCGGGCGGGAGACATCACAACCATCCGCCAGGGTGCCGGTAGTTCGGTGCGTGGTTATTTCTCCGGAGTGGAAAGAAGCCGCCATGCCGTGAACGTTTTCAGACTGTACGCCAATAACACGAATGGTCGGGTTAATAGATTTAATTGCCACCGCAATACCAGCAATTAAACCGCCACCACCAATTGGCACAATCACGTTATCGACATCATAGAGATCTTCCATAATTTCCAGACCAATCGTTCCCTGGCCAGCAATCACTTTCGGATCATCGTAAGGTGGGATAAAAATACGGCCTTCCATTTCGACAATTTCGCTCACTTTAGCGATAGTGTCGTTGAAGTTATCACCATGCAGAACGACTTCTGCGGAGTAGTCGCACGTTGCCGCTACTTTGGATTTTGGCGCACCTTTTGGCATCACCACTTTACCGTCGATGCCCAGCATCGCGCAGGAGAGGGAAACCCCTTGCGCATGGTTGCCCGCAGAACAGGCCACCACGCCTTTGCGTTTTTCCGCATCGGTCAGTGAACTTAATTTATTAAATGCGCCACGAATTTTAAATGAACCCGTACGCTGCATGTTTTCGAATTTGAGGAATATTTCACCTTTGCAACGTTCACTAAAATAGTTGGAGCGAGGCATGCCTGTTTTATAAATTCGCCCAGCCAGTCGTTGTTTTGCTTCAATGATGTCATCAATAGCAACCGGGAGATCGTATGTAATATGCATTATAAAACCTCTTAGCCTGAATTAAATATGTAGGTAACCGTAACCGACACCTGCAAAACAGACAGGTGGATTATTTATGTTTAAATAAAAACAAATAACTAACCAACTTCAATTAATTGCCTTCGTCTACACCCATTATAAGATGAATACTCTTTGGCTAATTCCACCAAAACCGATGCTGCTTTTTTAATACGATAATTTTTCGACCATACCGCGGCATATTGTGCCACAGGTAATGTTTCTTCAACCGGAATAGTAATAAATTGATTAGAACCAAAAGGTGATGTCATATCACATGGAATTACAGTTAAGAAATCAGCATTGAGAACAAGATTATAAATTGTCACGACTGAGTCGGTTTTAACGATGTTTTCAATACTGATGCCATTTCTTTGTAACGTGGTGAGCAGCTCGCTGTAGTATCCCATATTGGTTTGTGGCAACACCCACTGTTCGTTCTTCAACGACTCCAGCGTGGTGGTGCCGGTGCATGTTCGGGACTTACTGGCTACCAGCACAAACTCGGACTCGAACAGCGGCTCAACATGTAAATCCTGAAGCTTCATTTCTGCGCTTAACGTACCAATCGCAAAATCAAGTCGACCGTCGCGGATTGCCGGTAAGAACGAAGACAGTTGCGCTTCATACATAGAAACCTGCGCTTTCGGGAACACCTCTTTGAACTTGTTGATCATCCCTGACATAAAAGTAAAACCAATCAATGAAGGAAAACCAAATGAGACTTCCACCACCGCCTCAGAAGACATACCGCTTATCTCATTAACCATATTTTTCATTTCACGGGTAATGGATTCGGAACGGGAGAGTAACAATTGACCGGCAGGTGTTAATGTTACACCGGTATTTTTCCGCACCACTAATTCCACGCCAAAATAATCTTCAATATCGTTAATGATTTTACTGACGGCCGGTTGAGTTAACCCTAATTCTTTTGCAGCCGAGCCGATAGAGCCACTTCTAATGACTTCCTGAAAGACTACCAGGTGCTGCGTTTTCGGAAGAAGAATAGTGCTCATAACGACCTACGTTAATTACCTCATTGACGGCATGAAGTGTATCAAAATGAAATGAACAGGATATGTGCGACCACTCACAAATTAACTTTCAATACATTCCAGGGCATCGTTATTTCAATTAAATATCTTTATATATCAATAAGTTAAAGTATAAAAATCAGCATAAACCCTGATTTTTGTCAAAAAAAATGACGGGGATAACCATATTTTATGGCGATAACATCATTCGTTATGTGGTTAATACAAAAAAGGGGCTGAGACCATATTTCAAGCAATTACCGGATAATTACCAGGCAAAATTTGAGTTAAATTTAATGAGCAAGTTCTCAAATTTTATTATAAATAAACCATTTTCAGCGATAAATAATGCGGCACGTCACATTTTTTCACGCTATTTGTTGGAGAACAAACATTTATTTTATCAATATTTTAAAATTTCGAATACAGGTATTGATCATCTCGAACAATTGATTAACGTCAACTTTCTCCCTCATGACAGGACGTCATTTTGTGAATGCAATCGTTTTCCATAAATTCTTCTCCCCTCATAGGTGACGAATAGCATTTTGTGTTGAGGATCACAAAACGAATAATTGCTGGTCGCCGCGATAAGGTCAGCCAAAGACAACAAGGGGAATTTTCACAGAGCTTTTGATCGGCGTAGGCCACAGAATGTTGCTTCGTTTACTGTAATGCCGGGTAAATGAGCGTTTTTTGATAGTGCGAAAGTGCCGTGCGAGGAAAATAAGCATCTATTATTGTTTGTCATGATGACAAGGCAGGCATCAATGAAAGGCTTCCCAATTGCACATATTTTTCACCCTTCAATCCCGCCAATGCACGCAGTGGTTAACAATCACAACAGAAATATTGATTATTGGACGGTAAAAAGAAAGTTTGCAGAAATTGTCTCCACCAATGACGTTAATAAAATATACAGTATAAGTAATGAACTGCGGAGAGTATTATCTGCAATTACTGCATTGAATTTCTATCAAGGCGATATTCCTTCTGTCATGATCCGAATCCAACCGGAAAATATGAGTCCATTCATCATAGATATTTCTACAGGAGAACATGACGATTATATCATACAAACATTAGATGTAGGCACTTTTGCACCTTTTGGTGAACAATGTATTTGCTCAGCCGTCAATAAAAAAGAGCTGGAATGTATTAAGGAGACGATTTCTAAGTATTGTGCAAAATTCACCCGAAAAGAAGCCATCTTAACACCTCCTGCGCACTTTAATAAAACCAGCATTACTTCAGATTGTTGGCAAATTCTCTTTTTTTCACCCGATCATTTTAATAATTATTTTTATTGATTATTTATAAAGGATAAAATAATGTTCCCTGTTTCATCAATTGGTAATGATATTAGTAGTGATTTAGTCCGTCGAAAAATGAATGATCTTCCTGAAAGCCCCATAGTTAATAACCTCGAAGCACTAGCACCAGGTATAGAAAAACTAAAACAGACCTCTATTGAAATGGTCACTTTACTTAACGCGTTACAACCAGGTGGGAAATGCATTATCACTGGTGATTTTCAAAAAGAATTAGCGTACTTACAAAATGTAATTCTTTATAATGATTCGTCTCTTCGTATGGATTTTTTTGGTTATAACGCCCGAATTATTCAACGATCAGACAATACCTGTGAACTTACAATTAATGAACCGTTAAAAAACCAGGAAATATCCACAGGCAATATCAATGTTAATTGCCCATTGAAAGACATTTACAATGAAATCAGGAGGTTGAACGTAATCTTTAGTTGTGGGACTGGAGGTATAGTTGATCTATCCTCTCTGGACTTACGGAATGTCGATTTAGAACTTTATGATTTTACAGATAAACATATGGCCAATACAATTTTAAATCCTTTTAAATTGGATGACACAGATTTTACTAATGCCAACATGTTTCAGGTAAATTTCGTTAGTTCAAAACAAAACGCCACAATCTCATGGGATTATTTACTAAAAATAACGCCTGTTATAACAAGCATTAACGATATGTATTCTGAAGAAAAAATTAAGCTTGTCGAAAGTTGTTTAAATGCGCTTGGAGATATTACCGAAGAACAATTAAAAATTATGAGACTTGCAATTATAGAATCTATACCAAGAGCAACTCTAACAGATGAATTAGAAAATGAATTAACAAAAGAAATATATAAAAGCTCATCGAAAATTAACAATTACTTGAACAGAATTAAATTACCAGAGATGAAAGCATTCTCATTAGAAAAAATAGATTATTACATCGATATAATCATTAAAGATTATGAAAGCGTCAAAGAAAATGCTTATCTAATCGTTCCAAAAATTAATTACAATACAGATTTAAACATAGAGGATTCTAGCTCAGAGGAATTCCTTTCAGATAATACACTAGAGAAAGACGAAAATTCTCATGACAATTGCTTTGAGGTCGTAAAATATAACACATATGAAGCTTATAACTCAGAGAAGCAATATTTTACCAGAGAGGACTATACGTATGATTACGACCTTTTAAATGCAATATAGACTTAATAATTTCTTACAAAGTCTATTATTAATACCGTAGATATTTATTCATCTTACACTATGCTCCAAAAAGCAAAAACCCGCCGAAGCGGTTTTTTACGTAAAACAGGTGAAACTGACCGATAAGCCGCTTTCTTTTGGGTATAGCGTCGTGGACAGTCATTCATCTTTCCGCTCCTCCAAAAAGCAAAAACCCGCCGAAGCGGGTTTTTACGTAAAACAGGTGAAACTGACCGATAAGCCGGGTTCTGTCGTGGACAGTCATTCATCTAGGCCAGCAATCGCTCACTGGCTCAAGCAGCCTACCCGGGTTCAGTACGGGCCGTACCTTATGAACCCCTATTTGGCCTTGCTCCGGGTGGAGTTTACCGTGCCACGGACTGTTACCAGCCGCGCGGTGCGCTCTTACCGCACCCTTTCACCCTTACCTGATCCCGCTTGCGCGGGCCATCGGCGGTTTGCTCTCTGTTGCACTGGTCGTGGGTTTCCCCCCCAGGCGTTACCTGGCACCCTGCCCTATGGAGCCCGGACTTTCCTCCCCTCCGCCCGTCTCCCCCGAAGAGGACGACGACGAAGCGGCGACTGTCTGGTCAGCTTCGGCGCGCAGTATAGAGGGTTTGCGCGCCCTTGTCACCCCGCGTTGCGCATTCCAATCGCCAGTGTCGCGGCGATATTACGTGAAGCACGGTAAATATTGTCATAAGCCCCGCGGAATGCTTCGTCCAACGTACCAATACTGGTCAATACGCTGAAGACCGCATCAATGCCATGCTGATGTACAACGCCAACATCATTGGTCAGGCTACCCGCAATGCCAATCACCGGTTTATGGTACTTTTTCGCCACGTTTGCGACGCCAATCGGAACCTTGCCGTGTATACTCTGGCTGTCAATACGCCCTTCACCGGTGATCACCAGCGTACAATCGTGAATATGTTCCTCCAGATTCAGCGCCGTCGTGACGATTTCAATACCGCTTTTCAGTTCCGCACCAAGAAACGCCATTAGCGCCGCGCCCATACCACCCGCAGCTCCTGCGCCGGGGACATCTTTCACATCAACATGCAGCGCTTTTTTAATGACATCGGCATAGTGAGAAAGGTTATTGTCCAGCTCAACAATCATCGCTTCACTGGCTCCCTTTTGTGGGCCAAAGATGCGCGATGCGCCGTTATCGCCCACCAGCGGATTGGTGACATCACAAGCGACGCGAATGACGCAATCTTTTAAGCGCGGATCGAGGCCGGAAATATCAATATCATTCAGAGTATTAAGACTACCGCCGCCAAAACCAATTTCATTGCCGTTGGCGTCGCATAATTTCGCCCCCAGCGCCTGTACCATGCCTGCACCGCCATCATTTGTAGCGCTACCGCCAATGCCGATAATAATGTTTGTCGCGCCGCTCTCCAGCGCCTGCAGAATTAACTCGCCTGTGCCGCGTGAAGTGGTCACGAGTGGATCACGTTTTTCCGCAGGTACCAGCTCCAGCCCACTGGCCGCCGCCATTTCAATAAACGCGGTTTTGCCATCGCCGGAGATCCCCCAACTGGCATTCACCTTCTCGCCCAGCGGCCCTGTAACCCAGGCGTGACGTTCGGAACCCTGGGTGGCTGCAATCATCGCTTCCACCGTTCCTTCGCCACCATCGGCAACAGGAACAGAAACGTACTGTGCATCAGGAAAAATTTCCCGAAATCCTTTTTCTATCGCCTGCGCAACCTCGCTGGCAGATAAACTTTCTTTATAAGAGTCTGGGGCGATTACGATTTTCATACCTATGCCTGTTACCACATGACGCCGGAGGGCGTTTCTCTTATTCGGCCTGGATTCCAGGCCCGGATTGCAATACGCCATCCGGGCACGACGTCATTAACGAGTAACTTCGACTTTCGCCAGTTTTTCGTAGTAGCACGCCAGGGCGCTATGATCTGCCGTTCCTAAACCATCTGCTCGCAGTGCCTGCATCATCTCCATAACCGCAGCTGTGAGCGGCAGTTGCGCGCCGACGCCGTGGGAAGTATCCAGCGCATTTGCCAGATCCTTAATATGCAGATCAATACGGAAGCCCGGCTTGAAGTTGCGGTCCATCACCATCGGCGCTTTGGCATCCAGCACGGTACTGCCCGCCAGTCCACCGCGAATTGCCTGATACACCAAATCCGGGTTAACGCCCGCTTTGGTTGCCAGCGTTAACGCTTCTGACATCGCGGCAATATTCAGCGCCACAATGACCTGATTCGCCAGTTTGGTAACGTTACCTGCACCAATTTCCCCGGTATGCACCACGGAACCCGCCATTGCTTTCATCAAATCATAGTATTTGTCGAAAATAGCCTTGTCGCCGCCCACCATCACTGACAGCGTACCGTCGATAGCTTTCGGTTCACCGCCGCTCACCGGAGCATCCAGCATATCAATGCCTTTCGCTTTCAGCGCTTCGCTGATTTCACGGCTTGCCAGCGGTGCGATAGAACTCATATCGATCAATACCGTACCAGGCTTCGCGCCTTCAATAATGCCATTCTCACCCAGCGCCACCTCTTTCACATGAGGGGAGTTTGGCAGCATGGTTATGATGACGTCGCACTGTTCAGCGATCGCTTTAGCCGTAGACGCTGTTTCTGCACCTGCAGCAATCACGTCAGCAATAGCTTCTGGGTTACGGTCAGCAACCACCAGCGAGTAACCTGCTTTCAGAAGGTTTTTACTCATTGGTTTACCCATAATCCCCAGGCCAATAAAACCAACTTTCATAGTCATATCAATCATCTCTCTTGTTGCGGTGGTGGTTATTTTTTAAAGGTATCAGCCAGTTTCTGAGTGGCAGAGCGGAAGACGCCGAGATCGCTGCCGACAGCCACAAACGTCGCCCCCCATTCCAGATAACGACGCGCATCGGCTTCGACCGGTGCGAGGATACCGCTGGGTTTGCCGTGCGCACTGGCACGGTTAAAAATATGCTGGATTGCTTTTTGTACATCCGGGTGCGAGGCATTGCCGAGATGGCCTAATGCCGCAGCCAGATCGCTGGGGCCGACGAAGATACCGTCTACGCCTTCGGTAGCGGCAATGGCATCGACGTTATCTACGCCCTGCTGACTTTCTATCTGGACCAGAATGGTGATGTTCTTGTTCGACTGAGCGAAATAATCCGCCACGGTGCCAAACATATTGGCGCGGTGAGAAACGGAGACGCCGCGAATGCCTTCCGGTGGGTAACGGGTTGATGCCACCGCCTGCTCTGCTTCCTCTTTTGTTTCTACAAAAGGAATCAGGAAGTTATAGAAACCGATATCCAGAAGACGCTTAATAATTACCGGCTCGTTGGTCGGCACTCGCACTACTGGCGCGCTGGCGCTGCCTTTCAGGGCCATTAACTGCGGAATAAACGTGGAGATATCGTTTGGCGCATGTTCGCCATCCAGCACCAGCCAGTCAAACCCAGCCAAACCAAGGACTTCAGTGCTAATCGGGTTAGAGAGTGCTGACCAGCAACCAATTTGTACCTGTTTCGCAGCCAGTGCGGCTTTGAATTTATTCGGGAAAACATCGTTATTCATCGCTTATACCTTTGCTTATTTCTGCAATTCCATACGTTTAATGTCGCCAACTACGAAGAGGTAGCAGACCATCGCCATCAGCGCTGAACATCCCACGAAAACCAGTGCTGCATTGAAGGAGTGCAATTCACTTACCAGGTAGCCAATCACCAGTGGAGTGACAATGGAGGCAACATTGCCAAAGACGTTAAAGACGCCGCCGCAGAGACCAACAATCTCTTTCGGCGCGGTGTCAGAAATTACCGGCCAGCCCAGCGCACCAAATCCTTTGCCAAAGAAAGCCAGCGCCATCAGCATGACCACTAGCGTGGTGTTGTTGGTGTAGTTACATAAGATAATGGTGGAAGCCAGCAACATTCCCAGCACAATCGGTAGCTTACGTGCCAGGGTCAGGGACAAACCGCGTTTGATCAGATAATCCGAGAAGACACCTCCCAGTACGCCGCCCGCAAAGCCACACAGTGCCGGAATCGAGGCGACCAGACCCACTTTCAGAATCGACATGCCTTTTTCCTGCACCAGATAAATTGGGAACCAGGTGAGGAAGAACCAGGTGATGGTGTTGATAAAATATTGTCCGAAAAATACGCCCAGCATCATGCGGTTAGAGAGCAATTGCTTGATGTAATGCAGTTTGGGACCGCTTGCTGCCGCACTGCCCGGCTTTTTGTGGTCCATATCGACCACCGCGCCATTTTCTGAGATAAACTTCAGCTCTTCCGCAGACATACGTGGGTGATCTGTCGGGTTATGAATCAACTTGATCCACAGCGCCGTCAGCACAAAACCAATCACCCCCATAACGGTGAAGACGTGCTCCCAGCCCCAGGCGAAAGTCAGCCAGCCAAGCAGCGGCGAAAAGAGCGCCAGCGAGAAATATTGCGCCGAGTTAAAGATGGCGGAGGCAGTACCACGTTCTTTCGTTGGGAACCAGGCGGCGACAATACGGGCGTTCGCCGGGAATGATGGCGCTTCCGAGAACCCCAGCATAAAGCGCATAAAGAACATGGAGATCCCTGCCCAGGCCAGCGGGAACATATCAACAAAGCCTTGCAGGAAGGTGAACAGCGACCAGAAAAAGAGGCTGTAGGTGTAAACTTTTTTCGAGCCAAACTTATCAAGCAGCCAGCCGCCGGGAATTTGCATCAGCAGGTAGGCCCAGCCAAAAGCGGAGAAGATGTAACCCATCGAAACCGCACTTAACTGCAACTCTTTTGCCACTTCGGTACCAGCAATAGACAGCGTTGCACGATCGGCGTAGTTAACGGCGGTAACAATAAAAATAATCAGTAATATTAAATAGCGGGTATGCACGCCTTTCTTTTTTACGTCAACGGTGTCCAGAATCATTTTATTTACCTCGGGTACTTATGCTGATTTTTATTATTATGGGGAAGGTGTTATTTATGAGTTTTATTTATGCCGTTACGGCAATGAACTCGGGAATTAGTATAATCAGCGCGAGAATAATAATCATTGTGCAAATGCTAATTTAATTAATACTATTTAAATATTATTTTGAGCATATGCACATAAGGTTGCGCGCTAAAGCACAGATTTGCGCTTTACCTTGCCGGGCGGCACTGCAATCCCTGAAATGATTGACATTGATCACATTTCTGCGTTTAAACTCCTGACATTCTTATTTCACCCAATGAAGTCATTTATTTTTAAATGAGACCAGGTCCTCATTTTAATAACCCCTGGCTGGAGAATATTGCACAATGGCCAACATCGAAATCAGACAAGAAACGCCAACTGCGTTTTATATAAAAGTTCACGACACAGATAATGTGGCAATTATTGTTAATGATAATGGCCTGAAAGCAGGAACGCGTTTTCCGGATGGGCTGGAATTAATTGAACATATTCCCCAGGGGCATAAAGTCGCATTGCTGGACATTCCAGCTAATGGTGAAATTATTCGTTATGGCGAAGTGATTGGTTACGCCGTGCGCGCAATCCCACGCGGAAGCTGGATCGACGAATCAATGGTTGTACTACCGGAAGCGCCGCCGTTACACACGCTGCCACTGGCAACCAAAGTCCCGGAACCCTTACCGCCGCTGGAAGGATACACCTTTGAGGGCTATCGCAATGCCGATGGCAGCGTGGGCACTAAAAACCTGCTCGGCATCACCACCAGCGTCCACTGTGTAGCAGGCGTGGTGGACTATGTAGTAAAAATCATTGAACGCGATCTGCTACCGAAATACCCGAACGTCGATGGCGTGGTGGGGCTGAATCATTTGTACGGCTGTGGCGTGGCGATTAACGCACCGGCGGCAGTTGTGCCTATTCGTACCATCCACAATATTTCGCTGAACCCTAACTTTGGCGGCGAAGTAATGGTGATTGGTCTGGGTTGTGAAAAGTTGCAGCCTGAGCGCCTGCTGACTGGAACGGATGATGTGCAAGCTATTCCAGTAGAAAGCGCCAGCATTGTCAGTTTGCAGGATGAAAAGCATGTCGGCTTTCAGTCCATGGTCGAGGATATTTTGCAGGTCGCCGAACGCCATTTGCACAAACTGAATCAACGACAGCGAGAAACCTGTCCGGCTTCAGAACTGGTTGTCGGCATGCAGTGCGGTGGCAGCGATGCGTTTTCTGGCGTAACGGCAAACCCGGCGGTTGGGTATGCGTCTGATCTACTGGTGCGCTGCGGCGCAACGGTGATGTTTTCAGAAGTCACGGAAGTGCGTGACGCGATCCATCTGCTGACACCACGCGCAGTGAACGAAGAGGTCGGCAAACGGCTGCTGGAGGAGATGGAGTGGTACGATAACTATCTCAATATGGGAAAAACCGACCGCAGCGCCAACCCTTCGCCGGGCAACAAGAAAGGCGGTCTGGCAAATGTGGTGGAGAAAGCGCTCGGCTCCATTGCTAAATCGGGTAAAAGTGCAATTGTTGAAGTGCTGTCGCCCGGCCAACGCCCGACTAAACGCGGATTAATTTACGCCGCGACGCCAGCCAGCGATTTTGTCTGTGGCACGCAACAGGTGGCTTCGGGTATCACTGTGCAAGTGTTTACGACCGGTCGTGGTACGCCGTACGGCCTGATGGCGGTACCGGTCATTAAAATGGCGACCCGCACCGAGCTGGCGAACCGCTGGTTTGATTTAATGGATATTAACGCGGGCACTATCGCTACCGGCGAAGAAACCATTGAAGAAGTGGGCTGGAAGTTGTTCCACTTTATTCTCGACGTCGCCAGCGGGAAGAAGAAAACTTTCTCGGATCAATGGGGACTGCATAACCAGCTGGCGGTGTTTAACCCAGCACCGGTGACCTGATTTCTTTTGGAACGTCCCTCGCAAAACATGGCCTTAGTGCCATGTTTTTATTGTTTAAAGTCCACACATCCATTAATAATGCATTTGCATTACCTTAGTTCAAGCTTATAATTTGAGCAGAAAACAGGCTGTAAAAGGACAGTAAATAATGCCCGCTAATGCTCGCTCTAACGCTGTACTGACCACTGAATCAAAGGTCACGATACGCGGACAAACAACTATCCCCGCGCCAGTGCGTGAGGCCTTAAAACTGAAGCCAGGCCTGGACAGCATTCATTACGAAATTCTGCCTGGTGGGCAAGTATTTATGTGCCGACTGGGAGATGAACAGGAGGATCATACTATGAATGCATTTTTGCGTTTTCTGGATGCAGATATCCAGAACAACCCGCAAAAAACTCGTCCATTCGACACTCAACAAGGAAAGAAACTTGTCGCTGGCATGGACGTCAACATTGACGATGAGATTGGCGACGACGAATAATGGATTTTCCACAAAGGGTTAATGGTTGGGCGCTATATGCTCATCCCTGTTTTCAGGAAACCTACGACGCTTTAGTTGCCGAAGTCGAGACATTAAAGGGAAAAGATCCTGAAAATTATCAGAGAAAAGCCGCCACAAAGTTATTGGCGGTAGTCCATAAAGTGATTGAGGAGCATATCACGGTCAATCCATCATCACCGGCATTCCGTCATGGCAAGTCGTTAGGCTCTGGGAAAAATAAAGACTGGTCACGGGTAAAATTTGGTGCTGGTCGTTATCGTCTCTTCTTTCGTTATAGTGAAAAAGAGAAAGTCATCATTCTGGGATGGATGAACGATGAAAACACGCTGCGCACCTACGGTAAAAAAACAGATGCCTATACCGTATTCAGCAAAATGTTAAAAAGAGGACATCCTCCTGCCGACTGGGAAACCCTCACCCGAGAGACAGAAGAAACCCATTGATGGTGTTCACAATGCCCGCCGAACGCATTCGTGTTGACCAGCGGGCACCCTTTCTCACTCCCCGACCAGAATCACTTCAACCCCAGCCTTTCGCAGTCCTTCCAGACTATCCGCAGGAATGCCTTCATCAACAATGATCATGTCGATACGTTGAGTATCAATGATCTTATGTAAACTGGAACGGTTGAACTTACTGGAATCGGTGACCACGATGATCCGTTCCGCAACTTCGCACATCCGACGGTTTAAACGGGCTTCATCTTCATTATGCGTGCTGACGCCGCGCTCCAGATCGATCGCATCTACACCAAGAAACAGCATATCGAAGTGGTAATTTTGCAGCGATTGCTCAGCCTGATCACCGTAAAAAGATTGCGACTGACGGCGCAAATGCCCCCCGGTCATCAGCAGCTCAACGCCTTCCGCTTCCAGCAACGCATTAGCCACGTTCATACCGTTGGTCATCGCAATTACGTCGGTGTGCTTGCGCATCAGACGAGCAATCTCAAAAGTGGTGGTCCCGGAGTCGAGGATCACCCGATGACCAGGCTGAATCAACTCAACGGCAGCTTTCGCAACGCTGCGTTTCATCGCGGTGTTCAGTGCGCTTTTATCTTCCACTGATGGCTCGACTGACGGCGTTGTGCTATCGCAGATCAACGCGCCACCATAGGCACGCACAGCGATCCCCTGCTTTTCCAGAAACGCCAGATCGTTGCGGATCGTCACAGTAGATACGCCATACAATGCCGACAGATCGTTAACCTGCACACTCCCTTGCTGTCGCAGACGCTGAATGATCTGTTCTCGTCGCTCGCTGGTGCCTGTCATTCGCTTCTCACCTGAAGCGTCGGTATTACTCATAGTAAGTCCTTTCGTAAAACTTTCGTTTCATTTCGTTTTGCCTATTAACGCCTTTCTATTAAGCAAATGCAAGCCCACCTTACCCATTGGCGCAAGCTACTCTCGTTTCAGTGGCTTTCATTATGTTTCTTTTGTGAATCAGATCAGAAAACCATTATCTTTCGTTTTATTTTTATCTCACCATGGCGCAGTATCAACTGAAACAAAACGAAAGATTAATATCGCAGTAATCTGAACTGGAGAGGAAAGTGAAACATCTGACAGAAATGGTGAGACAGCACAAAGAGGGCAAAACAAATGGGATTTATGCCGTTTGTTCCGCACATCCGCTGGTGCTGGAAGCTGCAATCCGCTACGCCAGTGCAAACCAAACGCCGTTACTGATTGAAGCAACCTCCAATCAGGTGGACCAGTTCGGCGGTTATACCGGAATGACGCCCGCCGATTTTCGCGGCTTTGTTTGTCAGCTCGCCGACTCGTTGAATTTCCCACAGGATGCGTTGATTCTGGGTGGCGACCATCTGGGGCCAAACCGCTGGCAAAACCTGCCTGCCGCTCAGGCAATGGCCAATGCCGATGATTTGATTAAAAGCTACGTGGCGGCAGGATTCAAAAAAATTCACCTTGATTGCAGCATGTCCTGTCAGGACGATCCGATTCCCTTAACTGATGACATCGTGGCCGAACGCGCCGCTCGTCTGGCGAAAGTGGCGGAAGAAACCTGCCGTGAACATTTTGGCGCGGCCGATCTGGAGTATGTCATTGGTACCGAAGTACCGGTACCTGGCGGCGCGCATGAAACCTTAAGCGAGCTGGCGGTCACCACGCCGGATGCCGCCCGCGCCACGCTGGAAGCCCATCGTCACGCCTTTGAAAAGCAAGGTCTGAGTGCCATCTGGCCACGCATTATTGCCCTGGTGGTTCAACCCGGCGTCGAATTCGATCACACCAACGTTATTGATTATCAGCCCGTCAAAGCGACCGCCTTAAGCCAGATGGTCGAAAACTACGAAACGCTGATTTTCGAAGCGCACTCTACTGATTACCAAACGCCGCAATCGCTGCGCCAGCTGGTGATTGACCACTTTGCCATTCTGAAAGTTGGCCCGGCGCTGACCTTTGCTCTGCGTGAAGCTCTGTTCTCTCTGGCGGCGATTGAAGAAGAACTGGTACCAGCAAAAGCCTGTTCTGGTCTGCGTCAGGTGCTGGAAAACGTGATGCTCGACCGCCCGGAATACTGGCAAAGCCACTACCACGGTGACGGCAACGCGCGTCGTCTGGCGCGTGGTTATAGCTACTCGGATCGCGTGCGCTATTACTGGCCGGACAGCCAGATTGATGACGCTTTCGCTCATCTGGTTCGTAATCTGGCGGATTCACCAATTCCGCTACCGCTGATCAGCCAGTATTTGCCGCTGCAATACGTGAAAGTTCGCTCCGGCGAGCTGCAGCCAACACCACGGGAACTCATTATCAACCATATTCAGGACATCCTGGCGCAGTACCACACAGCCTGTGAAGGCCAATAAGCAAAACAAAGAGGAACACGCTATGCCAAATATTGTTTTAAGCCGGATTGATGAGCGTTTGATTCACGGTCAGGTCGGCGTTCAGTGGGTCGGATTTGCGGGGGCAAATCTGGTGCTGGTAGCCAACGATGAGGTTGCCGAAGATCCGGTACAACAAAACCTGATGGAAATGGTACTGGCAGAAGGGATCGCCGTACGTTTCTGGACGCTGCAAAAAGTCATCGACAACATTCATCGCGCCGCCGATCGACAGAAAATCCTGCTGGTTTGTAAAACACCTGCCGATTTCCTGACGCTGGTGAAAGGTGGCGTTCCGGTGAATCGCATTAACGTTGGCAATATGCACTACGCCAATGGCAAGCAACAAATCGCCAAAACGGTTTCTGTGGATGCGGGTGATATCGCAGCATTTAACGACCTGAAAGCCGCTGGGGTGGAATGCTTCGTTCAGGGCGTCCCAACAGAGCCTGCAGTGGACCTCTTTAAATTACTTTGAGGGATTCATCATGGAAATCAGTCTGTTGCAGGCATTCGCGTTGGGCATTATCGCCTTTATCGCTGGCCTGGATATGTTTAACGGCCTAACCCATATGCACCGCCCGGTGGTCCTCGGCCCGTTGGTCGGACTGGTACTTGGCGATCTGCATACCGGTATTTTAACCGGCGGTACGCTGGAACTGGTGTGGATGGGGCTGGCCCCGCTGGCAGGCGCACAACCGCCTAACGTGATTATCGGTACTATCGTCGGCACGGCGTTTGCCATTACTACTGGCGTGAAACCGGATGTCGCGGTCGGTGTCGCCGTACCTTTCGCTGTCGCAGTACAGATGGGGATTACCTTCCTGTTCTCGGTGATGTCCGGCGTGATGTCCCGCTGCGACCGGATGGCGGAGAACGCCGATACTCGCGGCATTGAACGCGTGAACTATCTGGCATTGCTGGCACTCGGCACGTTCTATTTTCTCTGCGCTTTCCTGCCTATCTACTTCGGCGCAGAACATGCCAAAACCATCATTGATGTCCTGCCGCAACGATTAATCGACGGCCTCGGCGTCGCGGGTGGCATCATGCCAGCAATCGGTTTTGCCGTGCTGCTGAAAATCATGATGAAAAACGTCTACATCCCCTACTTCATCCTGGGCTTTGTTGCCGCAGCCTGGCTCAAGTTACCGGTGCTGGCTATTGCTGCCGCCGCGCTGGCGATGGCGCTGATCGACTTGCTGCGTAAATCTCCTGAACCGACTCAACCTGCGGCACAGAAAGAGGAATTTGAAGATGGCATCTAATCAAACTACCCTGCCGAACGTCAGTGAAAACGAAGAAACACTGCTGACAGGTGTCAATGAAAACGTGTATGAAGATCAGAGCATTGGCGCAGAGCTGACGAAAAAAGATATCAACCGCGTCGCCTGGCGTTCCATGCTGTTACAAGCGTCTTTTAACTACGAACGTATGCAGGCTTCTGGCTGGTTGTACGGTCTGCTGCCTGCTCTGAAAAAGATCCACACTAATAAACGCGACCTGGCGCGCGCCATGAAGGGGCATATGGGTTTCTTCAATACCCATCCGTTTCTGGTGACGTTTGTTATCGGCATTATCCTTGCGATGGAGCGTTCTAAGCAGGACGTTAACAGTATTCAGAGCACCAAAATTGCCGTCGGTGCGCCGCTCGGCGGGATTGGCGATGCGATGTTCTGGCTAACGCTACTGCCGATTTGTGGCGGGATAGGTGCAAGCCTCGCGCTACAAGGCTCTATTCTTGGCGCTGTCGTCTTTATTGTGCTGTTCAACGTGGTGCACCTGGGGCTGCGTTTTGGTCTGGCGCATTATGCTTACCGCATGGGCGTGGCGGCGATTCCACTCATTAAAGCAAATACCAAAAAAGTCGGCCATGCGGCATCTATCGTTGGGATGACGGTAATCGGCGCGCTGGTGGCAACCTATGTTCGTTTAAGCACCACGCTGGAAATCACCGCGGGCGACGCAGTGGTTAAGTTACAGGCTGATGTTATCGACAAACTGATGCCAGCCTTCTTACCGCTGGTCTACACCCTGACCATGTTCTGGCTGGTACGCCGCGGCTGGAGTCCGCTGCGCCTGATTGCGGTTACCGTGGTTCTCGGCATCGTCGGTAAATTCTGCCATTTCCTTTAAATACAATGAGGTATTAGATGTTAAGTATTATTTTGACAGGGCATGGCGGATTTGCCAGCGGCATGGAAAAAGCAATGAAGCAAATTCTCGGTGAGCAATCGCAGTTTATCGCCATCGATTTTCCGGAAACCTCAAGCACCGCGCTGCTTACATCGCAGCTTGAAGAGGCCATCGTCCAACTGGATTGTGAAGACGGCATTGTTTTTCTGACGGATTTGCTGGGCGGCACGCCGTTTCGCGTAGCTTCAACGCTGGCGATGCAAAAACCGGGCTGTGAAGTGATCACCGGCACAAATTTGCAACTATTACTGGAAATGGTGCTGGAACGCGAAGGGTTAAGCGGTGAAGAGTTCCGTGTGCAGGCGCTGGAGTGTGGACACCGTGGGCTAACCAGTCTGGTGGACGAACTTGGTCGCTGCCATGAGGAATGTCCGGTCGAGGAAGGAATATGACACACGTTCTGCGCGCCAGAAGGCTGCTGACTGAAGAGGGATGGCTCGATGACCATCAGTTGCGTATTGCTGACGGTGTAATCGCAGCAATCGAACCGATTCCAGTGGGCGTGACTGAACGCGATGCGGAACTGCTCTGTCCCGCTTACATCGACACCCATGTACACGGTGGTGCGGGCGTTGATGTAATGGATGATGCGCCGGATGCGCTCGACAAGCTGGCAATGCACAAGGCACGCGAAGGTGTCGGCAGTTGGTTACCGACCACCGTAACCGCGCCGCTTAATACCATTCATGCGGCGCTGAAACGTATTGCTCTACGCTGCCAGCGTGGCGGACCTGGTGCGCAAGTGCTGGGGAGTTATCTCGAAGGACCGTACTTCACGCCGCAGAATAAAGGCGCGCATCCGCCGGAGCTGTTTCGCGAGCTGGAAATTGCCGAGCTGGATCAATTGATTGCCGTTTCTCAGCACACCTTGCGCGTAGTAGCGCTGGCACCAGAAAAAGAAGGGGCATTGCAGGCCATCCGCTATCTTAAACAGCAAAACGTACGGGTGATGCTGGGGCATAGCGCGGCGACCTGGCAACAAACCCGTGCCGCGTTTGACGCTGGTGCCGACGGCCTGGTGCATTGCTATAACGGGATGACAGGTTTACATCACCGCGAACCGGGGATGGTTGGCGCGGGATTAACGGACAAGCGCGCCTGGCTGGAACTGATAGCCGATGGTCATCATGTACATCCGGCGGCGATGTCGCTGTGTTGTTGCTGTGCGAAAGAGAGAATCGTGCTGATCACCGACGCGATGCAGGCAGCCGGGATGCCGGATGGTCGCTATACGTTATGTGGTGAAGAAGTGCAGATGCACGATGGCGTTGTCCGTACCGCGTCCGGTGGGCTGGCGGGCAGTACGCTGTCTGTCGATGCGGCAGTGCGCAACATGGTCGAGTTGACGGGCGTAACGCCTGCGGAAGCCATCCATATGGCATCGCTGCATCCGGCGCGTATGCTGGGTGTTGATGGTGTTCTGGGATCGCTTAAACCGGGCAAACGCGCCAGCGTCGTTGCGCTGGATAGCGGGCTGCATGTGCAACAAATCTGGATTCAGGGTCAATTAGCTTCGTTTTGATGGTTTGCTCCTTTATTGGGCCTTCACTTCCCCCGTAAGGCCTTTCTTTTTCTTTCTTTTTGATCTGTGCAGCGGTGTCGGATGCGACGCTGACGCGTCTTCTTCGACCTACGGTACGCCGCATCCGGCAATCGGTGAACATAGCGACGTTATCACGCAATCCTTTAATCTTCCCTTGTCTTTTCTTTCAATGATCACAAATTTCGTTTTATTTCTTTTTTCTCCATTGAACTTTCAGTTTCTTTTCTATAGATTTTAATCAACGAAAGACATCACCAAGTGAAATGAAACGAAAGGTAAGCGAAAGCGACAACGCCCGACGTCAAGTTCATCAGACTAAGGATTGAGTTATGCCAGAAAATTACACCCCTGCTGCTGCCGCAACCGGTACATGGACTGAAGAAGAGATCCGCCATCAGCCTCGCGCATGGATCCGTTCACTCACCAACATCGACGCGCTACGTTCCGCGCTCAATAACTTCCTTGAACCGTTACTGCGCAAAGAGAATCTGCGGGTAATCCTGACCGGAGCCGGAACCTCGGCATTTATCGGTGACATCATCGCGCCGTGGCTCGCCAGCCATACCGGTAAAAACTTCAGCGCCGTACCGACCACCGATCTGGTCACTAATCCGATGGACTACCTGAATCCAGCTCATCCGCTGCTGTTGATCTCCTTCGGTCGATCCGGCAACAGCCCGGAAAGCGTCGCCGCCGTGGAACTGGCAAATCAATTTGTACCAGAATGCTATCACCTGCCGATCACCTGCAACGAAGCGGGCGCTCTTTACCAAAACGCGATCAACAGCGACAACGCGTTTGCCCTGCTGATGCCCGCAGAAACGCACGATCGCGGCTTCGCGATGACCAGCAGCATTACCACCATGATGGCCAGCTGCCTCGCGGTTTTCGCACCTGAGACGATCAACAGCCAGAGCTTCCGCGATGTGGCGGATCGTTGCCAGGCGATCCTGACCTCACTGGGCGATTTCAGCGAAGGTGTGTTTGGTTACGCACCGTGGAAACGGATCGTTTATCTCGGCAGCGGTGGCTTACAGGGCGCAGCACGCGAGTCGGCGCTGAAAGTGCTGGAACTGACGGCGGGTAAACTGGCGGCCTTTTATGATTCCCCGACCGGATTCCGTCATGGCCCGAAATCGCTGGTCGATAACGAAACGCTGGTGGTGGTGTTTGTCTCCAGCCACCCTTACACCCGTCAGTATGATCTTGATCTGCTGGCAGAACTCCGCCGTGACAACCAGGCATTGCGCGTAATCGCCATCGCCGCGGAAAGCAACGACGTTATTACCGCCGGTCCACATATCATCCTGCCGCCGTCCCGTCACTTTATCGACGTTGAGCAGGCATTTTGCTTCCTGATGTACGCCCAGACGTTTGCACTGATGCAGTCGCTGCACATGGGCAATACGCCGGATACCCCATCAGCCAGTGGCACCGTTAACCGCGTGGTGCAAGGCGTAATCATTCATCCGTGGCAGGCATAAGAGGATCGCATTATGAGCATTATCTCCACCAAATATCTGTTACAGGACGCCCAGGCCAATGGCTACGCGGTGCCTGCCTTTAACATTCATAACGCCGAGACGATCCAGGCGATCCTCGAAGTGTGCAGTGAAATGCGATCGCCGGTGATCCTCGCCGGGACGCCGGGGACCTTTAAACATATCGCGCTGGAAGAGATCTACGCCCTGTGTAGTGCCTATTCCACAACCTACAACATGCCACTGGCGCTGCATCTCGACCACCACGAATCGCTGGATGATATTCGCCGTAAAGTCCACGCAGGCGTGCGCAGTGCGATGATCGACGGCAGCCACTTCCCGTTTGACGAGAACGTAAAGCTGGTGAAATCGGTTGTCGACTTCTGCCACTCACAGGATTGCAGCGTGGAAGCAGAACTGGGCCGCCTCGGCGGTGTTGAAGATGACATGAGCGTTGACGCCGAAAGTGCATTCCTGACCGATCCACAAGAAGCTAAACGCTTTGTCGAACTGACTGGCGTCGACAGCCTGGCGGTAGCGATTGGTACGGCGCACGGCTTATACAGCAAAACGCCGAAGATTGATTTCCAGCGGCTGGCGGAAATTCGTGAAGTGGTGGATGTTCCTCTGGTGCTGCATGGTGCCAGCGATGTCCCGGATGAATTTGTCCGTCGCACTATTGAACTTGGCGTCACAAAAGTGAACGTTGCCACAGAATTAAAAATAGCCTTCGCTGGCGCGGTTAAAGCCTGGTTTGCGGAAAATCCGCAGGGTAATGATCCTCGTTATTATATGCGCGTCGGAATGGATGCGATGAAAGAAGTTGTCAGAAATAAAATTAATGTCTGTGGTTCAGCGAATCGAATTTCAGCATAATCATTAGTTTTTTATGATTTATCCCAATGTACTTCCCGATTAATATCGGGGAGTGCCTTAATGGAAAAGGAGATGACTAAACCTTAATAAATACATCAGTACAATATCGCAACAATAATATATTTAAAAAAATTATATTATTCAACTTTATGGTGAGGATTACACAATGAGCAGTCCAAATATTCTCTTAACCCGTATTGATAACCGTCTGGTTCACGGTCAGGTTGGCGTGACCTGGACATCCACCATCGGTGCGAATCTGTTGGTAGTCGTGGATGATGTTGTCGCTAACGATGATATTCAACAGAAATTAATGGGTATTACCGCAGAAACCTACGGCTTTGGCATTCGTTTCTTTACTATCGAAAAAACCATTAACGTCATCGGCAAAGCTGCACCGCATCAGAAGATCTTCCTGATTTGCCGTACGCCACAAACGGTACGTAAATTGGTAGAAGGTGGTATTGACCTGAAAGATGTCAACGTCGGCAATATGCATTTCTCGGAAGGGAAAAAGCAAATCAGCAGTAAAGTTTATGTCGATGACCAGGATCTCGCGGACTTACGTTTTATTAAACAACGTGGCGTGAATGTTTTCATTCAGGACGTCCCTGGCGATCAAAAAGAACAAATCCCTGACTAAATCTAAAATCGCCTTAATATTGGTTTGAGGTAATAAAAATGCATGAAATAACCCTACTCCAGGGATTATCCCTGGCGGCGTTAGTTTTCTTTCTGGGGATTGATTTTTGGCTGGAAGCCTTATTTTTATTCCGCCCGATAATCGTTTGTACCCTTACAGGTGCTATTCTCGGTGATATTCAGACTGGCTTAATTACCGGTGGCCTGACAGAGTTGGCTTTCGCCGGATTAACCCCTGCAGGTGGTGTTCAGCCGCCCAACCCTATTATGGCGGGTCTGATGACCACTGTCATTGCATGGTCTACGGGCGTTGATGCCAAAACGGCAATTGGTCTTGGCCTGCCGTTTAGTTTGTTAATGCAGTACGTCATTCTGTTCTTCTATTCCGCTTTCTCATTATTTATGACCAAAGCCGATAAATGCGCAAAAGAGGCGGATACGGCAGCATTTTCCCGACTTAACTGGACAACGATGCTCATCGTCGCTTCAGCGTATGCGGTGATTGCTTTCCTCTGTACTTACCTGGCACAAGGGGCGATGCAGGCGCTGGTGAAAGCGATGCCCGCCTGGCTGACCCACGGCTTTGAAGTGGCTGGCGGTATTCTGCCTGCCGTTGGTTTTGGCTTGCTGCTGCGCGTGATGTTCAAAGCGCAATATATCCCTTACCTGATCGCCGGTTTCCTGTTCGTTTGCTACATCCAGGTCAGCAACCTGTTGCCGGTTGCCGTGCTGGGCGCAGGCTTTGCGGTGTATGAGTTTTTCAATGCGAAATCCCGGCAGCAAGCGCAACCGCAGCCCGTTGCCAGTAAAAATGAAGAAGAGGACTACAGCAATGGGATCTGAAATCAGTAAAAAAGATATCACCCGTCTGGGCTTTCGTTCGTCACTGCTGCAAGCGAGCTTTAACTACGAAAGGATGCAGGCGGGCGGTTTTACCTGGGCGATGTTGCCGATCCTGAAAAAGATTTATAAGGACGACAAACCGGGCCTAAGCGCGGCGATGAAAGATAACCTCGAATTTATTAATACCCACCCGAATCTGGTCGGATTCCTGATGGGGTTATTAATTTCGATGGAAGAAAAAGGAGAAAACCGCGACACCATTAAAGGCCTCAAAGTGGCACTGTTTGGCCCAATCGCCGGGATTGGCGATGCGATTTTCTGGTTTACCTTATTGCCGATTATGGCGGGAATTTGCTCATCATTTGCCAGCCAGGGAAACCTGTTGGGGCCGATTTTGTTTTTCGCCGTTTACCTGCTTATCTTCTTCCTGCGCGTCGGCTGGACCCACGTCGGTTATTCAGTCGGCGTGAAGGCGATCGATAAAGTGCGAAAGAACTCGCAGATGATTGCTCGTTCGGCAACCATCCTCGGGATCACGGTAATCGGCGGGCTGATCGCTTCGTATGTGCATATTAACGTGGTGACATCGTTTGCCATCGACAGTACCCACAGCGTCGCACTGCAGCAGGATTTCTTCGATAAAGTCTTCCCGAACATTTTACCGATGGCCTACACCCTGCTGATGTATTACTTCCTGCGGGTGAAAAAAGCGCATCCGGTGCTGTTAATCGGCGTGACTTTTGTGCTCTCTATTGTTTGTTCCGCATTCGGCATTTTGTAAATGGAACGAGGCACTGCGTCTGGCGGTGCCTCTTTACTTAAGGAATTTCATCCTGTGCAAACCCTTCAACAAGTTGAAAACTATACGGCGTTAAGTGAACGTGCCAGCGAATATTTATTGGCCGTGATCCGTAGTAAACCGGATGCCGTGATTTGCCTGGCGACCGGAGCCACGCCATTACTGACGTATCATTATCTGGTAGAAAAAATCCACCAGCAGCAGGTTGATGTCAGCCAGCTCACCTTCGTGAAGCTCGACGAATGGGTGGATCTGCCATTAACAATGCCTGGCACCTGCGAAACTTTCCTACAACAGCATATCGTGCAGCCGCTGGGGCTGCGTGAAGACCAGCTCATCAGCTTTCGCTCTGAAGAGATAAATGAGACAGAGTGCGAACGGGTAACGAACCTGATTGCGCGCAAAGGCGGTCTGGATTTATGCGTTCTCGGATTGGGGAAAAACGGTCATCTTGGGCTGAACGAACCGGGAGAAAGCCTGCAACCGGCCTGCCATATCAGTCAACTTGATGCCAGAACACAGCAACATGAGATGTTAAAAACCGCGGGCCGTCCCGTGACTCGTGGGATCACCTTAGGCCTGAAGGATATTCTCAATACCCGCGAAGTTTTGCTACTGGTGACTGGCGAAGGAAAGCAGGATGCGACAGAACGTTTTCTCACGGCTAAAGTCTCTACCGCTATCCCGGCTTCGTTTTTATGGCTGCATAACCATTTCACATGCGTGATTGATGAAATGTGTCGTCGTTAACTCGCCTGGTAAAGGCGTTGTAGCGCTATTCCTGCTGCAACGCCTGTAATCACTCTCCCTGCTGCTCCAGTGCATACTTATACAGCGCATTTTTCTTCACGCCGTGAATTTCTGCTGCCAGCGCCGCCGCTTTTTTCAGTGGCAGTTCTGCCTGCAACAGCGCCAGCGTGCGCAGGGCATCGGCGGGTAAGTCTTCTTCCTGTGCTTTATGGCCTTCGACAATCAGTACCATTTCGCCTTTGCGACGGTTTTCATCTTCTTTGACCCACGCCAGCAGCTCGCCAACGGGCGCGCCGTGAATGGTTTCCCAGGTTTTGGTCAGCTCACGCGCCAGAACGACGTAGCGGGATTCGCCTAATACCGCAACGATATCTTCCAGGCTATCTAACAGGCGGTGGGTAGATTCATAAAAAATCAGCGTGCGCGGCTCCGCTTCAATGGCTTTTAGCGCATCACGGCGGCCTTTTGATTTGGCAGGTAAAAAGCCTTCATAACAAAAACGATCGGATGGTAAACCCGCGGCGCTTAACGCAGTGATAGCAGCACACGGCCCGGGTAGCGGCACCACGCGAATCCCCGCTTCACGGCAGGTACGCACCAGATGGTAGCCAGGATCGTTAATTAGCGGCGTTCCGGCATCGGAAACCAGCGCAATGTTTTGCCCCTCTTGCAGCTTCGCCAGCAGCGTTTCGGCTTTTTGTTGTTCGTTATGGTCGTGCAGCGCAAACAACCGAGCATTAATCCCAAAATGTTGCAGCAATAAACCGGTGTGACGCGTATCCTCGGCGGCAATCAGATCAACGGCCTGTAATACCTCCAACGCACGCTGGGTGATATCCGCCAGATTGCCGATTGGCGTCGGTACAATGTAAAGCTGGCCCTGAGAATTATCCGCCGATTGGTGTTGTTTCATTGTGTCGTCCGTATTGCCGATTTAATATTGAGCATTGCGTAAAAAAAATATCACTGGATACATTATGGTACCCTCAACATTTTCTCGTTTGAAAGCCGCGCGTTGTCTGCCTGTTGTTCTGGCAGCCCTGATTTTCGCCGGTTGTGGCACCCATACTCCCGATCAGTCCACTGCTTATATGCAGGGCACGGCGCAGGCTGATTCTGCCTTTTACCTGCAACAGATGCAGCAAAGTTCTGATGATACCAGGATCAACTGGCAATTACTCGCCATTCATGCACTGGTGAAAGAAGGTAAAACCGGACAGGCGGTGGAGTTGTTTAACCAACTACCGCAAGAACTGAACGATTCTCAGCGTCGCGAGAAAACACTGCTGGCGGCAGAGATTAAACTGGCGCAGAAAGATTTTGCTGGCGCGCAAAACTTGCTGGCGAAAATCACACCTGCCGATTTAGAACAAAACCAGCAAGCGCGTTACTGGCAGGCAAAAATCGATGCCAGCCAGGGGCGTCCTTCCATTGATTTACTGCGCGCGTTAATTGCTCAGGAACCGCTGCTCGGCGCGAAAGAAAAGCAGCAGAATATTGACGCCACCTGGCAGGCGCTCTCCTCCATGACTCAGGAACAGGCGAATACGCTCGTGATCAATGCCGACGAAAATATTCTGCAAGGCTGGTTGGATCTGCAGCGCATCTGGTTTGATAACCGTAACGATCCCGACATGATGAAAGCCGGGATCGCCGACTGGCAGAAACGTTATCCGAACAACCCGGGCGCGAAAATGCTGCCAACGCAGTTGGTTAACGTAAAAGCGTTTAAACCCGCATCGACCAACAAAATCGCCCTGCTGTTGCCACTGAATGGCCAGGCAGCGGTATTTGGTCGCACTATTCAGCAAGGCTTTGAAGCGGCGAAAAATATCGGCACTCAGCCAGTGGCGGCCCAGGTAGCTGCCGCACCTGCCGCAGACGTAGCAGAACAACCTCAGCCGCAAACCGTGGATGGCGTTGCCAGCCCGGCACAAGCCTCGGTTAGCGATCTGACCGGTGAGCAGCCTGCGGCCCAGCCGGTGCCTGTAAGCGCCCCGGCGACAAGCACCGCAGCGGTAAGCGCACCCGCAAATCCATCCGCAGAGCTAAAAATCTACGATACCTCATCACAACCACTTAGCCAGATCTTAAGCCAGGTTCAGCAGGATGGTGCGAGTATTGTGGTCGGTCCGTTGCTGAAAAATAACGTTGAAGAGTTGCTGAAGAGCAACACCCCGCTGAACGTGCTGGCACTGAACCAGCCGGAGAATATCGAAAACCGCGTCAATATTTGTTACTTCGCGCTTTCACCGGAAGACGAAGCGCGCGATGCAGCGCGTCATATTCGTGACCAGGGTAAACAAGCGCCGCTGGTGCTGATCCCACGCAGTTCATTGGGCGATCGCGTAGCCAATGCGTTTGCGCAAGAGTGGCAGAAACTGGGTGGCGGCACCGTTCTGCAACAAAAATTTGGTTCCACCAGCGAATTACGCGCGGGTGTTAACGGCGGTTCTGGTATTGCTTTAACGGGTAGCCCGATTACTCCCAGAGAAACAACCGACTCCGGCATGACGACCAACAATCCAACGCTGCAAACCACGCCAACCGATGACCAGTTCACCAATAATGGCGGTCGTGTCGATGCGGTGTACATTGTGGCAACGCCGGGTGAAATCGCTTTTATCAAACCAATGATCGCCATGCGTAACGGTAGCCAGAGCGGTGCAACGCTGTACGCCAGCTCCCGCAGTGCGCAAGGGACCGCTGGCCCGGATTTCCGCCTGGAGATGGAAGGCTTGCAGTACAGCGAAATCCCGATGCTGGCAGGCGGTAATCTGCCGTTAATGCAGCAGGCGCTCAGCGCGGTGAACAACGATTATTCGCTGGCTCGCATGTATGCGATGGGCGTCGATGCCTGGTCGTTGGCAAATCATTTCTCACAAATGCGCCAGGTTCAGGGTTTTGAAATCAACGGTAATACCGGAAGTCTGACGGCTAACCCGGATTGCGTGATTAACAGGAAGTTATCATGGCTACAGTACCAACAAGGTCAGGTAGTCCCCGCCAGTTAACCACCAAACAGACCGGCGATGCGTGGGAAGCACAAGCGCGTCGCTGGCTGGAAGGCAAAGGACTGCGGTTTATCGCCGCTAACGTGAACGAGCGTGGCGGCGAGATCGATCTGATAATGCGTGAAGGCAGGACCACCGTTTTTGTCGAGGTGCGTTACCGCCGCTCTGCGCTTTATGGCGGCGCGGCAGCCAGTGTGACCCGCAGCAAACAACACAAATTATTACAGACTGCCCGCTTGTGGCTCGCGCGTCATAATGGGAGTTTTGATACTGTGGATTGCCGGTTCGATGTGGTAGCCTTCACCGGGAATGAGGTTGAGTGGATTAAGGATGCCTTTAATGACCACTCATAATTAAGGTTTAAGGATTAGCGTGCAAGAAAGAATTAAAGCTTGCTTCACTGAAAGCATTCAAACTCAAATTGCGGCGGCAGAGGCGCTTCCGGATGCCATCTCGCGTGCAGCTATGACGCTGGTTCAGTCTCTGCTCAATGGCAACAAAATCCTCTGTTGTGGTAATGGAACTTCCGCTGCCAATGCACAGCATTTTGCTGCCAGCATGATCAACCGTTTCGAAACGGAGCGGCCCAGCTTACCTGCCATTGCACTAAATACTGATAATGTTGTCTTAACGGCGATTGCCAACGATCGCTTACATGATGAAGTGTATGCAAAACAGGTGCGGGCGCTGGGTCATGCGGGAGATGTATTGTTAGCCATTTCCACCCGTGGCAACAGCCGCGATATTGTAAAAGCGGTAGAAGCTGCCGTTACGCGTGATATGACCATTGTGGCATTAACCGGCTATGACGGCGGTGAACTTGCAGGTTTGTTAGGGCCACAGGATGTGGAGATCCGCATTCCTTCGCATCGTAGTGCTCGCATTCAGGAAATGCATATGCTGACGGTAAATTGCCTGTGCGATCTGATCGATAACACGCTTTTCCCTCACCAGGATGTTTAAGGAGAATACATGAAGGCATTATCGCCAATCGCAGTCCTTCTTTCCGCGCTGCTGTTGCAAGGTTGTGTTGCCGCTGCCGTAGTGGGTACCGCTGCTGTAGGTACCAAAGCCGCAACTGACCCACGCAGTGTCGGCACCCAGGTGGACGATGGTACCCTGGAAGTGCGCGTGAACAGCGCATTGTCGAAAGACGAACAGATTAAGAAAGAAACCCGTATTAATGTCACGGCGTATCAGGGCAAAGTGCTGTTGGTTGGGCAGTCACCAAACGCTGAACTTTCGGCTCGCGCTAAACAAATTGCGATGGGCGTAGACGGTGCCAACGAAGTGTATAACGAGATTCGTCAGGGCCAGCCGATTGGTCTGGGCGAAGCGTCTAACGATACGTGGATCACCACCAAAGTGCGTTCGCAGCTGTTAACCAGCGACCTGGTGAAATCGTCCAACGTGAAAGTGACCACCGAAAACGGTGAAGTGTTCCTGATGGGGCTGGTGACTGAACGTGAAGCGAAAGCGGCGGCAGATATTGCCAGCCGGGTGAGCGGCGTAAAGCGTGTAACTACGGCGTTTACGTTTATTAAATAGCAGCCCTTGTAATGCCTGATGCGACGCTTGCAGCGTCTTATCAGGCCTACAACGATGCAAACCGTAGGTCGGATAAGGCGTTTACGCCGCATCCGACATGTTTTCCCTCAAATCAAGCCAACAGCGCCAACCCGCCGACAATCACACCAGACACTGCCACCATCGCCCCCGTCAGCCATAAGGCTTTCGCCGGGAACGCTTTACGCAACATAATCAGTGACGGCAAACTCACCGCCGGGAGCGTCATCAACAATGCCAGCGCCGGAGCGGTTCCCATGCCTGCCAGTATCATCGTTTGTACAATCGGAATTTCTGCTGCCGTGGGAATGACAAACAAGCATCCTGCCACCGCCATCGCCACCACCCACATCAGGCTGTTATCGACAGCACCATCGGCATGGGGGAATAGCCAGACGCGAGCGGCACCCAACACCAGTACTGCAAGGATGTAAACCGGGATTGTACTCCAGAAAAGCGTCCATAGCGCCCTGCCCCAGCGGCTAAAAAATCCTCCCTGTGCTTCCGGTATGTCAATTTCGACCGGTGCCTGCGTTTGCGGTGTTTCACGCACCCATTTTTGCACCAGCGTCGCAATCAGCAACACCATCACCAGCCCCGCCACCAGACGAATCGCCGCAAAACCCCAGCCGAGGACGAACCCCATAAACACCAGCGTCGCCGGGTTTAACAACGGATTCCCCATCCAGAATGCCAGCGCACCGCCCATCGACACCTGTTGGCGACGCATTCCCGCCGCGACCGGAGCCGCACAGCAGGTACACATCATGCCCGGCAGCGAAAACAGCGTTCCCAGCAGCGTGCCGCGAAAGCGCGATTGCCCAAGCGTACGCAATAACCAGTCACGCGGGATCAGCACCTGAATCAACGACCCGAGCAGTACGCCCAGCACCGCCGCTTTCCATACCGCGAGGAAATAGATCATCGCGTAATCCAACGCCGCCTGCCACGGATTAGCATCCGCCTGCGCAAGGATAGATTTACCGATACTGTGGGTTTCGGCAGCAGTAAACGCTTTGCCGTAGTAAGGTTGCCATTTCACATACCAGAGACCAGCAATGACAACGAGAAAGAAAAGCGCGGGTTTCCACCACTGAATGGGCGTTGCCGCCTGAGATGAAGACTGACCAGTCATAGCATTCCCCAGGAATAAGATATGATAATTGAGCGCGTGAATATTACGCTCACTATCATTTCTTGGGAATAATTATTCAGCTCTTTTGCGTAATTCTGAAGAGCTTAAAATCGTCACGCCTTCATGCTCAGGCCGCATCGCCTCTGCCAACATGACCCGCGCCACGTCTCTCGCATCAATGGATTTCCAGTTACCTGGTAACAAACGGAACAGCGGCGCAAAAAGCGTTTCGTTCATCCGCTGTTTGCTACGATCGCCCAGTAACATCGACGGGCGAGCAATGGTCAATTTCGGCCAGTTCTGGGCGATTAATGCTTCTTCCATCTCCCCTTTGACGCGGTTATAGAAAAACGGCGAGTGGGCATTGGCACCCATCGCACTGACTACCAACATATGCTGCGCACCGAGGCGCCGCCCGGTTAATGCGGTATCCACCACCAGCGTGTAATCGGCATGAATAAACGCCTCTTTGCTCCCCGCTTCTCGCCGCGTGGTGCCGAGACAACAAAACACAATGTCGATGGGATCGGTGACCTGCGCCAGCGCGTCGGTCAGTTGCGGATCATGGGGATTAAACACCCCTGGCATATCGCCCAACGGACGTCGCGTCGGCGCGGCTATGGCGTTAACTTTCGGTTCGTTAATCAACATCCGCAGCAGGTGACCGCCCACCAGCCCCGTTGCGCCTGTAATCAGTACCTGACTCATCTTCGCTCCTTTACAGAATTGTCTGCCTTGCGCTCCACGGCTCATGCACCAGGCTTAATAGACCATGAGGTAATTATCCCCGATTGTGGGAAATTCGCCTCATCCAATGCAACATCGCGGAGGAAGCATGAGTAAGAAAATTGCCGTTTTAATCAGTGATGAATTTGAGGATTCAGAATTTACTTCACCCGCAGACGAGTTCCGTAAAGCCGGACACGAAGTGATTACCATTGAAAAACAAGCGGGTAAAACGGTGAAAGGCAAAAAAGGAGAAGCCAGCGTGGCCATCGATAAATCCATCGATGAAGTGACGCCCGCAGAGTTCGATGCCCTGCTGCTACCGGGCGGCCATTCACCGGATTATCTGCGTGGCGACAACCGTTTTGTCACCTTCACCCGCGATTTTGTGAATAGCGGCAAACCTGTTTTCGCCATCTGTCACGGTCCGCAGCTGCTGATCAGCGCCGATGTGATTCGGGGGCGCAAACTGACTGCCGTTAAACCGATCATTATTGATGTTAAAAACGCGGGCGCGGAATTTTACGATCAGGAAGTGGTGGTCGATAAAGATCAGCTGGTTACCAGCCGTACACCGGACGATCTGCCAGCGTTTAACCGCGAGGCATTACGCCTGCTCGGTGCCTGAGTTACGTAGCCAGATCATTTTTTTACCAAAGCCCAGCGTGTTGTCGGTGAATTTGATTTCATCAAGCCGGATTTCCCACACCGGTGCCGACAGCATTCTGGCAACCGGAAAGCGACGATTGTACGCCTGGCGCGCACGCTCGCTTTCCTCACCTTCAAGCCTGCGGATCTCGCCTTTAAATTGCACGCCGCGAATTAACGCTACCGTTTTCGGCTGACCGTTTACCGTTCCGGCAACTGCCGCCTGCGGCCCACTCATCTGCGCGTGGCGCGTTTTTTCTTCCGTCAAAATGTAGAAGGCGACTTTCTGCGCATCAAAAAGATAAAAGGCATTAGCGCACCACAGTTCCCCTTCCTGCTGCACACACCAGGTGACAACATGTTGTTTTGCCAGCCAACGGCTGATGGCGGTGAGTGTTTCCATTGCTGTTCTCTTTTATACTGTGGGCCTGACCTTAACATGCGACGCAGACGATGACACCCTGGTTTCTTTACTTGATCCGTACCGCCGACAATAAGCTTTATACCGGGATCACCACAGATGTCGAACGCCGCTATCAGCAGCACCAAAGCGGCAAAGGGGCGAAAGCACTGCGCGGGAAAGGAGAACTGACGCTGGCGTTTTCCGCGCCAGTGGGCGATCGTTCGCTGGCACTACGGGCGGAATATCGCGTTAAGCAACTGACCAAACGGCAAAAAGAGCGTCTGGTAGCGGAAGGCGCAGGGTTTGCAGAACTGTTGAGCAGCCTGCAAACCCCAAAGATTAAAAGCGATTGAAGTGCTCGTGATACTCAACCAGACCAGTTACACCGTTCAGCGCGTCATCCGCTAAACGATGTACCTGGAAGGCACTTTCAGTGCCCGGCCAGCGGCAACGCAGATCGTGATGTGCCGCCAGTTCAAAGCCGAAACGGCTGTACAGCGCCGGATCGCCCAGCGTCACCACTGCGGCATAGCCGAACTCATTAAGCGAATCGAGTCCTTCATAGACCAGTTGGCGTGCCAGCCCCTGTCCACGGTATTTTTCATCTACCGCCAGCGGTGCCATGCCGACCCATTGCAGGTCTTCGCCCTGCACATCAACCGGACTAAATGCCACATAGCCAATGACCTGACCTTCGTCATCTGTCGCCACCAGCCCCAGCGTCAGAAAGCCATCTTCACGCAGATCGTGAACCAGCTTCGCTTCCGCATCACTTTCGAATGAACGACGCAGCAGGGCATCAATACCCGGCGCATCAATGGGAATTTCTACTCGAATTAGCATGGTTCACCTACCGATGTCTGTTTGGTTTCAGGCGCGGTTTTCATTCCCGCCTCAACAAAATCCGCCAGTTGCAGCAGCATCATGCGTAAGGCTTTCGGCATTTGCTCCAGTTCAATGGCGTCCATCAGGTTTTTCACATATAACCCCAGCTCCGTATCGCCTTCAATCACCAGCCGACGTTGGAAGAAGAGCGTATCCGGATCTTGTTTACGCGCCGCAATCATCAGCAGATCGCTGGCGTCGGCACTAAAACTCACATCAGCTTGCGCGTTCTGGCTAACGACCAGTTTGCCATTCACCACCGAGGTAAACCATTGCAGGTCAATATCACGCACATGAATACTTAACCAGCGGCCTTCAAGAAACTCCAGCTCGCCATCATCCAACGCCTGGCGGAATTGCCAGCTTAAGACCTGCTCAAGAACCTGGCGTTTTAGCGCAAATGGCGTCAGTTTTACCGGTACACTCAACAGAGATGGCCCCAAATGCACAATACGGGAACGCAGTTTATCCAACACGAGTTTTACTCCCTGTTTCAACAATCATCCTATTTTGCCATATCAGAAAAATAACATAGCGGTATAAATCAACAATTCCATATGAAATTGCTGCTACCACCAATACAACTTTAACTGCCTTAAATCAAAAATTGTCGCAGCAAGGTTAACTAAAATCCCAGTTCGTTAACATTTTTGCGCTTTGATAGCGCAACCTTCAGGAAAAATTATGGAGCTGCTCTGCCCTGCCGGAAATCTCCCGGCGCTTAAGGCGGCCATCGAAAACGGCGCAGATGCTGTTTATATCGGGCTAAAAGATGATACCAATGCCCGTCACTTCGCCGGCCTTAACTTTACCGAGAAAAAATTGCAGGAAGCGGTGAGTTTTGTCCATCAACATCGCCGCAAACTTCACATCGCGATTAACACTTTTGCGCATCCGGACGGTTACGCCCGCTGGCAGCGCGCCGTGGATATGGCGGCGCAGCTGGGTGCCGACGCGCTGATCCTCGCCGACCTCGCCATGCTGGAGTACGCCGCCGAGCGTTACCCGCATATTGAGCGTCATGTGTCAGTGCAGGCTTCGGCGACCAATGAAGAGGCGATTAACTTTTATCATCGCCATTTTGACGTTGCCCGCGTGGTGCTGCCGCGCGTGTTGTCGATTCATCAGGTGAAACAACTGGCACGGGTCACACCTGTACCACTGGAAGTCTTTGCTTTCGGCAGCCTGTGCATTATGTCGGAAGGTCGTTGCTATCTGTCGTCGTATCTGACGGGTGAGTCGCCCAACACTGTGGGTGCGTGTTCTCCGGCCCGTTTCGTGCGCTGGCAACAAACGCCGCAGGGGCTGGAATCCCGCCTGAACGAAGTGCTGATCGACCGTTATCAGGACGGCGAAAACGCAGGTTATCCGACGCTGTGTAAAGGGCGTTATCTGGTGGACGGCGAGCGCTATCACGCGCTGGAAGAACCCACCAGTCTCAATACCCTGGAACTGCTGCCGGAGTTAATGGCAGCGAATATTGCTTCGGTGAAAATTGAAGGCCGCCAGCGTAGCCCGGCGTATGTCAGCCAGGTGGCGAAAGTCTGGCGTCAGGCTATCGACCGTTGTAAGGCCGATCCGCAAAACTTCATACCGCAAAGCGCGTGGATGGAGACGCTCGGGTCGATGTCCGAAGGCACGCAGACCACCCTTGGCGCGTATCACCGTAAATGGCAGTGAGAAAAGCAATGAAATATTCCTTAGGGCCAGTGCTGTGGTACTGGCCAAAAGAGACGCTGGAAGAATTTTATCAGCAGGCCGCCGCCAGCAGCGCCGACGTGATTTATCTTGGTGAAGCGGTCTGTAGCAAACGCCGGGCAACCAAAGTTGGCGACTGGCTGGAGATGGCAAAATCGCTCGCCGGAAGTGGCAAGCAGATTGTGCTCTCCACGCTGGCACTGGTGCAGGCATCCTCCGAACTGGGCGAACTGAAACGCTATGTTGAGAACGGTGAGTTTCTGATTGAAGCCAGCGATCTCGGCGTGGTGAATATGTGCGCTGAACGCAAACTGCCGTTCGTCGCCGGGCACGCGCTGAACTGCTACAACGCGGTGACGCTGAAAATATTGCTCAAACAGGGCATGATGCGCTGGTGTATGCCGGTGGAGCTTTCCCGCGACTGGTTGGTGAATCTGCTTAATCAGTGCGATGAGCTGGGCATTCGCAACCAGTTTGAAGTGGAAGTCCTGAGCTACGGTCATCTGCCGCTGGCCTACTCCGCCCGCTGCTTTACCGCGCGTTCGGAAGACCGCCCGAAAGATGAGTGTGAAACCTGCTGCATTAAGTATCCGAACGGGCGCAACGTGCTATCGCAGGAAAACCAACAAGTGTTTGTACTCAATGGCATTCAGACCATGAGCGGCTACGTTTACAACCTCGGTAACGAGCTGACATCCATGCAGGGGCTGGTCGATGTGGTCCGCCTGTCACCGCAGGGTACTGACACTTTCGCAATGCTCGACGCCTTCCGCGCCAATGAAAATGGCGCTGCACCACTGCCGTTGACGGCAAACAGCGATTGTAACGGCTACTGGCGGCGGCTGGCCGGGCTGGAGCTGCAAGCGTAAGTATATAGCTCACTTTGTTAACAACTTTAACTACTCTTTAATGCAGTATTAAAGATTAATCGGTAACAAAGTGAGCTGTTATGACTGATAAAACCATTGCGTTTTCGCTACTCGATCTGGCCCCCATCCCCGAAGGCTCTTCAGCGCGAGAAGCGTTCTCCCACTCTCTCGATCTCGCCCGTCTGGCTGAAAAGCACGGCTATCATCGCTACTGGCTGGCAGAACACCACAATATGACCGGTATTGCCAGTGCTGCAACGTCGGTGTTAATTGGCTATCTGGCGGCGAATACCACCACGCTGCATCTGGGGTCTGGCGGCGTGATGTTGCCTAACCACTCACCGTTGGTGATCGCCGAACAATTCGGCACGCTCAATACGCTCTATCCGGGGCGAATCGATTTGGGGCTGGGCCGCGCGCCGGGTAGCGATCAGCGAACCATGATGGCGCTGCGTCGTCATATGAGCGGCGATATTGATAATTTCCCCCGCGATGTCGCGGAACTGGTGGACTGGTTTGACGCCCGCGATCCCAATCCGCATGTGCGCCCGGTACCAGGCTATGGCGAGAAAATCCCCGTGTGGTTGTTAGGCTCCAGCCTTTACAGCGCGCAACTGGCGGCGCAGCTTGGTCTGCCGTTTGCGTTTGCCTCACACTTCGCGCCGGATATGTTGTTCCAGGCGCTGCATCTTTATCGCAGCAACTTCAAACCGTCGGCACGGTTGGAGAAACCGTATGCGATGGTGTGCATCAATATTATCGCCGCCGACAGCAACCGCGATGCCGAATTCCTGTTTACCTCAATGCAGCAAGCCTTTGTGAAGCTGCGCCGCGGCGAAACCGGGCAACTGCCGCCACCGATTCAAAATATGGATCAGTTCTGGTCGCCGTCCGAACAGTATGGTGTGCAGCAGGCGCTGAGTATGTCGCTGGTGGGCGATAAAGCGAAAGTGCGTCATGGCTTGCAGTCGATCCTGCGCGAAACCGACGCCGATGAAATTATGGTTAACGGGCAGATTTTCGACCACCAGGCGCGCCTGCATTCGTTTGAGCTGGTGATGGATGTGAAGGAAGAATTATTGGGGTAGTGTGTTTTAACGTAGGAAGCCTTATCCGAGATGGCAACGCTGTCCTACACAATTCCTGATAAGCGAAGCGCATCAGGCATTGTGTAGGCAGCAGAAATGTCGGATAAGGCACCGCTGATTACTGATACACCGGCAGCAAATTAAAGCTCGATAAGATATGGACCAGTGCGTTGCCAACGCCAAATACCAGAATCAGCATAATCATCGGCTTGCCGCCCCAGACGCGGAATTTCGGGCTACCAAAGCGTTTACGCGATGCGCGGGCCAACAGCGCCGGAACAATTGCCGCCCAGATGGTAGCCGCTAAGCCAGCATAACCAATGGCGTACAGGAATCCGTTAGGAAACAGCAGGCCACCCACAACAGGCGGGGCAAAGGTCAGCAACGCTGTTTTCAAGCGGCCCATAGCCGAGTCATCGAAACCAAACAGATCTGCCAGATAGTCAAACAAACCCAGCGTAACGCCGAGGAACGAACTCGCTACCGCAAAGTTTGAGAACACAACCAGCAGCAGATCCAGGCTACGGCTGTTCAGCACGCCGCTTAACGCCTGTACCAGCACATCAATATTACCGCCCTTCTCGGCGATGCCGATAAACTCCGGACGAGGGATGTTGCCCATCGTCGCCAGCAACCAGATGGTATACAGCGCCAGCGCCATCAGCGTACCGTACACCAGGCATTTCACGATGGTTTTCGGATCTTTGCCGTAATACTTCATCAGGCTCGGCACGTTACCGTGATAACCAAAAGATGCCAGACAGAATGGCAGTGTCATCAGCAGATACGGCGCATAAGACGCATTGCTTTCGGCAACGTTGAACAAGGTCGTTGGCTGCACATGTCCCAGCAGGCTACCGAAGGTGAGGAAAAACGTAATGACTTTCGCCCCCAGCACAATCGCCGTCATCCGGCTGACCGCTTTGGTGCTCAACCACACCACAAACGCCACCAGTAGTGCAAAACCAAATCCAGCTGCCCGTGCAGGGACGTTCAGCGACATCTCCGCGAAGGTGTGATGCAGAATCGAACCGCTGGCAGAAATATAGGCGTAAGTCAGGATATAGAGCACAAAGGCAATGGAAATGCCGTTGACTACGTTCCAGCCTTTGCCGAGCAGGTCTTTGGTGATGGTGTCAAAGCTCGAACCGATTCGATAATTCAGGTTAGCTTCCAGAATCATCAAGCCGGAATGCAGCATACAGAACCAGGTAAAGATCAGCGCCGCCATTGACCAGAAGAACCACGCCCCGGACATGACCACTGGCAGAGAAAACATCCCTGCGCCAATAATGGTGCCGCCGATAATCACCACGCCGCCAAGCAGCGACGGTGACGTTTGGGTGGTGGTTAGTGTTGCCATGAGGGCTTCTCTCCAGTGAAAAATAGTGCGACTGCGTTGTTATGCATTGCACTGTACCAGTACATGAGTACAAAAGACAGAAAAAAAGCCCCGATTATTAAAATCGGGGCTGTATATATTATTTTACAGACTGTATTCGCTGTTCAGCGATGATTACGCATCGCCACCGAAACGACGACGACCGGTAGAGTCATCACGACGCGGTGCGCGGCCTTCACGACGTTCGCCGCTAAAACGACGACCATCACCACGGCCACCTTCACGGCGTTCACCGCTGAAGTTACGACCGCCTTCACGACGTTCGCCACCGAAACCACGACCACCGCCACGACGCTCACCGCCAGTATGCGGCTGTGCATCGCCCAGTAACTGCATATTCATCGGCTTGTTGAGAATGCGAGTACGCGTAAAGTGTTGCAGCACTTCACCCGGCATACCTTTCGGCAGTTCGATGGTGGAGTGAGAAGCAAACAGCTTGATGTTACCGATGTAACGGCTGCTGATGTCGCCTTCGTTAGCAATCGCACCAACGATATGACGAACTTCAACACCATCATCGCGGCCCACTTCAATGCGGTACAGCTGCATATCGCCAACATCACGACGTTCACGACGCGGACGATCTTCACGGTCACCACGCGGGCCACGGTCGTTACGATCGCGCGGACCACGGTCATCACGGTCACGGAATTCACGTTTCGGACGCATCGGCGCATCTGGCGGAACAATCAGAGTACGTTCACCCTGTGCCATTTTCAGCAGTGCGGCGGCCAGAGTTTCGAGATCCAGCTCTTCACCTTCTGCCGTCGGCTGAATTTTGCTCAGCAGTGCACGGTATTGATCCAGATCGCTGCTTTCCAGCTGCTGCTGTACTTTAGCGGCGAATTTTTCCAGACGACGTTTGCCCAGCAGTTCTGCGTTCGGCAGTTCAACTTCCGGAATGGTCAGCTTCATGGTGCGTTCAATGTTACGCAGCAGACGACGCTCACGGTTCTCAACGAACAGCAGCGCACGGCCAGCACGGCCCGCACGACCAGTACGACCGATACGGTGAACGTAAGACTCAGAATCCATCGGGATATCGTAGTTAACTACCAGGCTGATACGCTCAACGTCCAGGCCACGGGCCGCAACGTCGGTCGCAATCAGGATGTCCAGACGACCATCTTTCAGTCGTTCCAGTGTCTGCTCACGCAGCGCCTGGTTCATGTCACCGTTCAGCGCGGCGCTGTTGTAGCCGTTACGCTCAAGGGCTTCTGCCACTTCCAGAGTCGCGTTTTTGGTACGAACGAAGATAATCGCCGCATCAAAATCTTCCGCTTCCAGGAAACGTACCAGTGCTTCGTTTTTACGCATACCCCAGACAGTCCAGTAGCTCTGGCTGATGTCAGGACGGGTAGTCACGCTGGACTGAATGCGCACTTCCTGCGGCTCTTTCATAAAGCGGCGGGTAATGCGACGAATCGCTTCCGGCATGGTTGCAGAGAACAGAGCGGTCTGATGACCTTCCGGGATCTGCGCCATAATAGTTTCAACGTCTTCGATGAAGCCCATGCGCAGCATTTCGTCAGCTTCATCCAGAACCAGACCGCTCAGTTTAGAAAGGTCCAGAGTGCCACGTTTCAGGTGATCCAGCAGACGGCCCGGAGTACCGACAACGATCTGCGGCCCCTGACGCAGGGCACGTAATTGCACGTCATAACGCTGGCCGCCGTACAGGGCAACCACGTTTACGCCGCGCATGTGTTTAGAGAAATCCGTCATTGCCTCAGCAACCTGTACCGCCAGTTCGCGGGTCGGTGCCAGCACCAGAATCTGTGGTGCTTTCAGCTCAGGATCAAGATTCTGCAGCAGAGGTAAAGAGAATGCTGCAGTTTTTCCGCTCCCCGTCTGGGCCATACCCAGAACGTCGCGGCCATTCAGCAGATGTGGAATACACTCTGCCTGAATTGGAGATGGTTTTTCGTAACCCAGATCGTTAAGGGCTTCAAGGATAGGAGCCTTCAGGCCCAGATCTGCAAAAGTGGTTTCGAATTCAGCCATGTAGTACGTGTGCCTCAAAATTAATGGCGGCCAGTCTACATAACTCATCATGAAATTGATCAGCAATTTTCATTGAAAAGTGTGAACCGGCTCAAAGTAGGTGTATTAACGAACAACAACGCCCTCACCCGTTAAGGTGATGGCAATCAAAAAAGATTACGGGCTGATGTGTACGTCAGCTATTGCTGGTCCGATTCTGCCAGGTCATCTTGGTCCTGGCCCAGGAGCGATAATTCCAACAATGCGTATCGGTGCTCAACAAAGTTATGAACGTTGTTGGCAACCGCCAGTTTGAACAGTGCCGTGGCGCTGTCCAAATCCCCCAGACTTAGGTAGTACTTACCTAAATAGAAGTTGGTTTCACTGAGATGCTCAGCGAGCGAGGTGTTATCCGTTGCGTCCGCCTTGAGCCTTTCCATTAACGTTTGTTCGCTAATGTTGCCCAGGTAGAACTCGACAATGTTCCATCCCCACTGTTCCTTATCCGATTTTTCGAAGTGCTGTTTCAACACTTCTTTAGCCTGCTTCTCATCGAGCTTCTGCTCGGCGAGATAAAGCCACAGACTACGGAAAGGATCATTAGGATCGTCTTGATAAAACGCCAGCAGATCATCTTGCGCTAACTTGTCACGACCGCCGTAATATAATGCGATCCCGCGATTCAAGTGCGCGTAGTTGTAAGTTGGATCAAGCTCAAGTACAGAATCAAACGCTTCATAGGCAGCATCAAAATTGCCTGCCTGCGTTAAATATATGCCTAAGTAATTGAATACTTCAGGCATATCCGGTCGGATTGCCAGCGCTTGCGAAAAATCGTTACGCGCTAATGCCCTCAGACCGAGACTATCATACAACACTCCGCGCTCATATAAAAGCTGTGCGCGTTCGTCATCGGTTAAAGCCCGACTGGCAAGGATTTGTTCCATACGTGCCAGAATCACTTCCTGCTGTAAAGTCGGTTGCAATGGTACCGCGAGGACTTCACTTTTACGCCAGGAAGTATTACTGCATCCTGCAAGCGTAAGTGCTGTCGCAACGAAACACCAGCGCAAAAAAGGCTTCATTTCCCACTCCCGAAGACCACGGTTGAATGAACGTCCTGTTCCCGGTTGCTAACAAGGCGTCCTGCCCGGTTAAAAGCCCCCCGCCGCAGCGGAGGGCAAATGGCAACCTTACTCGCCCTGTTCAGCAGCCGGAGCTTCCGGTGCTGCAGCAGGTTGAGACTGCTCAGTCGCTTCTTTAATGCTCAGACGGATACGGCCCTGGCGATCAACTTCCAGAACTTTCACCGGTACTTCCTGACCCATCTGCAGGTAATCGGTCACTTTCTCAACGCGTTTGTCAGCGATCTGAGAGATGTGTACCAGACCTTCTTTACCGCCGCCGATGGCAACAAATGCGCCAAAGTCAACGATACGGGTCACTTTACCATTGTAGACGCGGCCCACTTCGATTTCTGCTGTGATCTCTTCGATACGACGAATAGCATGTTTCGCTTTCTCGCCGTCGGTCGCTGCGATTTTCACAGTACCGTCATCTTCGATTTCGATGGTGGTGCCAGTTTCTTCGGTCAGAGCACGGATAACAGAACCGCCTTTACCGATAACGTCTTTGATCTTGTCCGGGTTGATCTTGATGGTATGGATACGCGGAGCGAACTCAGAGATATCGCCGCGCGGCGCGTTGATCGCCTGTTCCATTACGCCCAGGATATGCAGACGCGCACCTTTAGCTTGGTTCAGTGCAACCTGCATGATCTCTTTGGTGATACCTTCAATTTTGATATCCATCTGCAATGCAGAGATACCGTCGCGGGAACCCGCAACTTTGAAGTCCATATCGCCCAGGTGATCTTCGTCGCCCAAAATGTCAGACAGTACAACGTAGTTGTCGCCTTCTTTCACCAGACCCATTGCGATACCCGCAACGGCAGCTTTGATTGGCACACCTGCGTCCATCAGCGCCAGAGACGCGCCGCACACGGAAGCCATAGAAGAAGAACCGTTGGATTCGGTGATTTCAGACACCACACGTACGGTGTACGGGAATTTGTCCATATCCGGCATGACTGCCAGCACGCCGCGCTTCGCCAGACGACCGTGACCAATTTCACGACGCTTCGGAGAACCGACCATGCCGGTTTCGCCTACGGAGTACGGAGGGAAGTTGTAGTGGAACAGGAAGGTGTCAGTACGTTCGCCCATCAGTTCATCAAGAACCTGCGCGTCACGTGCAGTACCCAGCGTTGCGGTAACCAGCGCCTGAGTTTCACCACGGGTGAACAGCGCAGAACCGTGAGTACGCGGCAGCACGCCAGTACGCACATCCAGACCACGAATCATATCTTTTTCACGACCGTCGATACGCGGTTCGCCTGCCAGTACGCGGCTACGAACAACGTTTTTCTCGATAGCGTGCAGAATTTCACCCAGTTCGTTTTCGTCCAGGGTTTCATCTTCAGCAAGCAGCGTCGCGATGGTTTCAGATTTGATGACATCAACCTGCGCATAACGCTCTTGTTTGTCGGTGATGCGGTAAGCATCGCTCAGACGAGCTTCAGCCAGTGCAGCAACGCGCGCGTTCAGCGCTTCGTTTACCGGCTCCGGCTGCCAGTCCCAACGCGGTTTACCGGCTTCTTTCACCAGTTCATTGATGTTCTGAATGACAACCTGCTGTTGTTCATGACCAAACACTACTGCGCCCAACATCTGGTCTTCGCTCAGCAGTTCAGCTTCAGATTCAACCATCAGTACAGCGGCTTCAGTACCCGCAACAACCAGATCCAGTTTGCTCTCTTTCAGCTCGTCCTGAGTCGGGTTCAGTACGTACTGGTCATTGATGTAACCTACGCGGGCAGCACCAATCGGACCATTGAACGGAATACCAGACAGAGACAGTGCTGCGGAAGCACCAATCATCGCGACGATATCCGGGTTAACTTGCGGGTTAACAGAAACCACGGTGGCGATAACCTGAACTTCGTTGACGAAGCCTTCCGGGAACAGCGGGCGAATCGGGCGGTCAATCAGACGCGCGATCAGGGTTTCGCCTTCGCTTGGGCGGCCTTCACGACGGAAGAAGCTACCCGGGATACGACCAGCAGCGTAGGTACGCTCCTGATAGTTAACGGTCAGTGGGAAGAAGTCCTGACCTGGTTTGGCTTTTTTCTGGCCAACAACGGTAACGAATACCGCGGTGTCATCCATGCTAACCATAACAGCGGCAGTAGCCTGACGAGCCATCATGCCGGTTTCCAGAGTCACGGTGTGTTGGCCGTACTGGAATTTACGAACGATCGGATTAAGCAATGTAATATCCTTTCTCTTTCTTAGACAGTACCTTACGGCACTGGTGTTAATACCCGATCTTCTGCGCATCCTCGCGACTAATGACAACCCTAACCCAGCCCAATGTGGGTAAAGCCTCTCATTAGCCGCGCGAACCTCTGCAACGGAAGATCATTCATAGCAACAATACATTAGTTTCCAGTGAATTGCTGCCGTCAGCTTGAAAAAAGGGGCCACTCAGGCCCCCTTTTCTGAAACTCGCAAGAATTAGCGACGCAGACCCAGGCGCTCGATGAGCTGGGTGTAACGTGCTACGTCTTTACGTTTCAGGTAGTCGAGCAGTTTACGACGCTGAGAAACCATGCGCAGCAGACCACGACGGCTGTGGTGATCTTTTTTGTGCTCTGCAAAGTGGCCCTGCAGGTGGTTGATCTGTGCAGTCAGCAGTGCTACCTGAACTTCGGTAGAACCGGTGTCGTTTGCGTCACGACCAAACTCAGAAACGATTTTAGCTGTTGCTTCAGTACTTAGAGACATTTTAAAACTCCAAAGTATATAGAATGAAAGGACGCCGATCTCTAATTCAGCGATCCCAGTGTACGTTACGCAAAGTGTTAAACAATTTACGCGACGTTAAGCGGCAGTATTCTACTCGTAGCGACCTGTTATCGCAAGACGGTTAACATTACGCCGGGTATTCAACCACCAGGCGACGAGGCGCGACGCGGCCTTCATCGTCAATTTCGCCCATACCGATAAACTTGCCGTTCTCACCTTCTGTAACGCGAACCAGTCCTTCCAGCGGCGCACCGGATGTACGAACCGGGTTACCATTTTTGAAGTAAACAGAAGACGTTAACGGAAGATTCACCACCGGGTAGTCCGAAGCTGGACTGTCCATTGGCATCAGTAATGGATCAAGTAACTCCGCGGCTGGAATATCCTGCTGTTCGGCTTGTTCAACCAGTTCACGCAGATGTTCCAGGGTCACCATCCGTTCAACCGGATATTTACTTACCGCCAGACGACGCAGGTAAATAACATGCGCGCCACAACCGAGTTTTTCACCCAGGTCATCAATGATGGTGCGGATATAAGTGCCTTTTGAGCAGTGAATTTCCAGCTCCAGCTCATTGCCTTCGTGGCGAATAAACAGCAATTCATAAACGGTAATCGGGCGCGCTTCACGCGGAACTTCAATGCCCTGACGCGCATATTCGTACAGTTTTTTGCCCTGGTATTTCAGTGCTGAATACATCGAAGGGATCTGTTCGATATCGCCACGGAAAGTATCCAGTGCCGCCGCCAGTTGCTCTGCACTAAAGGTTACCGGACGTTCTTCAACGATTTGTCCGTCGGCATCAGACGTATCGGTACGCTGTCCAAGACGCGCAATGACCCGATAGCGTTTGTCGGAGTCCAGCAGATACTGGGAAAACTTCGTCGCTTCCCCGAGGCAAATCGGCAACATGCCGGTCGCCAGCGGGTCCAGCGCACCGGTATGCCCGGCACGGTTGGCGTTATAAATCCGTTTCACTTTTTGCAGCGCATCGTTGCTGGACATCCCCTGCGGTTTATCCAGCAACAAAACGCCGTTAATGTCGCGACCGCGACGACGAGGACGACTCATTAGTCCTCCTTGCTGTCGTCCGGGTTAACACGACGTTCTTCGTCATGTTTGACCACGCTGGTCACCAGGTTTGACATGCGCATCCCTTCAACCAGCGAGTTGTCGTAGAAGAAGGTCAGTTCCGGCACGATACGCAGGCGCATCGCTTTCCCCAGCAGGCTGCGGATGAAACCAGAAGCTTCCTGCAACGCTTTGATGCCCGCTTTAACCGCGTCTTCATCTTTGTCGTTGAGGAACGTCACATATACTTTGGCATACGCCAGGTCACGAGACATTTCGACACCGGAAACGGTGGTCATCATGCCCAGACGAGGATCTTTAATTTCACGCTGCAGGATGAGAGCGATCTCTTTTTGCATTTCCTGCGCTACGCGCTGCGGGCGACCAAATTCTTTCGCCATAATAAATTCTCCTGACAAAAAAGGGGCTGTTAGCCCCTTTTTAAAATTAATTTCAGGTGGAAGGGCTGTTCACGTTGGCCTGATAAGACGCGCCAGCGTCGCATCAGGCAATCCATGCCGGATGCGGCGTAAACGCCTTATCCCGCATGGAACCCTAAAAACCTTAAGCGATGGTACGTTGGATTTCGATGATTTCGAATACTTCGATCACATCGCCAGTGCGGACGTCGTTGTAGTTCTTAACGCCGATACCACATTCCATACCGTTACGGACTTCGTTAACGTCATCTTTGAAGCGGCGCAGGGACTCCAGCTCGCCTTCGTAGATAACCACGTTGTCGCGCAGAACGCGGATCGGGTTGTGACGTTTAACCACACCTTCGGTAACCATACAACCTGCGATGGCACCAAATTTCGGTGATTTGAATACGTCACGAACTTCCGCCAGACCGATAATCTGTTGTTTCAGTTCCGGAGACAGCATACCGCTCATTGCCGCTTTCACTTCGTCGATCAGGTTATAGATGACGGAGTAGTAACGCAGATCCAGGCTTTCCGCTTCAATTACTTTACGTGCAGAGGCATCAGCACGTACGTTGAAGCCAACCAGGATGGCGTTGGACGCCGCAGCCAGGGTAGCGTCGGTTTCGGTGATACCACCTACGCCAGAACCGATGATCTTCACTTTAACTTCGTCAGTAGACAGTTTCAGCAAGGAGTCGGAGATAGCTTCCACAGAACCCTGTACGTCTGCCTTCAGGACGATATTCACTTCGTGAACTTCGCCTTCGGTCATGTTGGCGAACATGTTCTCGAGTTTAGATTTCTGCTGACGCGCCAGTTTAACTTCGCGGAATTTACCCTGACGATAGAGTGCAACTTCACGCGCTTTCTTCTCGTCACGTACAACGGTAACTTCATCACCCGCAGCCGGAACGCCGGACAGGCCGAGGATTTCCACCGGAATGGACGGACCCGCTTCCAGCACTTCCCGACCCAGTTCGTTACGCATAGCACGAACACGACCGTATTCGAAGCCACACAGAACGATATCGCCCTTGTGCAGAGTACCTTCACGTACCAGAACGGTAGCAACCGGACCACGACCTTTATCGAGGAAGGATTCGATAACCGCACCGCTCGCCATGCCTTTACGTACCGCTTTCAGTTCCAGAACTTCCGCCTGCAGCAGGATAGCGTCCAGCAGCTCATCGATACCAGTACCCGCTTTCGCAGACACATGTACGAACTGGCTTTCACCGCCCCACTCTTCCGGCAGGATGCCGTACTGGGAGAGTTCGTTCTTAACGCGATCCGGATCGGCTTCTGGTTTATCGATCTTGTTCACTGCAACGACCACCGGAACCTGCGCCGCTTTCGCGTGCTGGATTGCTTCGATGGTCTGCGGCATTACGCCGTCGTCGGCAGCAACAACCAGGACTACGATGTCCGTTGCCTGCGCACCACGAGCACGCATTGAAGTAAACGCGGCGTGCCCCGGGGTGTCCAGGAAGGTGATCATGCCGTTTTCAGTTTCAACGTGGTATGCACCAATGTGCTGGGTAATGCCGCCCGCTTCGCCAGAGGCCACTTTCGTTGAACGAATGTAGTCCAGCAGAGAGGTTTTACCGTGGTCAACGTGACCCATGATGGTCACAACCGGCGCGCGCGGTTCAGCCGCTGCACCCGTGTCACGGTCGCTCATTACCGCTTCTTCCAGCTCGTTTTCACGACGCAGGATAACTTTGTGGCCCATCTCTTCAGCAACCAGCTGTGCGGTTTCCTGATCGATAACCTGGTTGATGGTTGCCATTGCGCCCAGTTTCATCATCGCTTTGATGACCTGAGAGCCTTTAACCGCCATCTTGTTCGCCAGTTCGCCAACGGTGATGGTTTCACCGATCACAACGTCACGGTTAACGGCCTGAGCAGGCTTCTGGAAGCCTTGCTGCAGCGAAGAACCTTTACGTTTTCCGCCTTTACCGCCACGTACTGCTGCGCGTGCTTCTTCACGATCAGCTTTTGATTCAGCGTGTTTGTTGCCTTTCTTCGGACGCGCAGCTTTCGCGTTACGACCACGGCCACGGCCGCCTTCGACTTCACGATCGCTTTCGTCTTCTGCCTGGCGAGCATGTTGAGAAGTAGTGACGTGATAATCGCTGGAATCTTCAGTCGGTTCCGCGTTATCAGTCCATTTGTTTTCTTCCGCCATACGACGTGCTTCTTCAGCAACGCGACGTGCTTCTTCTTCGAGTTTACGACGCGCTTCTTCTTCGGCTTTACGCTTGAGCTCTGCAGCTTCCTGCTCACGGCGGGCTTTTTCAGCCTGGGCGTTTTTAGTCATATCGTCTTGTTGATTGCTCACTTTGTCTTTTTCCGCAGCTTCACGTTTCGCTTGTTCAGCAGCTTCACGCTTAGCTTGTTCTGCGGCCTCACGTTCAGCTTTTTGTTGCGCCTCACGTTTGGCCGATTCTTCTGCCTCACGACGGGCTTGCTCTTCCGCTTCACGCTGCGCTTGCTCTTCCGCAGCAAGGCGTTCAGCCTCTTGCGGATCGCGTTTCACAAAGGTGCGTTTCTTGCGGACTTCGATTTGTACCGATTTGCTTTTTCCACCGGTACCAGGAATGTTAAGGGTGCTGCGTGTTTTACGTTGCAGCGTCAATTTGTCCGGGCCTGAATTTTTCTGATTCAGGTGGTCAATCAAAGTCTGTTTCTCTTGTGCAGACACAGAGTCGTCAGCAGACTTCCGGATACCTGCATCAGCAAATTGCTGTACCAGGCGTTCCACGGAGGTCTGTCGCTCTGCGGCCAGCGTTTTAATCGTTACATCTGTCATGCTGTTCCTTCCTGCTACAGTTTATTACGCTTCGTCACCGAACCAGCAAATATTACGGGCAGCCATAATCAGTGCTCCGGCTTTTTCGTCGGTCAACCCTTCGATATCAGCCAGATCATCAATGCCCTGTTCGGCGAGATCTTCCAGCGTACAAACGCCACGGGCGGCCAGTTTGAATGCCAAATCACGATCTATCCCTTCAAGGTTCAGCAGATCGTCAGCCGGTTTGTTATCACCGAGGCTTTCTTCCTGGGCCTGTGCAATGGTGGCCAGTGCATTTTTAGCACGCTCGCGCAGTGCTTCAACGGTCGGCTCATCAAGGCCTTCGATTTCCAACAGCTCTTTCATCGGCACATAGGCCAGTTCTTCCAGCGTCGAGAAGCCTTCTTCTACCAGAACAGTCGCGAAGTCTTCATCGATGTCGAGATATTTGGTGAAGGTGTCGATCGCTGCGTGCGCTTCCGCCTGATGCTTAGCCTGCAGGTCGTCAACGGTCATAACGTTGAGTTCCCAACCGCTCAGCTGCGAAGCCAGACGCACGTTCTGACCGTTACGGCCAATCGCCTGCGCCAGGTTACCGGCTTCGACGGCGATATCCATGGTGTGTTTATCTTCATCCACCACGATAGAAGCAACGTCTGCCGGTGCCATTGCGTTAATCACGAACTGCGCCGGGTTATCATCCCACAGGACGATATCGATACGCTCGCCGCCCAGTTCAGTAGAAACCGCCTGAACACGCGCGCCACGCATACCTACGCAAGCACCTACCGGATCGATACGTTTATCGTTGGTTTTCACCGCGATTTTCGCACGAGAACCCGGATCGCGAGCCGCTGCTTTAATTTCAATCACTTCTTCGCCGATTTCCGGCACTTCAATGCGGAACAGTTCGATCAGCATTTCCGGCTTGGAACGGGTGACGAACAGTTGCGCGCCACGCGCTTCCGGGCGAACGGAATAGAGCACGCCACGAACGCGGTCGCCAGGACGGAAGTTTTCACGCGGCAGCATATCTTCGCGCAGGATCACGGCTTCAGCGTTGTTGCCCAGATCCAGAGAGATGTTGTCGCGGTTTACTTTTTTCACCACGCCGGTGATGATTTCACCTTCGTGTTCACGGAACTGATCAACCACCATCGCACGTTCGGCTTCACGCACTTTCTGCACGATAACCTGTTTTGCCGTCTGGGTAGTGATACGGTCAAAGGTAACAGACTCAATCTGATCTTCAACGTAATCGCCCAGGTTCAGGCTTTCATCTTCATAACGTGCGGCTTCAAGGGTGATTTCCTTGGTCGGCTGGGTGACTTCATCAACAACTAACCAGCGACGGAAGGTGTCAAAATCACCGCTTTTGCGATCGATCTGTACGCGGACGTCGATCTCTTGTTCATATTTTTTCTTTGTTGCTGTCGCCAGCGCGCTTTCCAATGCTTCGAAAATCTTCTCGCGAGGTAGCGCCTTTTCATTGGATACGGCTTCAACTACAGCCAAAATTTCTTTGTTCATCGCGGGCTTTTCACCTCATCCAGACTATTAAAAGTGGGGAACCAGGTTCGCCTTCTGGATATTACTCAGCGCGAACACTTCATCTTTACCTTCGACGGTAACTGTGATCATTTCACCGTCTACCGCTTTGATAACGCCCTGCCATTTACGACGGTTTTGTACCGCCATGCGGAGAACCAGAGTCACCTCTTCTCCGACGAAACGGGCGTAGTGTTCAGCCGTGAACAGTGGGCGATCGAGACCCGGTGAGGAGACTTCCAGGTTATAAGCAACGGTGATGGGATCTTCAACATCCAGCACAGCACTTACCTGGTGGCTCACATCAGCACAATCATCAACATTGATGCCATCTTCACTATCAATATAGATGCGCAGTGTGGATGTGCGACCGCGAATAAATTCGATGCCAACCAGTTCAAAACCCAGGGCCTCAACTGGCGCAGTAATCATCTCTGTTAATTTTTGCTCTAATGTGGACAAGCCCACCCCCAAGACATAAAAAAAGGGCCTAAAGCCCAGTTATTCTGTAGTCAGATAACAAAAAACCCCGATAAATCGGGGCTTTATATAACTGAACCCTATAACCGCAACTGCGGTCTGGAGCACTTTCCAGAAGGATTTTTTCAAATCCCACTACGAAGGCCGAAGTCTTCACAGTATATTTGAAAAAGGACTCTAAGGGAAAGTGGTTGCGGGGGCCGGATTTGAACCGACGACCTTCGGGTTATGAGCCCGACGAGCTACCAGGCTGCTCCACCCCGCGCCTGAAACGTGGCAAATTCTACTCGTTTTGGGTAAAAAATGCAAATACTGCTGGGATTTGGTGTACCGAGACGGGACGTAAAATCTGCAGGCATTATAGTGATCCATGCCACATTTTGTCAACGTTTATTGCTAATCACGTGAATGAATATCCAGTTCACTTTCATTTGTTGAATACTTTTGCCTTCTCCTGCTCTCCCTTAAGCGCATTATTTTACAAAAAACACACTAAACTCTTCCTGTCTCCGATAAAAGATGATTAAATGAAAACTCATTTATTTTGCATAAAAATTCAGTGAGAGCGGAAATCCAGGCTCATCATCAGTTAATTAAGCAGGGTGTTATTTTATGACGACGATTCTCAAGCATCTCCCGGTAGGTCAACGTATTGGTATCGCTTTTTCCGGCGGTCTGGACACCAGTGCCGCACTGCTGTGGATGCGACAAAAGGGAGCGGTTCCTTATGCATATACTGCAAACCTGGGCCAGCCAGACGAAGAGGATTATGATGCGATCCCTCGTCGTGCCATGGAATACGGCGCGGAGAACGCACGTCTGATCGACTGCCGCAAACAACTGGTGGCCGAAGGTATTGCCGCTATTCAGTGTGGCGCATTTCATAACACCACCGGCGGCCTGACCTATTTCAACACGACGCCGCTGGGCCGCGCCGTGACCGGCACCATGCTGGTTGCTGCTATGAAAGAAGATGGCGTGAATATCTGGGGTGACGGCAGCACCTATAAAGGAAACGATATCGAACGTTTCTACCGTTACGGTCTGCTGACCAATGCTGAACTGCAGATTTACAAACCGTGGCTTGATACTGACTTTATTGATGAACTGGGCGGCCGTCATGAGATGTCTGAATTTATGATTGCCTGCGGTTTCGACTACAAAATGTCTGTCGAAAAAGCCTACTCCACGGACTCCAACATGCTTGGTGCAACGCATGAAGCGAAGGATCTGGAATACCTCAACTCCAGCGTCAAAATCGTCAATCCAATTATGGGCGTGAAGTTTTGGGATGAGAGCGTGAAAATCCCGGCAGAAGAAGTCACAGTACGCTTTGAGCAAGGTCATCCGGTGGCGCTGAACGGTAAAACCTTTAGCGACGACGTAGAAATGATGCTGGAAGCTAACCGCATCGGCGGTCGTCACGGCCTGGGCATGAGCGACCAGATTGAAAACCGTATCATCGAAGCAAAAAGCCGCGGCATTTATGAAGCCCCTGGGATGGCACTGCTGCACATTGCGTATGAACGTCTCTTGACCGGTATTCACAACGAAGACACCATTGAGCAGTATCACGCGCATGGTCGTCAGTTGGGCCGTCTGCTGTACCAGGGACGTTGGTTTGACTCCCAGGCGCTGATGCTGCGGGACTCTCTGCAACGCTGGGTTGCCAGCCAGATCACTGGTGAGGTTACCCTGGAGCTGCGCCGTGGGAACGATTATTCAATCCTGAATACCGTCTCAGAGAACCTGACCTACAAGCCAGAGCGTCTGACGATGGAAAAAGGCGACTCGGTGTTCTCGCCAGATGATCGTATCGGTCAACTGACCATGCGCAACCTGGATATCACCGATACCCGCGAGAAACTTTTCGGTTATGCCAAAACTGGCCTCCTCTCCTCCTCTGCCGCTTCGGGCGTGCCGCAGGTGGAGAATCTGGAAAATAAAGGCCAGTAATTCGACATCAACCCTGCCCTTCAGGGGTGGGGTTACCTTGCTTATCCTCAGTAAACTCCTTTCTTAGCATCACAAAATCGAAAACATCATGGTTTGCATCTACAACCCGTGAGTCTCCTTTATAGTGTGCAATCACTTCCTCCAGCGTTTGCGGCTGTTCCGGCTTTGTTACCCCCATCCACGCATTAATAAGGTAATTATTGTACGCAGTGGAAAAGATATCGTTTTCCGTTGTGCGATCCACGCCATCCCCAAGAACGGGGCTATACCAGATAAACATCGGGACATGATATGCCTGCTGGCTGGCCTCCCTGCCTCCATGAAAATAGACGTTCTTCTTCGTAGGGTCGCGTTCCAGGCCGTGGTCGGCAAAATACATGACCGAGGCGCGGCGATCTTTTAATAATTCAAAAACCTGACCTAGCAAACTATCTGTGTAATGAATGGAGTTGTCATAGCAGGCATCCTGATCGTCCTGCGGTTGAAACACGGCGCTGGATTGCGGATAGGCGCTACAAGCCGGTTCATGGCTTCCATTTAAATGAAGAACAATCAGTTTCTTTTGCTGCGTCTTTTGCTGTAACGCTTGCGATAAATGCGGCAACAACAATTCATCAAATCCTCTGACATAGACTGTTTCCATGGCGCGCATGGCGATACTGGTAACTGCTGTACCATTCTGCCGAAAAGCGGATTGCGAGCTTAGCCAGAAAGTCTGAAATCCTGCTTGATTAGCCATATTAATAATGTTGTCCGGGTAATTATGAATGTCATGACTCAAAACAGAATCAGCAGTTAAAGAAAGGGGAACCGACAGCGCAGTGTAAGGTGCACCGCTTATTGCTTGATTAAACAGTTTGATCTGTTTTCTTTGTGCTTCGACTTGCGGTGTCGTAGAGCGTGTGTATCCATACAAAGACATATTGTCGACACGTACAGACTCCCCCACAATCAACACGTAGGTATCAATACCTGTATCCCTGACTGATAATTGAAAATACGGCACCGTGTTTGCAATTGAGAGTAATCTTTGATGCTCTTTCGCTGCTAAAGCAAAATAATTGAGATTGAAAAACGGTGTATAGGTAGCAAATCGAGACGCTAGTATATATGGACTGAACGCTTTTTTATTTTTTGCATCTTTATAAGCAAATTGACAAGCTGAAAATAAACTGCCCGAAATGACAATCAGCAATAATATTCCTGTCACTTTTTTTGTCGGCAAGGAAACATCATATTTTATTATTACTGCCAAAAAAAGAAGGGATAAAAAAGCAAAAGCACATAGATAAGGGATATACATCCCCAACATTTTCACAACTTCATCCGGATCACTCTGCAGCACACTAATCGCAAATCCATCATTGAAAGTTGTACCAAAGGTACACCATGAATAGAGGCTAATACTCATGTCTGCCGCAGTCAGTAACACAAATGGTGCGGCAACAAGCAGGCGAAGCGGAAGGGATGATATACGTTTAACAACCAGGATGGTCAGGACGAAGAACAGCAATCGCTGAACCATATGCGCTCCGGAAGAGGCGACTAAGTTCGTAATACCAAAAACAATAACACAAAGATACAACAACCAATGAGATTTAAAACTTCTAGCAAATTTGTTGAATACTGTCATCCAGAAATCCAGGTTCACAACCAATATAAACAATTATCAACAATGTTCAATTTTATATCAGACATGTTTTTCAACTCTGATCCATATCAGACCGAAACACTGTTAGTTTTTTCTTTTTAAATGATGCGACCATTGCGTTCTCAGTAATTAAATAACATTATCAATGCGTCTCTAAACATTACGCAGAACGTAGCCATCAGTAGTTATACTGACAGGAGCAGGATGGTTTATCGAGAAGTAAACATATCCGTATTCGTACCGGAACTGGAGTTGACACAATAAAGTGCCAATTATGTCAGCAGAAGGGAAAAGTTTATAACTAAGGCGTACCGGCACCATCGTTTCAAGGTACCAGCTACGAGTAAAGCAACTGGACGAGATACAGATACCTGACAACCATTCCTCAGACCAGGACCAAAACGAAAAAAGACGCTTTTCAGCGTCTCTTTTCTGGAATTTGGTACCGAGGACGGGACTTGAACCCGTAAGCCCTATTGGGCACTACCACCTCAAGGTAGCGTGTCTACCAATTCCACCACCTCGGCACGGATACTACTTTTTAGTTCGGGATATCGCTGGTCGGCTTAGCCGGAGCAGCTGACTGAGTTTGTTCGGTTTTCGCCGGCGCACTCAGGTTTTCCCATTCGCTACCTTTATTGGTTTTATTGCTATTGATGTTACCCAGCACCAGACTGATGATGAAGAATAACGTTGCCAGCAGCGCCGTCATGCGGGTCATGAAGTTACCAGAACCACTTGAACCAAACAGCGTAGCGGAAGCGCCTGCTCCGAAGGAGGCTCCCATATCAGCGCCTTTACCTTGCTGCAGCATGATCAGACCAACAAGGCCAATTGCCACAATAAGGAAAACTACTAAAAGAGCTTCGTACATAATCAACCTGTTCCTTGCGGAGTTGCCGCGTACCAATGCTTCAACCAATAAAGCGGGAGTTTTTAATCTTTCCCACTGAAGCGGGTGTGAATACTAACCAAAGCGAATGACCTTCGCAAGGGCAATTTTATCGCATTGTATCAACTGCGGAAAAAAACAGCAAAACCGATGTGTTCGCTGAGAAAAAAGGCGACAATCGCCGCCTTTTTAGCCAGTTATCTAACGCTTTAAACGGCTTTTACTGCATCGGCGATGCGGTGTGCAAATTCAGTCACCTGCGCTTCGTCTTCGCCTTCCACCATCACGCGAATTAACGGTTCGGTGCCGGATTTACGCAACAGCACACGTCCACGGCTACCCAGCGCCGCTTCAACTTCTGCGGTCACAGCTTTGACTGATTCATGCTCCAGCGGATCGCCGCTACCTGCGGTGTAACGCACGTTTACCAGGATTTGCGGGAACATTTTCATGCCGCTGCAAAGGTCGTGCAGGCTCATATGGTTACGTGCCATCGCCGCCAGCACCTGCAAGCCAGCAACGATGCCGTCACCGGTAGTGGTTTTATCCAGCAGGATCACATGACCGGAGTTCTCTGCACCGATACGCCAGCCTTTCTCCTGCATTTTTTCCAGTACGTAGCGGTCACCCACTTTCGCGCGCGCAAATGGAATTCCTAACTGTTTCAGCGCCAGTTCAAGCCCCATGTTGCTCATCAATGTACCCACAGCGCCACCACGCAGCTGGCCCTGACGAAGACCTTCACGCGCGATGATATACATGATCTGATCGCCATCGACTTTATTGCCTTCATGGTCAACCATAATCACGCGATCGCCGTCGCCGTCGAAGGCAATACCGAGATCCGCTTTTTCAGCCAGCACACGAGCCTGGAGCGCGCGAACGTCGGTAGCCCCCACTTCGGCATTGATATTTACACCGTTCGGCTCACAACCGATAGCGATAACGTTCGCCCCCAGTTCACGCAGCACGTTCGGCGCGATGTGGTAAGTCGCACCGTTTGCACAATCCACCACAATCTTCAGTTCACTGAGGCTAAGTTCGTTCGGGAACGTGGCTTTGCAAAACTCGATATAGCGACCCGCAGCATCAACGATACGGCTGGCTTTACCCAGTTCTGCCGAATCAACACAGCTGATCTCTTTTTCCATTTCCGCTTCGATGGCTTCTTCAACTGCATCCGGTAGTTTGGTGCCGTCGATAGAGAAAAATTTAATGCCATTATCGTAGAACGGGTTATGCGATGCAGATATCACAATTCCGGCCTCTGCGCGGAAGGTACGCGTCAGATAAGCCACGGCCGGTGTTGGCATCGGGCCAGTGAAGAGTGCGGAAAGACCGGCAGCCGCCAGACCCGCTTCCAGTGCTGACTCCAGCATATAGCCAGAAATACGCGTGTCTTTACCAATAATGATCTTACGGGAGCCGTGGCGCGCCAGCACTTTACCCGCTGCCCAACCCAGCTTAAGCACAAAATCAGGTGTGATCGGCGCATCCCCTACACGACCACGAATCCCATCGGTACCGAAATATTTACGATTACTCATAGCGTTTGTTTTCCTTTGCAGACAGAGTGGCTTCCACCACCCGCATCGCTTCTACGGTTTCTTTGACGTCATGAACACGAATGATGTGCGCGCCTTGCATTGCGGCAATAACCGCACAGGCCAGACTACCGCTCAGGCGCTCGGACGGCCCCACGTTCAGCAGTTGCCCAATCATCGATTTTCGTGACATACCCACCAACAGCGGCAGGTTGAAATGGTGAAATTCAGCCAGGCGCGCCAGTAATGAATAGTTATGGGAGAGATTTTTACCGAAACCGAATCCGGGGTCGAGCAACAATTTCTCTTTTGCGATACCCGCCTGCTCGCAACGTGCTATTTGCTCAATAAAGTAGCGATTCACTTCTGCAAAGACATCGTCATACTTCGGCGCTTCCTGCATGGTTTTTGGATTTCCCTGCATATGCATCAGACAAACCGGTAAACCGGTTTCTGCAGCCGCCTCCAGAGCGCCAGGTTCGGAAAGGGAGCGGATATCGTTAATAATGTGAGCGCCAACTTTCGCTGACTCACGGATGACTTCTGGTTTGGATGTATCTACCGAGATCCAGACTTCGAAGCGTTGAGCAATTGCCTCAACCACAGGAATAACACGTTGCAACTCTTCTTCAACGCTAACTTCCGCCGCTCCTGGGCGCGTGGACTCGCCACCAACGTCAATGATCGTCGCGCCAGCGTTGATCATCAGATTCGCATGTTTCACGGCATCTATCAGCGAGTTATGCGTGCCGCCATCCGAAAAGGAATCAGGCGTGACGTTGAGGATCCCCATTACGTGAGGATGGCTAAGGTCCAGTGAAGTGCCCTGGGCAAAGAGTTTCATGGTGTTATCCCTGGTATGAATTGATAAGAAAAAACCCCGGAGCACGCCCCGGGGTTTTCGGTACAAATACAGTCATCTGATGCGGGAACTTACTTGTCGCCTAACTGCTCTGACATGGTGTTACCCGGGTTCGGCGTACGCGGTTCATCAACCGGACGTGGAGCCTTTGGACTACCATTGTCGCCAGAATTGTTAGAAGCGACTGGTTCTTCCCAGCCCGCTGGCGGACGTACATCGCGACGTGCCATCAGGTCATCAATCTGCGGTGCGTCGATAGTCTCATATTTCATGAGAGCATCTTTCATCGCATGCAGAATATCCATATTGTCGGTCAGAAGCTGACGCGCACGATTATAGTTACGCTCAATCAGTGCTTTCACTTCCTGGTCGATGATACGTGCAGTTTCATCGGACATATGTTTCGCTTTCGCTACGCTACGGCCGAGGAACACTTCACCTTCTTCTTCCGCATACAGCAGCGGACCGAGTTTCTCAGAGAAACCCCACTGAGTCACCATGTTACGTGCCAGGTTGGTCGCAACTTTAATATCGTTGGACGCACCGGTAGAAACATGTTCCGGCCCGTAGATGATCTCTTCTGCCAGACGACCACCGTACAGCGTAGAAATCTGGCTTTCCAGTTTCTGACGGCTGGCGCTGATTGCGTCGCCCTCAGGCAAGAAGAAGGTCACACCCAGCGCACGACCGCGCGGGATAATCGTTACTTTGTGCACCGGATCGTGTTCCGGCACCAGGCGACCGATAATCGCGTGACCCGCTTCGTGGTAAGCCGTCGATTCTTTCTGCGCTTCCGTCATCACCATGGAGCGACGTTCCGCACCCATCATGATTTTGTCTTTCGCTTTCTCGAACTCAACCATCGACACAACGCGTTTGTTGCCACGAGCAGCGAACAGTGCCGCTTCGTTCACCAGGTTCGCCAGGTCAGCACCGGAGAAACCAGGAGTACCACGGGCAATGATTGCCGCGTCGATATCGGGTGCCAATGGTACGCGACGCATGTGAACTTTCAGGATCTGCTCACGACCACGAACATCTGGCAAGCCAACCACAACCTGACGGTCGAAACGGCCAGGACGCAGCAGGGCCGGGTCAAGAACGTCCGGACGGTTAGTCGCGGCGATAACGATGATACCTTCGTTACCTTCGAAGCCATCCATCTCAACCAGCATCTGGTTCAAAGTCTGTTCACGTTCATCGTGACCACCGCCCAGACCTGCGCCACGCTGGCGGCCTACGGCGTCGATTTCATCGATAAAGATGATGCACGGTGCCGCTTTCTTCGCCTGTTCGAACATGTCACGAACACGGGATGCACCCACACCGACGAACATTTCTACGAAGTCAGAACCGGAGATAGTAAAGAACGGAACTTTCGCTTCGCCTGCAATCGCTTTCGCCAGCAGCGTTTTACCGGTACCCGGAGGACCGACCATCAGGACGCCTTTCGGGATCTTACCGCCGAGTTTCTGGAAGCGGCTCGGCTCGCGCAGATACTCAACCAGTTCAGCAACTTCTTCTTTTGCTTCGTCGCAGCCCGCAACGTCAGCAAAGGTCGTTTTGATCTGATCTTCCGTCAGCATGCGCGCTTTGCTCTTACCAAACGACATGGCACCTTTGCCACCGCCGCCCTGCATTTGACGCATGAAGAAGATCCAGACACCAATCAGCAACAGCATCGGGAACCAGGAGATGAAGATAGAAGCCAGCAGGCTTGGTTCTTCAGGCGGTTCACCGACAACCTTGACGTTCTTGGTCAACAGGTTATCCAGTAATTTCGGATCCTGAACCGGAATGTAAGTGGTATAACGGTTACTATCTTTCTTGGTAACGTTGATTTCACGTCCGTTGATACGCGCTTCACGAACCTGGTCGTTATTGACCTCTTGTAGGAAGGTAGAGTAATCCACCTTACGGCCATTAGACTCGCTGGGCCCAAAGCTCTGGAATACTGACATCAGCACAACGGCAATGACCAGCCAGAGTATTAGGTTTTTCGCCATGTCACTCAAGGGATTAACCTCTTATTACAACTGTGTTAAAAACAGCGTCAGGATACTCTATATCCAGCATCTTTCAAACTTTCGTCTGAAATCTCCCGGTTAGGGTTTACGCCCGGTCGCTACAATATACACTTCCCGTGAACGTGCACGAGAAGAGTCCGGCTTACGAACTTTGACCTTCGTAAACAGGGAGCGAATTTCCCTTAGATACTCATCGAAACCTTCGCCCTGGAACACCTTCACTACAAAACTGCCACCTGGCGCTAATACATCACGACACATTTCTAGCGCCAGTTCCACCAGATACATGGCACGGGGGATATCCACCGCCGGTGTTCCGCTCATGTTTGGTGCCATATCGGACATGACAACCTGGACTTTGCTGTCGCCTACGCGCTCCAGCAGTGCTTTCATCACCAGTTCATCACGAAAATCGCCCTGAAGAAAGTCCACACCAACGATAGGATCCATAGGTAAAAGATCGCAAGCGATGATACGGCCTTTGCCGCCAATTTGGGTGACCACATATTGTGACCAACCACCTGGCGCAGCACCAAGGTCGACAACCGTCATTCCCGGTTTAAAGAGTTTGTCACTTTGCTGTATTTCATCAAGTTTAAACCAGGCACGGGAACGTAACCCCTTTTTCTGTGCCTGTTGAACATATTTATCGCTAAAGTGTTCCTGAAGCCAGCGGCTGGAGCTGGCAGAACGCTTCTTACCTGTCATTTAACTTTCCCATGGGGATAACTCATCGTAACCAATTGCGTAAATTTTTACGCGCCTATTTGGTGATATATGGGAGATGGCGGTAGAATGACCCGTTTTCAATCCCAACGTAAGCAAAAAATACGATGAATCTGAGTACTAAACAAAAACAGCACCTGAAAGGTCTGGCACATCCGCTCAAGCCAGTTGTTCTGCTTGGCAGTAATGGTTTGACCGAAGGGGTGCTGGCCGAGATTGAACAAGCGTTAGAGCACCATGAACTCATCAAGGTGAAAATCGCCACCGAAGATCGCGAAACTAAAACCTTGATCGTGGAAGCTATCGTGCGCGAAACCGGCGCCTGTAATGTACAGGTCATCGGTAAAACGCTGGTGCTTTATCGCCCAACTAAAGAACGTAAAATCTCGCTGCCACGCTAAGATTATCCTAAAGTTACACACATTCGCTGTGTAAAACGAGGGTTTTTCCGCAGGCAGGAGAGCAAAATGCCACGCTCTGTTCGTTGATAAAAGGCCGCATAGCGGCCTTTTTCCTTTCTTTACAATACATCAACATCTTGAGTATTGGGTAATTCTTACAGGTATTCCACCTTAATTACTTCAAATTCTACTTCGCCGCCCGGCGTTTTGATGACCACAACATCATCTTCTTCTTTGCCGATCAGGCCACGAGCAATAGGCGAGTTTACAGAAATCAGGTTTTGTTTAAAGTCAGCTTCGTCATCGCCAACGATGCGATAAGTCTGTTCTTCGTCAGAATCGAGATTCAGCACCGTTACGGTAGCACCAAAAATAACGCGCCCATTGTTGGGCATTTTGGTGACATCAATCACCTGCGCGTTCGACAGCTTGGCTTCGATGTCTTTGATACGGCCTTCGCAAAAGCCCTGCTGTTCACGAGCTGCGTGGTATTCGGCGTTTTCTTTCAGGTCGCCATGCTCACGCGCTTCCGCGATAGCAGCAATGATTTCAGGACGGCGCACAGATTTCAGAAAATCCAGCTCTTCGCGTAATTTTTCAGCGCCGCGTAAGGTCATCGGAATAGCTTGCATTTGTTATACCTCTTGAATATTCCTGATGGGGCAAGTCTTCACCCACCCCGGCTGTTCGGCCTGCCCGGCATAACTCCTCACCGGGACCAGAAGCAAAAAAAATACCGACCCGGGTACAGGTCCCAGGTCAGCTACAATTCACATTTTGATAGTCATTTTACCCTGAAGTTCCCGAAGGGTCATCGTTTACTTTATAGGGCGTTGCGCCGTAGTATGACGGCTCGATTCCAGGTTGTTAGCGCGAGATTATGCGATTTTCCAGATTTATCATCGGATTGACCAGCTGTATAGCGTTCAGTGTTCAGGCCGCAAATGTTGATGAGTACATTACTCAACTCCCCGCTGGTGCCAACCTTGCCCTGATGGTGCAAAAAGTCGGCGCGTCGGCCCCCGCTATTGATTACCACAGTCAGCAGATGGCGCTGCCCGCCAGTACGCAGAAAGTGATTACTGCGCTGGCGGCGTTGATTCAACTCGGCCCCGATTTTCGTTTTACCACGACGCTTGAAACCAAAGGTAATGTGGAAAACGGTGTACTTAAGGGTGACTTAGTAGCGCGATTTGGTGCCGATCCGACGTTAAAACGTCAGGATATTCGCAATATGGTCGCGACTTTGAAAAAATCTGGCGTCAACCAAATCGATGGCAATGTGTTGATAGATACCTCCATTTTCGCCAGCCACGATAAAGCCCCCGGCTGGCCATGGAATGACATGACACAATGCTTTAGCGCTCCGCCTGCCGCCGCCATAGTTGACCGCAACTGTTTCTCCGTCTCGCTCTATAGTGCCCCAAAACCTGGTGATATGGCTTTTATACGCGTGGCATCTTATTACCCCGTTACGATGTTCAGCCAGGTACGCACCCTCCCCCGTGGTTCTGCCGAAGCGCAATACTGCGAGCTGGATGTGGTGCCAGGCGACCTGAACCGCTTTACGCTGACCGGATGCCTGCCACAACGTTCTGAGCCGCTCCCGTTGGCTTTTGCCGTGCAGGATGGTGCCAGCTATGCCGGGGCAATTCTGAAAGATGAGTTAAAACAGGCGGGTATCACCTGGAGCGGAACACTGCTGCGCCAGACTCAAGTTAACGAACCTGGAACGGTAGTTGCCAGTAAACAGTCGGCCCCGCTGCACGATCTGCTTAAGATTATGCTGAAAAAGTCGGACAACATGATTGCCGATACGGTTTTCCGCATGATCGGCCATGCGCGCTTCAATGTGCCTGGAACATGGCGGGCCGGGTCGGACGCCGTGCGTCAGATCCTGCGCCAGCAAGCCGGTGTCGATATTGGTAACACCATTATTGCCGATGGTTCAGGGCTTTCGCGGCATAACCTGATTGCCCCCGCCACCATGATGCAGGTGCTGCAATACATAGCCCAACACGACAATGAACTTAACTTTATCTCTATGCTGCCGCTGGCGGGCTATGACGGCTCTTTGCAGTACCGTGCAGGTCTGCATCAGGCGGGCGTGGATGGCAAAGTCTCAGCGAAAACCGGCTCGTTGCAGGGGGTATATAACCTGGCGGGATTCATTACCACGGCGAGCGGGCAACGAATGGCGTTTGTACAATATCTTTCTGGCTATGCAGTAGAACCGGCGGATCAGCGTAATCGCCGTATTCCGTTGGTACGTTTTGAAAGCCGTTTGTATAAAGATATTTACCAGAACAATTAGTCTAAAGAGAAACCCCGGCGCATGGCCGGGGTTTTGCTGATTAACGCTTGTAAATGAACTCAACGCCTTCTTCGTCGTCTTCGTCCCAGTCGTCATCCCAGTCTTCATCATCCTCTTCAGCAATCTCTTCAAGCTGCTGACGGTGATAATCATCCCACATGAATTCGACTTTCTCTGGCTGTTTCGCTTCTTCAGCCTGCACGACCGGGTTTTCAATGATAAAGGTCATCACATCCCAGCAGAGATCTTTCACGCCCAGTCCGCTCGCCGCAGAGATCAGATAATATTTATCTTCCCAGCCCAGCGCTTCAGCGATCGCTTTCGCTTTCTCTTCGGCTTCTGCCTTATCCAGCAGATCGATCTTGTTGAAGACTAACCAACGCGGTTTCGCCGCCAGATCCTGGCTGTATTTTTCCAGCTCGCTGATAATAATACGCGCGTTTTCAACCGGATCGGTGCCGTCAATCGGATCGATATCGATGAGGTGCAACAGAACGCGGCAACGCTCCAGGTGCTTCAGGAAGCGAATGCCCAGGCCAGCGCCTTCCGCAGCGCCTTCAATCAGTCCTGGAATATCGGCAACAACGAAGCTCTTTTCGTTGTCCATTCGTACCACACCAAGACTTGGCACCAGAGTGGTAAACGGATAATCCGCCACTTTCGGTTTAGCCGCCGATACCGCACGAATAAAGGTCGATTTACCCGCGTTTGGCATCCCCAACATACCGACGTCAGCCAGCAGCATCAGCTCCAGCAGCAGCTCACGCTTATCGCCCGGCGTACCGTTAGTTTTCTGCCGTGGTGTACGGTTAACTGACGATTTGAAACGGGTATTGCCCAGACCGTGCCAGCCGCCCTTAGCAACCAGCAGACGCTGACCGTGTTTGGTCATATCGCCCATGGTTTCACCGGTACCCTGGTCGATAACACGCGTACCTACCGGCACTTTAATCGTCACGTCTTTACCGCGCTTACCGGTACAGTCGCGGCTTGCGCCATTCTGACCACGCTCTGCGCGGAAAGATTTTTCAAAACGATAATCGATAAGCGTGTTCAGGTTCTCGTCGGCTTCCATCCATACGTCACCGCCGTCACCGCCGTCGCCGCCATCCGGGCCGCCTTTCGGAATATACTTTTCGCGGCGGAAGCTCACGCAACCATTACCGCCATCACCTGCAACGACCAGAATCGATGCTTCATCAACAAACTTCATTTTATTCTCCGTAAATCATTCGCCTGCGCGGGGTTGCGATACCACCGTTGTATGCTTACGTAATCCGCCCCAAATACGATGACCAATGGCGGAATACATCGCGCCCGCAACCACGACAAACGCACCGAGATAACCTAAAAGGTTTAACATCGGTCTGGCGAAGAAATCGGGCCAGGCCAGTGATAAAAGATCTGAAAAAAACAGCGTAAACAGTGGGGTGAGCGTGATGATCGCGCTCACCTGCGCTGCCTGCCAGCGAGCCATCGCTTCCGCCAGGGCGCCATATCCTACCAATGTATTCAGTCCGCAAAAAATTAAACATGCGAGCTGCCAGTGGCTAAGCTGCGCTATCACTCCAGGCTTTGCCAGAGGGAAGAGCGCAATTGTACATAAAGTGTACAGTAAAAACAGGATCTGCGGTGAGGCCAGCCGACGCAATAAAACCTTTTGCGCCACGCCATAACTCACCCACACCGTCGCCGCACCGACCCCAAAGATTACTCCCCAGGTGTAATCGGTGAGCTTGGTAAATATCTCGACCAGACTGGTGTTAAAAAACATCACCAGGCCGCTCAGGAGCATCAATGCCCCTACAACCTGAGTGCTGCGCATTTTCTCTTTCAGGATAAATACGCTGGCAACCATCATGCCAACTGGCGAGAGTTGCCCAATCACCTGCGAAGCGGTCGGACTCAGGTATTGCAAGGATGAGCTGAACAGGATGAAGTTCCCAAACAGCCCGGCGGTCGCCACTGCCAACAAAATCAACCAGCGTGGCTTACGAAACACGCGTAATGGCGGCAACCTCTTCTTCACCGCAAGAATGGCACCAAGGCCAATACTCGCCATCAAGAAACGGTAAAACACGATTGTCGGAGGTTCCATCACCTCCAGCACCTGCTTCATTGCGATTGGCAACGCCCCCCAGCAAATTGCTGTGGTGAGCGCCAAAAGAATGCCAATGCCTGCCTGCTGCTTCATACCGTATTCCCTGCAAAGCGCATTTGCGGATTAACGTCGCACCATGCGCATTTTTACCGGTTATCGAATGTAAAAAGCCCCGCAACGTGTTGCGGGGCTTTCATCCGTTACCGGGACGCGAAAAACTTATTCAGCTTCGATGCTGATAAATTTACGGTTTTTCGGGCCTTTAACTTCGAATTTCACTTTACCGTCTGCTTTAGCAAACAGAGTGTGGTCACGACCGCAACCTACGTTAGCGCCAGCGTGGAATTTGGTACCACGTTGACGAACGATGATGCTACCCGCCAGAACGGATTCGCCACCGAAACGCTTAACGCCCAGGCGTTTAGCTTCTGAATCGCGACCGTTACGTGTGGAGCCGCCAGCCTTTTTATGTGCCATTTGAAATCTCTCCTCAGGTCTTAGGCGCTGATGCCAGTAATTTTCACATCAGTGAACCACTGACGATGGCCCTGCTGCTTACGATAGTGTTTACGACGACGAAACTTAACGATTTTAACTTTCTCGCCACGACCGTGAGCAACAACTTCAGCTTTGATTACGCCGCCATCAACGAAAGGAACGCCGATTTTGACTTCTTCACCGTTTGCGATCATCAGCACTTCAGCGAACTCAACAGTTTCGCCAGTTGCGATGTCCAGCTTTTCCAGGCGAACGGTCTGACCTTCGCTTACTCGGTGTTGTTTACCACCACTTTGGAAAACCGCGTACATATAAAACTCCGCTTCCGCGCACACCTTTTCAATGATTCAGAGTGCGCTATAAATATTCACAATAGGGCGCGAATATTACGCAAAACGCACGCCTTTGACAAGTGCTACAGTCAATACACGAAGAAAAAAAACACAACTTGTACGGTAACGTTTATCTGTGCCATTTTTTCAGTACAATCACCCTATATTCCTAACCATAAACCCTAAGTTGCCTTTGTTCACAGTAAGGTAATCGGGGCGAAAAGCCCGGCTTTTGCGATGAATTTAGAAAAAATCAATGAGTTAACCGCGCAAGATATGGCGGGTGTTAATGCGGCAATCCTTGAGCAGCTTAATTCCGACGTCCAACTGATCAATCAGTTAGGCTATTACATCGTCAGCGGCGGCGGTAAACGTATTCGTCCGATGATTGCTGTACTGGCTGCACGAGCTGTTGGCTATGAGGGAAATGCGCATGTCACCATTGCTGCCCTGATCGAGTTTATCCACACGGCGACTCTGCTGCACGACGACGTTGTGGATGAATCAGATATGCGCAGGGGTAAAGCTACCGCCAACGCCGCATTTGGCAATGCCGCCAGCGTGCTGGTAGGCGATTTTATTTATACCCGCGCGTTCCAGATGATGACCAGCCTCGGCTCGCTCAAAGTGCTGGAAGTCATGTCAGAAGCCGTAAACGTCATCGCAGAAGGTGAAGTTCTGCAACTGATGAACGTTAACGATCCGGACATCACTGAAGAAAACTACATGCGCGTTATCTATAGCAAAACCGCGCGTCTGTTTGAGGCTGCCGCGCAGTGTTCCGGGATTCTGGCTGGCTGTACGCCGGAGGAGGAGAAAGGCCTGCAGGATTATGGGCGCTATCTCGGCACTGCTTTCCAGTTGATCGACGATTTACTCGATTACAATGCCGATGGCGAACAGTTAGGTAAAAACATCGGCGACGATCTGAACGAAGGTAAACCGACGCTGCCGCTGCTGCATGCAATGCATCATGGCACACCAGAACAGGCACAGATGATTCGTACCGCCATCGAACAGGGTAACGGTCGCCATCTTCTGGAACCGGTTCTGGAAGCAATGAACGCTTGTGGATCTCTTGAATGGACGCGTCAGCGTGCCGAGGAAGAAGCAGACAAAGCCATCGCAGCGTTACAGGTGCTCCCGGACACCCCGTGGCGAGAAGCACTCATCGGCCTCGCGCACATCGCTGTTCAACGCGATCGTTAATCCCCTCCCCCTCATCCCGCGCAGTGCGCGGGATGATTCCAATAAGTTCCATAAAAACACTTATTCAGCGCAATAACGCCTGAAAAACCAGTGTATGTATCTTTATATATTCTGAATATTCACACTCTTTACAGGAACTTTTTAGAGCAATAGGCCATCAGGAGTATAGTGATGCTCGACAGAAGAAGTGTTCTGAATGAAAGCGACTAACTTAAGGAGTGAGGAAAGATGGAAAGTAATTTCATTGACTGGCATCCCGCTGACATCATTGCGGGTTTGCGCAAGAAGGGAACGTCAATGGCGGCGGAATCTCGCAGAAATGGTTTGAGTTCCTCAACGCTGGCGAACGCATTATCGCGCCCCTGGCCGAAAGGAGAGATGATTATTGCGAAAGCCCTGGGAACTGACCCCTGGATTATCTGGCCATCTCGCTACCATGATCCGCAGACCCATGAGTTTATCGACAGAACGCAGTTGATGCGTAGCTACACTAAACCGAAAAAATGAGTGGTCTGGCGGTAGCCCCGCGAACGGGGCTGCCAGCTCTCAGACAATTACTCGCCTTTCACACGCTCAATATTTGCACCTAAAGCGCGCAGTTTGTCTTCAATGCGTTCGTAGCCACGATCGATGTGATAAATACGATCAACTACCGTCGTCCCTTCCGCAATACAGCCAGCCAGCACCAGGCTTGCTGATGCACGTAGATCGGTTGCCATAACCTGTGCGCCAGAAAGTTTTTCAACACCGTGACAAATAACGGTATTGCTTTCGATTTCGGCGTGCGCGCCCATACGGCTCAGCTCTGGCACATGCATAAAGCGGTTTTCAAAGACCGTTTCGGTGATGAATCCGGTCCCTTCTGCCACCAGGTTCAACAGCGTGAACTGGGCCTGCATATCGGTCGGGAATGCCGGATGCGGCGCGGTACGTACGTTAACAGCCTTCGGACGTTTGCCATGCATATCCAGGCTAATCCAGTCTTCGCCGACTTCGATGTCCGCTCCAGCGTCACGCAGTTTCGCCAGCACGGCGTCCAGAGTATCTGGCTGCGCGTTACGGCAGATAATTTTGCCGCGAGAGATCGCCGCCGCCACCAGGAAAGTACCGGTTTCGATACGATCCGGCAGCACGCGATAGACACCGCCGCCTAAACGTTCCACACCTTCAATGACGATACGATCGGTGCCCTGACCGCTAATTTTCGCACCCAGCGTAATCAGGAAGTTCGCGGTATCGACGATTTCCGGTTCACGCGCTGCGTTTTCAATAATCGTGGTGCCTTCGGCCAGGGTTGCAGCACACATGATGGTCACCGTTGCGCCAACGCTGACTTTATCCATCACGATATGTGCGCCTTTCAAACGACCATCGACGGAAGCTTTAACGTAACCTTCTTCCAGTTTGATGGTCGCGCCTAATTGTTCGAGACCAGAAATGTGTAGATCAACCGGACGTGCACCAATCGTACAACCGCCAGGCAGTGAAACTTGCCCCTGACCAAAGCGCGCTACCAGCGGCCCCAGCGCCCAGATAGAAGCACGCATGGTTTTAACCAGATCGTAAGGTGCGCAGAATACATTAACGTCGCGGGCATCAATATGCACAGAACCATTACGTTCTACTTTCGCACCCAGCTGGCTTAGCAGCTTCATTGATGTATCGACGTCTTTTAGTTTCGGGACGTTCTGGATCTCTACCGGTTCTTCCGCCAGTAGTGCGGCAAAAAGGATAGGCAGAGCAGCATTTTTAGCGCCGGAAATTGTGACTTCGCCCTGGAGCTTCGTTGGCCCCTGAACACGAAATTTATCCATTTAGTTTGTTCTCAGTTAACAATTCATATCCGCTACCGGCGAATCGCCCATAGCTCAAAAGCCGTTCAGTTTGCGATCGCGCGCCCACTCCGCAGGGGTATACGCTTTGATCGACACAGCATGAATGCGGTTATCCGCAATATATTCCATCAGCGGGCCATAGACCGTCTGCTGTTTTTTAACCCGACTCATGCCGTCAAACAACTCACCCACGGCAATAACCTGAAAGTGGCTGCCATCGCCGGAAACGTGGACTTCCTGGAGGGAGAGAGCGTTCATCAACACGCTCTGAATTTCATTATTTTCCATGGGATCTTCAATCATCAGTTAATAAATCAGCGAAACATCTTAGAGCAAAGTTGCGCTGGCATAAATAAGCAAAAAGCCTCGCTGATAAATCAGACAAGGCTCGACTTGCAGGCAGGTTTGCCGGACAGGCGGTTAACGCCATATCCGGCCTGAAAAAATTTAACGAGGCAGAACATCAGCAGGCAAATTATACAATTTCGCGAGGGTATACACTTTGTCGTTTACCCCCTGAAGCGTCACATTGTTGCCCTGCTTTTTCGCCAGATCGATAAGATGGAGCAGCAGTGCCAGTCCACCCGTATCCACGCGGGACACACGGCTAAGATCGATGCAGGTAATCCCCTTCACCGCTTCCTCACGCATTTCCCAAAGCGGTAGCAGAACGTCCTGATCCAGCTCTCCGGATAGCGCCAGCGTGTCACCCGTCTGCATCCAGCTCAGTGACTCGCTCATTATTTTTTCTCTTCCAGAGTGATTTTCTGTTGAGAAATCGATTTCAGTTGTGCAGTCAGGCCGTCGATACCTTTGGTACGCAGCAGCGTTCCCCACTCGTTTTGTTTGGTGGTGATCATACTGACGCCTTCAGCAATCATGTCGTAAGCCTGCCAGTTGCCCGTCTGGGAGTTTTTACGCCACTGGAAGTCCAGACGCACCGGCGGGCGGCCATTTGGGTCAATAATGGTAACGCGAATAGGCACAATGGTTTTATCGCCCAGCGGCTGTTCTGGCGCAATCTGATAGGTTTGACCGTGATACATCGCCAGCGCCTGACCGTAAGCCTGCTTCAGGTACTCACGGAAAGCGGCAAAGTAAGCATCACGTTGAGCTGGGGTCGCACTCTTGTAATACTGGCCCAGCACCAGCGCACCGGCGTATTTCACCTGTACGTATGGCAACAGTTCCTGATCAACAATGGTACGCAGATAATCCGGGTTGGCCCGAATTTGCGGTTGCTCATTCTTCAGGCGATCGAACGTTTTCTGCGCCGCCTCGTCCATCAGCTTATACGGATTGGTCTGGTCTGCCGCGGTTGCCGCACTCAGCGGTGCAATCACCAGCAAAGCGACCATCATTAAACGTTTAAACATGCGTCGGTTCTCCTGAAATTATTTCGTTGTACCCACAGGTTCAGTGGTTTCATTATTACCTGGCGCAGCAGCAGGCGCATCGCCACTATTCTTATTGTCATCGCCTTTACTACCGTAAAGGAACTGACCAATGAGATCTTCCAGCACCATCGCAGACTTGGTGTCCTGAATTGTATCGCCATCCTTCAGGATAGCAGTCCCCAGTTCCGGGTCTTCAAAACCGACGTTTAATGCCAGATATTGTTCCCCCAGCAGGCCGGAAGTACGAATGCTCAGCGAACTGGTATCAGGAATGTGGTTATAACGTTGTTCAATTTCCAGCGTTACGCGTGGCAGATAGGTTTTCGGGTCCAGCGTAATATCCGCCACCCGGCCCACAACAACGCCACCAATGCTGACCGGAGAGCGCGCTTTCAGGCCGCCAATGTTATCGAACGTCGCATAAAGCGTATAGGTCGGTTCAGTACGTATAGACGTCACGTTCGCTGCCTTCAGGCAAACAAAAAGCGCCGCAAGCAGTGCTGCTAATAAAAAGATACCCACCCAAATTTCATTTTTTTTCGTTTGCATGAACTCAATTCCCAAACATCAATGCGGTCAGCACAAAATCCAGCCCCAGAACAGCCAGAGACGAGTGGACAACGGTGCGAGTGGTTGCCCGGCTAATCCCGGCAGACGTCGGGATGGCGTCGTAGCCGTTAAACAACGAAATCCACGTCACCGTGATGGCAAACACCACGCTCTTAATCAGACAGTTGACCAGATCCATACGCCAGTCGACGGCATTTTGCATTGCCGACCAGAAGAACCCGCTATCAATGCCTTTCCAACTGACGCCGACCAGCGATCCGCCCCAGATCCCCACGGCGACGAAGATAACCGTCAACAGTGGTAATGAAATAACCCCAGCCCAGAAACGGGGAGAAATAACCCGACGCAGCGGATCCACCGCCATCATCTCCATACTGGAGAGTTGCTCTGTAGCGCGCATCAGGCCGATTTCTGCGGTTAGCGCCGAACCGGCACGCCCGGCAAACAACAGCGCGGCAACCACCGGCCCCAGTTCACGCAGTAGCGATAACGCCACCAGCATACCCAGACTGGTTTCCGCACTATAAGTGGTCAGAACCAGATAACCTTGCAGCCCCAACACCATTCCGATGAACACGCCAGAAACTACAATAATCAGCATCGACAGGACGCCGACATTATAGAGCTGGCGCACCAGCAGCGGCGCATGTTTGCGAAATTCCGGTTTGCCGACCAGCGCATTGAATAACATTAACCCGGCCCGCCCGAACGTTCTCAGGGTTTTAATCCCTTTATGTCCGAGCGACGCCAGCGCATTTAACAGCATGAGTGGCTTAACTCCCTGGTAAAAGATCAGCGTGATAATCGCCGGCAGGATAGCGGAACGGAACAGGCCCGTCAGCTATCCCGTCCAGAAACTGACGTACGCGCGGATCAGGATTCGCCTGCAACGCCTGGGCACTGCCATGAGCGACAATTTTTTTGTCCGCCAGGATCCAGGCGTGATCGGCAATACTTAACACTTCCGGCACATCGTGAGAAACCACCACACAAGTCACACCCAGCGCGCTGTTCAGCTCAGAAATCAGCTTCACCAGTACGCCCATGGTGATGGGATCTTGCCCAACAAAGGGCTCATCAAACATGATGAGATCCGGCTCCAGCGCAATCGCACGTGCCAGCGCTGCACGCCGCGCCATCCCACCGGAAAGTTCAGAAGGCATAAGTTTAGCCGCTCCACGCAGCCCCACTGCCTCCAGCTTCATCATCACCGTACTATGCAACAATGGCGCGGGAAGTTGGGTATGTTCCCGCAGTGGATAGGCGACGTTGTCAAATACGTTCATATCAGTGAACAACGCCCCGGACTGAAATAACATGCTCATCCGTTTGCGCACTGTATACAGGCGCGAACGAGACATCGCCGGAATATTCTCACCATCGAAAAGGATCTCACCATGATCTGGTGCGATTTGCCCGCCAATCAGACGGAGTAGCGTCGTTTTACCGATGCCCGATGGCCCCATGATCGCCGTGATCTTCCCTCGCGGCACGGTCAGGGAAATATTATCGAAGATGCAGCGATTGCCACGCGTAAAACTGACATCGCGCATATCGACTAAATTCGCCACAGACTGCTCCATAATTCACCCTTCGTCTTGCGTTGATTTTCTAAGCATGGCGCTCAATTTAACCTTGAACCCAACATATTTACAGAATATTACCCGCCGTGGTTAGCGAAAGCTGGCATTTGTTTTACTTTTTAGCCGCATAAAGTCAAAATTAAGAATCCGTTACGGCTTTCTGAAAATCTTCAGCGGACCGGCGAGTATACCTGAAGAAAGGACGTTAGATGCTTTTAGCTACGGCACTGTTAATTGTTGGTTTACTTTTGGTCGTTTACAGTGCCGACCGCCTGGTTTTTGCCGCGTCTATTCTTTGCCGAACCTTTGGCATCCCGCCGCTAATCATCGGCATGACGGTGGTCAGTATTGGTACATCGTTACCAGAAATCATCGTCTCGCTTGCCGCGTCTCTGCACGAACAACGCGATTTAGCCGTTGGTACAGCCCTCGGCTCAAACATTATCAATATATTGCTGATCCTCGGTCTGGCTGCGCTGGTTCGTCCTTTTACCGTCCATTCCGATGTTCTACGCCGTGAATTACCCTTAATGTTGTTGGTCAGCGTGGTGGCCGGTTCCGTACTCTATGACGGACAACTTAGTCGCAGCGATGGTATCTTTCTCCTCTTTCTGGCTGTGCTATGGCTGCTGTTCATTGTTAAACTTGCACGTCAGGCTGAACGTCAGGGGACTGACAGCCTGACCAGAGAGCAGCTTGCAGAGCTGCCGCGTGACGGCGGATTGCCCGTCGCGTTTTTATGGCTCGGCATTGCGCTTATCATCATGCCAGTGGCCACGCGGATGGTGGTTGATAACGCCACGGTGCTGGCGAATTACTTTGCCATCAGCGAGTTGACGATGGGTCTGACGGCAATTGCTATCGGAACCAGCCTGCCGGAACTGGCAACCGCAATAGCGGGGGTTCGCAAAGGTGAAAACGACATTGCGGTCGGAAATATTATTGGCGCAAACATCTTTAATATTGTCATCGTGTTGGGTTTACCCGCGCTGATAACGCCAGGAGAGATTGATCCACTGGCGTACAGTCGTGACTACAGCGTGATGTTGCTGGTGAGCATTATTTTTGCGTTGCTGTGCTGGCGGCGCTCCCCGCAATCGGGCCGTGGTGTAGGGGTATTATTAACTGGCGGATTTATCGTATGGCTGGCGATGTTGTACTGGTTATCGCCAATACTCGTTGAATAACTGGAAACGCATTATGTCGCACGTAGAGTTACAACCGGGTTTTGACTTTCAGCAAGCAGGTAAAGAAGTCCTGGCGATTGAACGTGAATGCCTGGCGGAGCTTGATCAATACATCAATCAGAATTTCACGCTTGCCTGTGAAAAGATGTTCTGGTGTAAAGGGAAAGTTGTCGTCATGGGGATGGGGAAATCGGGGCACATCGGGCGCAAAATGGCGGCAACGTTTGCCAGCACCGGTACACCTTCATTTTTCGTCCATCCTGGTGAAGCCGCGCATGGTGATTTAGGCATGGTCACCCCACAGGATGTGGTGATTGCTATCTCTAACTCAGGTGAATCCAGCGAAATCACGGCCTTAATTCCAGTGCTTAAGCGTCTTCACGTACCGTTAATCTGCATCACCGGTCGCCCGGAGAGCAGCATGGCGCGCGCCGCAGATGTGCATCTGTGTGTTAAAGTAGCGAAAGAAGCCTGTCCGTTAGGGCTGGCACCGACCAGCAGCACCACCGCCACGCTGGTTATGGGCGATGCCCTCGCTGTCGCGCTGTTAAAAGCACGCGGCTTTACTGCTGAAGATTTTGCGCTCTCACACCCAGGCGGCGCACTGGGTCGTAAACTTCTGCTGCGCGTAAACGATATTATGCATACGGGCGATGAGATCCCGCATGTTAAGAAAACGGCCAGTCTGCGTGACGCGTTGCTGGAAGTTACCCGCAAAAATCTTGGTATGACTGTCATTTGCGATGACAATATGATGATTGAAGGCATCTTTACCGACGGTGATTTACGCCGTGTCTTCGATATGGGCGTGGATGTTCGTCAGTTAAGTATTGCCGATGTGATGACGCCGGGGGGAATACGTGTGCGCCCTGGCATTCTGGCCGTTGAGGCACTGAACTTAATGCAGTCCCGCCATATCACCTCCGTGATGGTTGCCGATGGCGACCATTTACTCGGTGTGTTACATATGCATGATTTACTGCGTGCAGGCGTAGTGTAAAGATTCAAGGATAAACAACAATGAGCAAAGCAGGTGCGTCGCTTGCGACCTGTTACGGCCCTGTCAGCGCCGACGTTATGGCAAAAGCAGAGAATATTCGTCTGCTGATCCTCGATGTCGATGGCGTACTGTCAGATGGCCTGATTTATATGGGCAATAATGGCGAAGAGCTGAAAGCGTTCAATGTTCGTGACGGTTATGGCATTCGTTGTGCGCTCACCTCTGATATTGAAGTCGCTATCATTACCGGGCGAAAGGCTAAACTGGTAGAAGATCGTTGTGCCACATTGGGGATCACTCACTTGTATCAGGGGCAGTCAAACAAACTGATCGCCTTTAGCGATCTGCTGGAAAAACTGGCGATTGCCCCGGAAAATGTGGCTTATGTCGGCGATGATCTCATCGACTGGCCGGTAATGGAAAAAGTGGGGTTAAGCGTCGCCGTGGCCGATGCGCATCCACTGTTGATCCCGCGCGCCGATTACGTGACGCGCATTGCTGGCGGTCGTGGCGCAGTGCGAGAAGTTTGCGACTTATTACTCCTGGCGCAGGGCAAACTGGATGAAGCCAAAGGGCAATCGATATGAGTAAAGCCAGACGTTGGGTTATCATTGTGCTATCACTGGCGGTTCTGGTGATGATCGGCATTAATATGGCCGAAAAAGACGATACCGCCCAGGTGGTCGTCAACAACAATGATCCCACCTATAAAAGCGAGCATACGGACACGCTCGTCTATAACCCAGAAGGGGCACTAAGCTATCGATTGATTGCTCAACATGTTGAATATTATTCCGATCAGGCCGTTTCGTGGTTTACGCAGCCGGTACTTACCACGTTTGATAAGGATAAAATCCCGACATGGTCAGTAAAAGCAGATAAAGCCAAGCTGACCAATGACCGGATGCTCTATTTATATGGACACGTTGAAGTCAACGCACTTGTGCCGGACTCTCAACTTCGCAGAATCACGACGGATAACGCGCAGATCAATCTGGTGACGCAGGATGTTACCTCTGAAGACCTCGTCACGTTATACGGAACAACATTTAACTCCAGCGGTCTGAAAATGCGCGGCAACTTACGCAGCAAGAACGCCGAGCTGATTGAAAAGGTTAGAACATCCTATGAAATTCAAAACAAACAAACTCAGCCTTAATCTTGTGCTTGCCAGCTCACTTCTGGCCGCCAGCATTCCGGCATTTGCTGTAACCGGAGACACTGATCAGCCGATCCACATTGAATCGGACCAGCAATCTCTTGATATGCAAGGCAACGTGGTTACCTTTACCGGTAATGTCATCGTCACCCAGGGCACCATCAAAATTAATGCCGACAAAGTGGTCGTTACCCGTCCGGGCGGCGAACAAGGTAAAGAAGTGATTGACGGCTACGGTAAACCGGCAACGTTCTACCAGATGCAGGACAATGGTAAACCCGTTGAAGGTCACGCTTCCCAGATGCACTACGAACTGGCAAAAGATTTTGTCGTTCTGACGGGTAATGCTTATCTGCAGCAGGTCGATAGCAACATTAAGGGCGATAAGATCACTTACCTGGTGAAAGAGCAGAAAATGCAGGCTTTCAGCGACAAAGGTAAGCGCGTAACCACCGTTCTGGTGCCGTCGCAGCTGCAGGACAAAAACAACAAAGGCCAGACCCCGGCACAGAAGAAGGGTAATTAATTCGTTATGGCAACATTAACTGCAAAGAACCTTGCAAAAGCCTATAAAGGCCGTCGCGTGGTAGAAGACGTCAGCCTGACCGTCAACTCCGGGGAAATTGTCGGTCTGCTGGGGCCAAACGGTGCCGGTAAGACCACCACTTTCTACATGGTTGTAGGCATTGTGCCGCGCGATGCGGGCAACATCATTATTGATGATGACGATATCAGTCTGCTGCCTCTGCATGCACGCGCGCGCCGCGGTATCGGCTATCTGCCACAGGAAGCCTCCATTTTCCGTCGCCTCAGCGTTTACGATAACCTGATGGCGGTACTGCAAATTCGTGACGACTTGTCTGCTGAACAACGTGAAGACCGCGCGAACGAGCTGATGGAAGAGTTTCACATTGAGCACCTGCGTGACAGCATGGGGCAGTCACTCTCCGGGGGTGAACGTCGCCGTGTAGAAATTGCCCGCGCACTGGCTGCGAATCCGAAATTTATTCTGCTCGACGAACCGTTTGCCGGGGTTGACCCGATCTCGGTTATCGACATTAAACGCATCATTGAACACCTGCGCGACAGCGGCCTGGGCGTACTGATCACTGACCACAACGTGCGTGAAACACTGGCGGTTTGTGAACGCGCTTATATCGTCAGTCAGGGGCATTTGATCGCCCACGGCACGCCTACAGAAATCTTACAAGACGAACACGTTAAGCGTGTATACCTTGGGGAAGACTTCAGACTCTGATAGGGTAGAAGTTTGCGACGTTTTAGCAGGAGAGTACGATTCTGAACATGAAGCAAGGTTTGCAACTCAGGCTTAGCCAACAACTGGCGATGACGCCACAGCTCCAACAGGCAATTCGTCTGTTGCAGTTGTCGACGCTGGAACTTCAGCAGGAGCTACAGCAGGCGCTGGAGAGTAATCCGCTGCTTGAGCAAATCGACACTCATGAAGAAATCGACACCCGCGAAACGCAAGACAGTGAAACGCTGGACACCGCCGACGCGCTCGAACAAAAAGAGATGCCGGAAGAGCTGCCGCTCGATGCCAGTTGGGACACCATTTACACCGCTGGTACACCATCCGGCACCAGCGGTGACTACATTGACGACGAGCTGCCGGTCTATCAGGGCGAAACGACGCAGACCTTGCAGGATTACCTGATGTGGCAGGTCGAGCTGACACCGTTTTCCGACACTGACCGCGCTATTGCTACCTCTATCGTCGATGCCGTTGATGACACCGGTTATCTGACTGTCCCGCTGGAAGATATTCTCGAAAGTATGGGCGATGAAGAGATTGACATCGACGAAGTTGAAGCCGTCCTTAAGCGGATCCAACGGTTTGATCCAGTCGGTGTGGCGGCAAAAGATCTGCGTGACTGTCTGCTGATCCAACTCTCCCAATTCGATAAAACCACGCCGTGGCTGGAAGAGGCCAGACTGATTATTAGCGATCATCTCGATCTGTTAGCCAATCACGACTTCCGCACTTTAATGCGCGTCACGCGTCTGAAAGAAGATGTGCTGAAAGAAGCCGTCAATCTGATCCAGTCGCTCGATCCGCGCCCCGGGCAGTCGATCCAGACTGGCGAACCTGAGTATGTCATTCCAGATGTGCTGGTGCGTAAGCATAACGGTCACTGGACGGTAGAACTCAACAGTGACAGCATTCCGCGTCTGCAAATCAACCAGCACTACGCCTCGATGTGCAATAACGCGCGCAACGATGGTGACAGCCAGTTTATCCGCAGCAATCTGCAGGATGCCAAATGGTTGATCAAGAGTCTGGAAAGCCGTAACGATACGCTACTGCGCGTGAGTCGCTGTATCGTTGAACAGCAGCAGGCCTTCTTTGAGCAAGGTGAAGAATATATGAAACCGATGGTACTGGCCGATATCGCCCAGGCTGTCGAAATGCATGAATCGACGATATCTCGCGTGACCACGCAAAAATACCTGCATAGTCCACGAGGCATTTTTGAACTGAAGTATTTCTTTTCCAGTCACGTCAATACCGAGGGCGGCGGCGAAGCTTCCTCCACGGCGATTCGTGCGCTGGTGAAGAAATTAATCGCGGCGGAAAACCCAGCGAAACCGTTGAGCGACAGCAAGTTAACCTCTTTGCTGTCGGAACAAGGTATCATGGTGGCACGCCGCACTGTTGCGAAGTACCGAGAGTCTTTATCCATTCCGCCGTCAAACCAGCGTAAACAGCTCGTTTGACCCAACCGATAAGGAAGACACTATGCAGCTCAACATTACCGGAAATAACGTCGAGATCACCGAGGCACTGCGCGAATTTGTTACAGCCAAATTTGCCAAACTTGAGCAATATTTTGACCGAATCAACCAGGTCTATGTTGTTCTGAAAGTGGAGAAAGTCACCCACACCTCAGATGCAACACTGCATGTAAACGGTGGTGAAATTCATGCCAGCGCGGAAGGTCAGGACATGTACGCTGCCATTGATGGCTTAATTGATAAGCTGGCACGCCAGTTGACCAAACATAAAGATAAACTGAAACAACACTAATTGTCCGGGCAATTAGCATGTGCATGGCGGCCTGTTGTGCGGCACAACGGGCCATTTGTACGGTTAATGCTCCGAGCCTGTTCCACTGTTTGAGTGGGCAGGTTCTTAGGTGAAATTATGACAAATAATGATACAACTCTACAGCTTAGCAGTGTTCTTAACAGGGAATGTACGCGAAGCCGCGTCCACTGTCAGAGCAAAAAACGCGCCCTGGAAATCATCAGCGAGCTGGCGGCGAAACAACTTAGCCTGCCGCCTCAGGTGGTTTTTGAAGCTATCCTGACGCGGGAAAAAATGGGCAGTACCGGTATCGGCAATGGTATTGCCATTCCGCATGGCAAACTGGAAGAAGATACTCTGCGCGCCGTTGGCGTTTTCGTTCAGCTCGAAACGCCTATAGCTTTCGATGCCATCGACAACCAACCGGTGGATTTACTTTTTGCCCTGCTGGTGCCGGCAGACCAAACTAAAACGCACCTGCATACTCTGTCACTGGTGGCGAAACGTCTGGCGGACAAAACCATCTGCCGCCGTTTACGCGCAGCCCAGAGCGATGAAGAGCTGTATCAAATCATTACGGATACCGAAGGTACTCCGGATGAAGCGTAGTTATTCGGTAATGTCTCTTTTAGACGTTGTGAGGAGAAACAGTACATGGTACTGATGATCGTCAGCGGACGTTCAGGTTCAGGTAAATCTGTCGCCCTGCGTGCGCTGGAAGATATGGGTTTTTACTGCGTGGATAACCTTCCCGTAGTGTTGTTACCCGATCTGGCTCGAACTCTGGCCGATCGCGAGATTTCTGCCGCCGTCAGCATTGATGTTCGTAATATGCCGGAGTCACCAGAAATATTCGAACAGGCGATGAGTAACCTGCCTGACGCTTTCTCACCGCAACTACTGTTCCTGGATGCCGACCGTAATACCTTAATTCGTCGTTACAGTGACACGCGCCGACTGCATCCGCTTTCCAGCAAAAACCTGTCGCTGGAAAGTGCTATCGACAAAGAAAGCGATTTGCTGGAGCCTCTGCGTTCGCGAGCGGATCTGATTGTCGATACCTCAGAAATGTCCGTTCACGAGCTGGCTGAAATGCTGCGTACCCGTCTGCTGGGTAAACGTGAACGCGAACTGACCATGGTCTTTGAGTCTTTCGGCTTCAAACACGGTATCCCTATCGATGCAGATTACGTCTTTGACGTGCGCTTCTTGCCGAACCCGCACTGGGATCCGAAACTGCGTCCAATGACAGGTCTGGATAAGCCTGTCGCCGCGTTCCTCGACCGCCACACAGAAGTACACAATTTTATCTACCAGACGCGAAGCTATCTTGAGCTATGGTTACCTATGCTGGAAACCAACAACCGTAGCTACCTGACGGTCGCCATTGGTTGTACCGGCGGGAAGCACCGTTCGGTGTATATTGCAGAGCAACTGGCTGACTACTTCCGCTCGCGCGGTAAAAACGTCCAGTCACGCCATCGTACGCTGGAAAAACGTAAACCATGACCGTCAAGCAAACTGTTGAAATCACAAACAAGCTGGGCATGCATGCCCGGCCTGCAATGAAGCTGTTTGAATTAATGCAAGGTTTTGACGCTGAAGTGCTGTTACGTAATGACGAAGGCACCGAGGCTGAAGCCAACAGCGTTATTGCGCTGCTGATGTTGGATTCTGCCAAAGGACGGCAGATTGAAGTTGAAGCGACCGGTCCACAGGAAGAGGAAGCACTGGCCGCCGTTATCGCCCTCTTTAATTCTGGTTTTGATGAAGATTAATCTTCATCACTTTGACATACAACTCCCTTCAAACTCCCCCCGACAATAAGAAAATCACGTACTGAAATCGTTCTCAATCAACGTCATTTGTACATTTTGTGCGCTTTTTACTTTCAGAAGAACCTTAAGAAAACCTTAAGAGGCATTGTTTAGGTTTTGTTTAAGTTAATCGACCATACTGGAGATCGTCAGAAAATATTTCCAGGAGATGGCATGATTCGCTTATCTGAACAAAGTCCCCTGGGCACCGGAAGACATCGGAAATGTTATGCGCATCCGGAAGATGCCCAACGCTGTATCAAGATTGTCTACCATCGTGGCGATGGTGGCGATAAAGAGATCCGCCGTGAGTTAAAGTACTACGCGCATCTTGGTCGCCGGTTAAAAGACTGGAGTGGAATACCGCGCTATCACGGTACCGTTGAGACGGATTGCGGAACCGGTTATGTCTACGATGTGATTGCAGATTTTGACGGCAAGCCCTCCATTACGCTGACCGAATTTGCTGAACAATGCCGTTACGAAGAAGACATTGCACAACTGCGCCAGCTACTGAAACAGCTGAAGCGTTATTTACAGGATAACCGTATCGTGACGATGTCGCTGAAGCCGCAGAATATCCTTTGTCATCGCATCAGTGAGTCAGAGGTTATCCCCGTCGTCTGCGACAACATTGGTGAAAGCACATTGATTCCACTGGCGACCTGGTCGAAGTGGTGTTGTCTGCGTAAGCAAGAGCGGTTGTGGAAACGATTTATCGCCCAACCGGCGCTGGCTATTGCCCTGCAGAAAGATCTGCAACCTCGTGAGAGCAAAACGCTGGCCCTCACTTCGCGCGAAGCTTAATCAAGCTGGTGTTGTTGCATAAACGGCTCACCGCCTAACTGATACATCTGCCGTAAAATCCACGCCTGACGGCTACGCACGTAGCCCGATGGCGCGGAGACTTTGAAACGAAGTGGATTAGGTAATACAGCTGCCAGTAATGCAGCTTCCGACCGGGTAAGCTTGCTCGCGGGTTTGTGGAAATAACGTTGTGCCGCAGCTTCGACGCCAAACACACCGTCGCCAAATTCGGCGATATTCAGGTAAACCGTCAGGATACGCTTTTTGCTCCAGACCGTTTCTATCCCCAGCGTTAATCCGGCTTCCAGCCCTTTTCGAACCCAGCTGCGCCCATCCCATAAAAAGAGATTTTTGGCTGTCTGCTGAGAAATCGTTGACGCACCGCGAATACGGTTTTCATTGCGTTCGTTGTGCGCCAGGGCTTGCTCAATGGAAGCGACATCAAAGCCCCAGTGCTCAGGAAATTTCTGATCTTCTGCGGCAATCACCGCCAGTCCCATCCACGGCGAGATTTGATCCATACTGACCCAGTCAGAATGTGCCACGTAACGAAAATTGCCATGCAGCCAGGCGCTGACTTGCCGCTCAACCATTACCGCTGAGAAGGGAACAGGCGCAACGCTAAACAACGCGATGCCCCCGCCCCAGAAAACGGCGAGGACAACCATTAACCGCAGAAGAAAACGGCGAACGAAACTAAACACCGTTAAGCGGCTTTTACTCATTCCGCCAGGACCAGCACGCGGGAAACCAGCTTATCAATGCCGCTCGCCGCTTCTGCAATGTTCTGCGCCAGCATATATGCAGGGGTGGTGACAATCTTATTGTCTTCATCAACCACGATATCATCGACAGGACACGGCACATGCTCCGCGCCCATCTCTTCCAGCACTTCTGCGGTATCAATATCAGTACCGATGGTCAAACGCAGCGGGAAATCGAAAATTTTCGGCAGCATCGCCGGGGCAATACACATAAAACCAAGCGGTTTTCCGGCCTGATGCATCGCTTGTGCCAGCGCCTTTAATTCACGGTCAACGGTGCATTCACTCCCCAGACGGGCAAAGTTGCTTAAATTCTTCGCCGCACCAAACCCCCCCGGCACAATCAACGCATCCAGCTCAGCGGCATCGGCCTGGGCCAGAGGGCGGATCTCACCACGCGTTATTCGTGCCGCTTCAATCAGCACATTGCGCGTTTCCGGCATCGCTTCGCCAGTTAAATGATTGATTACATCAACCTGCTGCTTATCCGGTGCAAAGCAGACCGCCTGCGCACCGCTGCGTGAAATAGCTAACAACGTCAACACCGCTTCATGAATTTCAGAACCGTCATAGACGCCGCATCCGCTCAGAATTACGCCAATTTTCTTCATTGTGATCATCCTTTCGCAATTGACTGAAACACATTAATTTTTTTAATAAAAATGCTACGCATCACACATTTAACTGATTCATGTAACAAATCATTTAAGTTTTGCTATCTTAACTGCGTGCGGCCTGAAAAACAGTGCTGTGCCCTTGTAACTCATCATAATAATTTACGGCGCAGCCAAGATTTCCCTGGTGTTGGCGCAGTATTCGCGCACCCCGGTCTAGCCGGGGTCATTTTTTAGTAGCTTTTGCCACCCACGCTTTCAGTACTTCTACGTCGTGACGCCACTCTTCTTTCATCTCTTCAATCCATTCACCGACGTTATCTTCCCAGGCGGGAAGGTCAGGAGACTGAATTTGCTGACCCAACTGTTGCAGATGGCGTAACCCCACTGACCCCGCCGCACCTTTAATTTTATGTCCTTCCTCAACAATGCCTTTTTTATCCTGCGCCGTCAGATTCGACTCCAGCACGCTAACATATCCCGGCATCATCTTCTCAAATACCGCTAACCCGTCGGTGATCAGCTTCGGTCCTACAAGTTCGAGATACTGTTCCAGCATGGGAATATCGAGCAATGCTTCTGATTTACTGTTCTCTTCTGTCGTCACCGTACTCTCCTCATCATCCTGGGTATCCCAGAATTTCTTGATCATCGCGGTTAGCGCCGGAACAGAAAGCGGCTTACTCAGCACATCATCCATTCCAGCATTGAGGTACTCTTGTTTGTCTTTCAGCACGTTAGCGGTTAAGGCCACCAGCGGTGGTAAATCCTCGCGCGGATAACGCTTCGTCAGTTCACGAGAGATATCCAGCCCGGTCATATCTGGCAACTGAATATCCAGCAATACCAGGTCGTATTCGCCCGGTTTAAACATCTCCAGCGCCGCCTTGCCGGTCATGGCGACATCAACGCTGTTACCTAATTTTTCCAGCACAGAACGCGCGACAATCACGTTCAGTTCAATGTCTTCCACCAGCAGTACATTCAGCGCCGGTAAAGGCATATCGTCTTCATCAAACGCATCATCGACCTCTTCTGCCACCGACGGTGCGTGGATCGTCAACGTAAAGGTTGAACCTTTGCCCTGTTCGCTGGTAACCGTAATATCGCCGCCCATATTTTTCGCCAGACGACGAGAAACGGCCAGACCAATACCGGTGCCGGTGGCAGGTTTACCGCCATGACTGTCTTTCACCTGGTAATACATGGCGAAAATTTTATCCAGCTCATCCTGCGGAATGCCAATGCCGGAATCTTCCACTTCAAAATGCAGCATATCGCCTTCATCGTAGCGCACGCGCACGGTAACCTGGCCTTGCTGGGTGAATTTGACGGCGTTACTGATGAGGTTCCACAGGATCTGCCGTAAACGCGTCCCGTCGGTAATGACCTGATGCGGTAATGGCAGCGTAGGCTCCAGGTTAAAGCGCAATCCTTTTTGTTGCGCCTGCAAGGCGGAGAGATTTTCCAGATCGGCAAGGAAGCTGGTGAAATCAACCGGCTGATTATCAAGCTGGACCTTGCGCCGTTCCATCTTATCCATGTCGATAATATCGTTGAAGATATTCCCCAGCGTGACGGCCGAAACATGGATGGTTTTGAGATATTTTTCCTGCTCGGCGGTGAGTTCGGTATCCAGCAGAATGCGGCTCAGGCCGACGATACCATTCAGCGGCGTACGCAATTCGTGACTGATGGTGGAGATAAACGTCGTTTTGTCGCGGCTGGCCCGTTCAAGCGCATCCTGATACCGCTTACGCTCGGTAATGTCGCGACCAAAGCCCATCAAACCGTGACGTTTACCCACGCGGTCGTAGTACGGCACTTTACGGATTTCAAAGCAGGCTTTGCGCCCGTCCGGGTAATCCAGCCACTGTTCATAGGTCAGTGACACATTATGACGGAACACTTTTTCATCGGTTTCAATGACTTTTGCGGCGGCTTCCGGTGAGTAAACATCAGCAGGTTTCAGGTGAACCAGTTGTTTTTCGCTTTTTCCGGTCAGCAGCTCCATCGCGCGGTTACAGCCGGAAAACTCTTTATCTTCGTTACGATAAAAAACCAGGTCGGGTGAAGCATCAAGGAAGGAACGTAAGAATGAGGATTGCTGCTCGAGCTGAATTTGTGTCTCTTCGCGCTCTTTGATTTCAATTTTCAGTTGGCCGAAGGTTTCCTGCAGTTCTGCTTCCGCTTTTTCACGAACGGCGATTTCCTGATTTAGCTGGGCAATATTATCTTTTAACTGAACGTTGAGGCTCAAATCGCGCTCGCGCATCTCCTCCAGTTTTTGCACCAGTCGTGACAGACGTTGCCGTGACTCCTCCAGTTGCTCGACGACCACCGATAGAAAGTAGACCGCCCACGGCGTAATCAGCAAACCAAAGAAGATAGAACGAATAACATCAATGCTTTCGACCTGACCATGCAGCACCATGGTTACCGCCATTTGTACCACAATGGCAAGAACGACGAGGGCCAGCGCCAGCAACATTGAGAAGCGCACCAGACCTAACTTCATCATCAGGTCAACATAATACTGCGCCAGCAGACGAATTTGCTTCATTAGGGAATTCCTTCACGACAACCTGCCCCAATAATACCCAATTCTGACAGTTACGTTATAAATTGTGTGAGAAATGCGGAATTCCCCTCAATGGCCTACGCCGTTGGAGGTAGCCACGGACGTCCCAGCGCCGATCCCTGTACGCCATGTTCATTCAGATAACGATCCAGCTCGACCATTCCCGTCCAGCGATTTTCGCACCACAGAGGAGCAAGCAGCGTCGGGCGACGGGCGCTGGCGGAAATGCGGTGGTAGATCACTTCCGGTGGCGTATGGCGAATCATTTCTCCGGCAGTGAGCGTGTAATCTTCCAGTTCAATACCGTTCAAACGCCCCGCTTCCCAGGCTTTCGCCATAATGCTGCCTTTCACAATATGCAGCGGATGCAGCTTTATGCCGTCCACGCCAGTTTCAACGACTCGCTCCAGCGTTTGCAAACATTCAGCCTGCCCTTCGCCAGGCAGGCCGACAATTAAGTGAGAACACACCTTCAGCCCACGCTCACGCGCCAGCTGCGTCGTGCGCTGATAACAGGCAAAATCATGACCGCGATTGATGCGATGCAGCGTTTTGTCGTGGGCGGTTTGTAGCCCCAGCTCCAGCCACACTTCGTAACCCTGGTCCTTATATTCGCAAAGCAGATCCAGCACCGCATCCGGCACGCAGTCCGGGCGGGTACCAACACACAAACCGACAATATTGGCCTGGCTCACCGCCTGCTGATACATAGAACGCAGCACCTGAACTTCCGCAAAGGTGCTGGTATACGCCTGAAAGTAGGCCAGATAGCGTTTAGCGCGGTTAACTAAATTCGCCTGGTGCGCCAGTTGCTCGGCAATGGAACGATGCTGCTGCGCTTCATCGGCAAACGAGGCCACATTACAGAATGTGCAGCCACCACGCCCGATGGTACCGTCACGGTTAGGGCAGCTAAAACCGCCGTGCAGCGTCAGCTTATGCACCTTTTGCCCATAACGACGGGTGAGATCACCACCAAACATATTGACTAATTTCTGTAACTGCATAATCTGATAGACCGCGCCTTGAAAAGAGGCCAAAGCCTGCCATTTTTAGCTCAATTCGGCGATGACCTGGATCAATCGTCCCGGCCTGCTTTTATCAACTGCATAATCAATCAAAATTACCGAAATTTCATGCACAATCACATAAATCACTTTTGCTTATCTTGTGTCAGATTTTTTTATCTCCTTATGGATTTTAGGCAAAAACAGTAGCATGAAACGTTATTACCAATTAAGGCAGTATAAAATGCTGGTTTTCTCGTCAGTTCAAGGCAGGATAAGGGTTAACACGCCTTTATGACAGTCAGGAATTGACTGTTTCTCTAACGACGCCCTTTTAGCCTTAAATAGAAAATCCACTTTAATTTCAGACAATTAATAAAGAATTTTGCGCTAAAGCACATTTCTGTACCAATAAGCTTGCCATTTGACCTGTATCAGCTTTCCCGATAAGTTGGAAATCCGCTGGAAGCTTTCTGGATGAGCAGCCTGCTCATCATATTTATGCAGTAATTGAGATCCCCTCTTCACCGTATTAACCGATGCGAAAAGGACAACAAGGGGGCGAATGCGAGGTGCGCGTATGACACGCAAACCCCGTCGCCACGCTCTTTCTGTGCCCGTGCGCAGCGGTTCGGAAGTGGGGTTCCCGCAGAGCCTGGGGGAGGTTCACGATATGTTGTACGATAAATCCCTTGAGAGGGATAACTGTGGTTTCGGCCTGATCGCCCACATAGAAGGCGAACCTAGCCACAAGGTAGTGCGTACTGCAATACACGCACTGGCCCGCATGCAGCACCGTGGCGCGATTCTCGCCGATGGTAAAACCGGTGACGGTTGCGGCTTGCTGTTACAAAAACCGGATCGCTTTTTTCGCATCGTTGCGCAGGAGCGCGGCTGGCGTTTAGCAAAAAACTACGCTGTCGGGATGCTCTTCCTGAATAAAGATCCTGAACTCGCCGCTGCCGCACGCCGCATCGTTGAAGAAGAGCTGCAACGCGAAACATTGTCGATTGTGGGCTGGCGTGATGTCCCCACTAACGAAGGCGTGCTGGGTGAAATCGCCCTCTCCTCTCTGCCACGCATTGAGCAAATTTTTGTGAACGCCCCGGCAGGCTGGCGTCCACGCGATATGGAGCGCCGTCTGTTTATCGCCCGCCGCCGCATTGAAAAGCGTCTCGAAGCCGACAAAGACTTCTACGTCTGTAGCCTGTCGAATCTGGTGAACATCTATAAAGGTCTGTGTATGCCGGCGGATCTGCCGCGCTTTTATCTGGATCTTGCGGACCTGCGTCTGGAATCGGCCATTTGCCTGTTCCACCAGCGCTTTTCCACTAACACCGTACCGCGCTGGCCGCTGGCACAGCCGTTCCGCTACCTCGCGCATAACGGTGAAATCAACACCATCACTGGTAACCGCCAATGGGCGCGTGCGCGTACCTATAAATTCCAGACGCCGCTGATCCCTGACCTGCACGACGCCGCGCCGTTCGTCAACGAAACCGGCTCTGACTCCAGTTCCATGGATAACATGCTGGAACTGCTGCTGGCAGGCGGGATGGATATCATCCGCGCCATGCGTCTGTTAGTGCCACCCGCCTGGCAGAACAACCCGGATATGGACCCGGAACTGCGTGCCTTCTTTGACTTTAACTCCATGCATATGGAGCCGTGGGATGGCCCGGCAGGCATCGTGATGTCTGACGGTCGTTTTGCCGCCTGTAACCTCGACCGTAACGGTCTGCGTCCGGCACGCTATGTCATCACCAAAGATAAGCTCATTACCTGCGCCTCTGAAGTCGGTATCTGGGATTATCAGCCTGACGAAGTGGTCGAAAAAGGCCGCGTGGGGCCAGGCGAACTGATGGTGATCGACACCCGCAGTGGGCGTATTCTGCACTCGGCAGAAACCGATGACGATCTGAAAAGCCGCCACCCTTATAAAGAGTGGATGGAGAAAAACGTCCGCCGTCTGGTACCGTTTGAAGATCTGCCCGATGAAGAAGTGGGTAGCCGCGAACTGGACGACGACACGCTTGCCAGCTACCAGAAACAATTTAACTACAGCGCGGAAGAGCTGGATTCGGTGATCCGCGTACTGGGTGAAAACGGTCAGGAAGCGGTCGGTTCGATGGGCGACGACACCCCATTCGCCGTGCTCTCCAGTCAGCCGCGCATTATTTACGACTACTTCCGCCAGCAATTTGCCCAGGTGACTAACCCGCCAATCGACCCGCTGCGTGAAGCGCATGTTATGTCGCTCGCCACCAGCATTGGCCGCGAAATGAACGTCTTCTGCGAAGCAGAAGGCCAGGCGCACCGTTTAAGCTTTAAATCGCCGATTCTGCTCTATTCCGATTTCAAACAGCTCACGACGATGAAAGAGGATCACTACCGCGCAGATACGCTGGATATCACCTTTGACGTCACTAAAACCACGCTCGAAGCGACGGTGAAAGAACTGTGCGACAAAGCCGAAAAAATGGTACGTAGCGGCACCGTACTGCTGGTGCTCTCCGACCGGAATATCGCTAAAGATCGCCTGCCGGTTCCGGCTCCGATGGCGGTTGGCGCGATCCAGACCCGTCTGGTCGATCAAAGCCTGCGTTGCGATGCCAACATCATCGTCGAAACCGCCAGCGCCCGTGATCCGCACCACTTCGCCGTGTTGCTGGGTTTCGGCGCGACGGCTATTTATCCGTACCTTGCCTATGAAACGCTGGGCCGTCTGGTAGACACCCACGCGATTGCCAAAGATTATCGTACCGTGATGCTCAACTATCGTAACGGCATCAACAAAGGCTTGTACAAAATCATGTCCAAAATGGGCATCTCCACCATCGCCTCTTACCGCTGCTCGAAACTGTTTGAAGCGGTCGGTCTGCACGATGATGTCGTGGGCCTGTGCTTCCAGGGGGCGGTTAGCCGCATTGGGGGGGCTAGCTTTGAAGACTTCCAGCAGGATCTGCTGAATCTGTCGAAACGTGCCTGGCTGGCGCGTAAGCCCATCAGCCAGGGCGGCCTGCTGAAATACGTGCACGGCGGCGAATACCACGCCTACAACCCGGACGTGGTGCGCACGCTGCAACAGGCGGTACAGAGCGGCGAGTATAGCGACTATCAGGAATACGCGAAGCTGGTTAATGAGCGTCCGGCAACCACGCTGCGCGATCTGCTGGCAATTACGCCGGGTGAAAACGCAGTCAACATTGCCGATGTTGAACCGGCAAGCGAACTGTTTAAACGCTTCGATACCGCCGCGATGTCTATCGGCGCGTTAAGCCCGGAAGCCCACGAGGCGCTGGCGGAAGCGATGAACAGCATCGGCGGTAACTCAAACTCCGGCGAAGGCGGTGAAGACCCGGCGCGCTATGGCACTAACAAAGTGTCGCGCATCAAGCAGGTGGCGTCCGGTCGCTTCGGCGTTACTCCGGCGTACCTGGTCAATGCCGACGTCATTCAGATAAAAGTCGCCCAGGGCGCGAAGCCGGGTGAAGGTGGTCAGTTACCGGGTGATAAAGTCACTCCTTACATTGCCAAACTGCGCTATTCGGTGCCGGGCGTGACGCTGATCTCCCCGCCGCCGCACCACGATATCTACTCTATTGAGGATTTAGCGCAGCTGATTTTCGACCTCAAGCAGGTCAATCCAAAAGCGATGATCTCCGTGAAGCTGGTTTCCGAACCGGGCGTAGGCACCATCGCGACTGGCGTGGCAAAAGCTTATGCCGATTTAATCACCATCGCAGGCTATGACGGCGGCACCGGCGCAAGTCCGCTTTCATCGGTGAAATACGCAGGCTGTCCGTGGGAGCTGGGGCTTGTTGAAACCCAACAGGCGCTGGTTGCCAACGGCTTGCGTCACAAGATCCGTTTGCAGGTTGATGGCGGCCTGAAAACCGGCGTTGATATCATCAAAGCGGCGATTCTCGGCGCAGAAAGCTTCGGCTTCGGCACTGGCCCGATGGTAGCGCTTGGCTGTAAATATCTGCGAATTTGCCACCTGAACAACTGCGCCACGGGTGTAGCAACTCAGGATGACAAACTGCGTAAGAATCACTATCACGGCCTGCCGTTCAAAGTGACTAATTACTTTGAGTTTATCGCCCGTGAAACCCGCGAGCTGATGGCACAGCTGGGGGTAACGCGTCTGGTGGATCTGATTGGTCGCACCGACCTGCTGAAAGAGCTGGACGGTTTCACCGCCAAACAGCAGAAACTGGCGCTGTCGAAGCTGCTGGAAACTGCCGAGCCAAATGCAGGTAAGGCACTCTACTGCACCGAAAACAACCCGCCGTTTGATAACGGCCTACTGAACGCGCAGTTGCTGCAACAGGCAAAACCGTTTGTCGATGAACGCCAGAGCAAAACCTTCTGGTTCGATATCCGCAACACCGATCGTTCTGTCGGCGCGTCGCTTTCAGGCTATATCGCCCAGACGCACGGCGATCAGGGGCTGGCTGCCGATCCGATCAAAGCATACTTCAACGGCACCGCAGGCCAGAGCTTCGGTGTGTGGAACGCGGGCGGCGTGGAACTGTATCTGACCGGCGATGCTAACGACTATGTCGGTAAAGGCATGGCGGGCGGCTTAATTGCCATTCGTCCTCCGGTTGGCTCAGCCTTCCGCAGCCATGAAGCAAGCATTATCGGCAACACCTGCCTGTATGGCGCGACCGGAGGTCGTCTGTATGCCGCAGGCCGCGCGGGTGAACGTTTCGGCGTACGTAACTCCGGTGCTATCACCGTGGTAGAAGGCATTGGCGACAACGGCTGTGAATATATGACGGGCGGTATTGTCTGTATTCTGGGTAAAACCGGCGTTAACTTCGGCGCGGGCATGACCGGTGGCTTCGCTTACGTTCTCGATGAAAGCGGCGATTTCCGCAAACGCGTTAACCCGGAACTGGTCGAGGTCTTAAGCGTTGACGATTTGGCGATCCATGAAGAGCATCTGCGTGGTCTTATCACCGAGCATGTGCAGCATACCGGTTCCCAGCGCGGTGAAGAGATTCTGGCGAACTGGTCAACCTTCGCCACGAAATTCGCGCTGGTTAAACCGAAGTCCAGTGATGTAAAAGCACTGCTGGGTCACCGTAGTCGTAGCGCAGCAGAGTTGCGCGTGCAGGCGCAGTAAGGGGTAGCAACAATGAGTCAGAATGTTTATCAATTTATCGACCTGCAGCGCGTTGATCCGCCAAAGAAACCGCTGAAGATCCGCAAAATTGAGTTTGTTGAAATTTACGAGCCGTTTTCCGAAGGCCAGGCCAAAGCGCAGGCTGACCGCTGCCTGTCGTGCGGCAACCCATACTGCGAGTGGAAATGCCCGGTACACAACTACATCCCGAACTGGCTGAAGCTCGCCAACGAGGGGCGTATTTTTGAAGCGGCGGAACTGTCGCATCAGACCAATACCCTGCCGGAAGTGTGCGGACGTGTCTGCCCGCAAGACCGTCTGTGCGAAGGTTCCTGCACCCTGAACGATGAGTTCGGCGCAGTGACCATCGGCAACATTGAGCGCTATATCAACGATAAAGCGTTCGAGATGGGCTGGCGTCCGGATATGTCCGGCGTGAAACAGACCGGTAAAAAAGTGGCGATTATCGGCGCAGGCCCGGCGGGTCTGGCGTGTGCAGATGTCCTGACGCGCAACGGCGTAAAAGCAGTCGTCTTCGACCGTCACCCGGAAATCGGCGGCTTGCTGACCTTCGGTATTCCGGCCTTCAAGCTGGAAAAAGAGGTAATGACGCGCCGCCGTGAAATCTTCACGGGCATGGGTATTGAATTCAAACTCAATACCGAAGTGGGCCGCGACGTACAGCTGGACGATCTGCTGAGTGATTACGATGCCGTGTTCCTTGGCGTCGGGACTTATCAGTCAATGCGCGGCGGGCTGGAAAACGAAGACGCCGATGGCGTGTACGCAGCGCTGCCGTTCCTTATCGCCAACACCAAACAGTTAATGGGCTTTGGCGAAACCAACGACGAACCGTTCGTCAGCATGGAAGGCAAACGCGTGGTGGTCCTTGGCGGTGGCGACACTGCGATGGACTGCGTGCGCACGTCTGTACGCCAGGGGGCAAAGCACGTTACCTGTGCCTATCGTCGTGATGAAGAGAACATGCCGGGTTCCCGCCGCGAAGTGAAAAACGCGCGGGAAGAAGGTGTTGAGTTCAAATTCAACGTCCAGCCGCTGGGTATAGAAGTGAACGGTAACGGCAAAGTCAGCGGCGTAAAAATGGTGCGCACAGAAATGGGCGAACCGGATGCCAAAGGCCGTCGCCGCGCAGAGATCGTGGCAGGGTCAGAACATATCGTTCCGGCAGATGCGGTGATCATGGCGTTTGGTTTCCGTCCACACAGCATGGAATGGCTGGCAAAACACAGCGTCGAGCTGGATTCGCAGGGGCGCATTATCGCCCCGGAAGGCAACGACAACGCTTTCCAGACCAGCAACCCGAAAATCTTTGCTGGCGGCGATATCGTCCGTGGTTCCGATCTGGTCGTTACCGCCATTGCCGAAGGTCGCAAAGCGGCAGACGGCATTATGAACTGGCTGGAAGTTTAAATTGCAGCCTCCCGTGTAGCCCGCTTAAAACGGGTTACACGGGATAAAGTTATCTTTTTCCGAAAAACTACACTTTCCGCTATCCGCCATTGTTTCCTGAATTTACCGCCCGCTATACTCACTACAAATTTGCGATGGACGCGCAATACGCTGTTACGGAAAACAGTCTCCTCCTGCTTTGCTTAACGCCTCCTTGACCCCATCGATTTCCCCACGCCAATAGAGAATTGTAATGGAACTGACCGTTGAATCAGTGCAAGCCCTGGCGCCCGATGACGCCTCGGTTAAAGCGGCTCGTGGCCTGGTTGCTCCCGCAAAATGGCCGACGCTCGGATATAGCGAGGCTGCCTTCTGGGGAGAGTGTAAAGGTAGCGGCTCCCGCCCTTATCAGGTACGAATCGACAGACAGGATCTGGCCTGTAAATGTTCCTGCCCCAGCCGTAAATTCCCCTGTAAACATAGCCTTGCGTTGCTTTTTCTCCAGGTGCAACACACCGCAAGTTTCACCGCTGGCGAGCCGCCGGAATGGGTAAGCGAGTGGCTAACCTCGCGCCAGCAGCGGGCGGTTCGCAAAGAAGAGAAGAAAGAGCAGGCTGAGGCAAAAGCTGCCGACCCGCAGGCTGCCGCCAAACGGGAAGCGGCACGCAACCAAAAAATGACGGCGGGGCTGGATTTCCTCGAACAGTGGATGCACGACCTGATCCGCCACGGTCTGGCGCAGATCTCTGCACAACAGTTGCCTTTTGCCGGGATCGCCGCCCGCATGGTCGACGCCCAACTACCGGGAATTGCCGCTCGCCTGAACAATCTGACCACTCATTTTACTACCGCCGAGGTATGGCCATCGAGCCTGTGCAAAGAACTGGGGCAGCTACAGCTGATTATTGACGCCTGGCGCCAGCAACAAATGTTATCCCCGGCACAACTTAGCGATCTCCATGCGGCATTGGGAATACCCCCGGATAAACACGACGTCACTGACGGATTAACCTGCCTCGATAACTGGCAGGTCTTAGGTCAAAGCGCGCAAGAAGGGAATAATCTGTGGCGACGCCGGGTCTGGCTGTACGGAGAAAAGAGCCACCGCACCGCGCTACTGCTGGACTATTCACACGGTAGTAAAAACTTTCCCCAGCACTTTATCACCGGGCAAGTCTGCCAGGGCGCGCTTGCCTTTTTCCCTGGCGCATCACCGCTACGGGCGCGGGTTGTGGAGCCGTTTACCCGCGGTGAAAGATTCCCGCTTGCAGAATTACCCCTCCCGGACGCGCTGCATGACATGGCGCAGCGGCTTAGCGCGAATCCCTGGCAATGGCCTCTGCCGCTGCGAGTAAGCGAAATATTGATTTACCCGCACGAGAGCGGCTGGCGATTCGTCTCGACACAGGGCCAGCACTTACCGACGCACCTGTCGTCGGACGAGGGTTGGCGGTTACTGGCGGCCAGCGGCGGCGCGCCGTTTATGCTAATGGGGGAATGGGATGGTCAGCAGCTGACGCCCTGTAGCGCCTGGCTTGCCGGTAGCGTCATTTGGGCAACCGGAGGCGCACAATGAACGAATGGCAAAATTTAACCCGCACAGCGCTACTCGGCACAGACAAAAAAGCGTTTACACCGTCGGCGTCGCAAAGTGAGATTGGGCTGTTACTGTCTGAACTGGCGAATAACACATCCGCAGAGCAACAGCTACTGCGCTCGGCGGGCGTTCTGGCGCTCTGCCATCTGGCTGGCTGGGTGCCGCAGGCGATTGACCCCGCACCGCTGCCGGAAATCGATAAAGAAAATGCCGAGCCAATAAACAACCCGGCTTTTGCGGGACTGCTGCATCTGCTGCTGTCAGAAGGACCGCCGCGGTTGCTGTGGTCGGCGCTTGATCTATTGGTCCGTCGTCAACTTCTTCCTCCGCCCCTGCTGTTACCAGCATTGCTGAATTATGGAGCGCAAAAGCCATCTCTACGCGGCATCCTGTCCAATGTTCTGGGCGCTCGCGGGTGCTGGCTGGCGCAAATCAACGCCGATTGGGGCTATGTTCTCGCCTCCACTGACGCTCCGCTGGATGAAGAAATGTGGCTGCACGGCACGTCCGAACAGCGTCTGCAATATCTGACGCAAATGCGCATTCGCGCCCCGGAACAGGGTCGCGATCGGCTGGCGCAGGAGATGAGTTCGCTGGATGCCCGCGAACGCGCACAGCTGCTGGCTGTGCTGGAAGTGGGGATCTCCCAACACGACGAAGCCTTTCTGGAACAGACATTATCCGATCGCAGCAAAGAGGTGCGGCAAACTGCGGCACGGTTACTGTGTTGTCTGCCGGAAAGCGCCTGGATCTCGCGCATGAAGTCTCGGTTAGCGCCGTTGCTCAGTTCATCCCCCGCTCCTGAGACCTTACTTGAAAGGCTAAAAGGCTTATCCGGCAAAGAAAAAATGCTGCGCGTCGCCCTTGATGCCCCGGAGGCGTTCTTACCAGAGTGGAAGGCCGATGCGCTGGAAGAAACTAAGCCCAAAGGCGAAAAGTTGGGCCAGCGCGCATGGTGGCTGTATCAGATAGTTGCAGCGGTTCCGCTCGACTGGTGGCAAACGCAACTGCAGGCTACCCCCGTTGAACTGCTGCGCTGGGCCGGGAAAACCGACTGGCAGGAGGCGCTACTGCGCGCCTGGTATCACGCCGTCCTGCGCGAAAAAAATCCACAGTGGGCGCAGGCATTCCTCGCCCTACTCCCCGTCGGAATAAGCATTCATTCCCCTGCTGGCGTGAAGATTAACGCCTTTGAGCTTCTGCAATGCCTGCCCGTAGAAGAACACGAGCCAGTGTTGACGTTACTGTTCTCGGTAATGGGCGGCGAACATTTACAACGCTACATCGCCCTGTTACCGCTGGATGCGTCGCTCTTTAGCCTGCGCCTGAGCCAGCAAATGGTCACGGAGCTGCACCGTTGGGTGAAACATGATTCCGCGCGCTTTGACTACGCCCTGCGCCATGTGATGAGTGATTTCGCCTGCCTGCTGGCCCCCGAAGTCCTCAATGATGTCATTGACAAGTGGCCGCATGACGCACAACAAACGCCTTATTGCGAGGCAGCCTTTACTGCCCTGAGCGCCACGCTGGCGCACCGAATTCAACTTCATTCGTTTTTTGTCGGAGAAACTACTTTATGACTTCCACCGCTACTGCCGCCGTTTTACGCCGACATGCCGAACAACAATTTGCAGAAGAACTGGATGAGCTGCAAAAAAACGATACTCATCCGCGCCCGGAAAACTGGGCTATTTCTCCGTGGTCCGTTGCTACTTATCTGTTAGGCGGGCAACTGGAAAATGGTTTTGAGGTCACGCCGAAATATATCGGCAACAGGCGGATTATCGAAACCGCCGTTGCCACGCTGGCAACCGATCGCGCACTGCTGTTGTATGGCGTACCCGGCACTGCGAAATCCTGGGTCTCTGAACATCTGGCGGCTGCCATCAGCGGCGACTCAACGTTAATTATTCAGGGCACCGCAGGCACCGGTGAAGAACAAATGCGTTATGGCTGGAACTACGCGGAGTTGCTCTCTAAAGGTCCGTCACGTTCGGCGCTGGTAGAAAGCCCATTGATGCGGGCGATGGCACGCGGGCAGATTGCCCGCGTAGAAGAGCTGACGCGTATTCCTGCCGATGTTCAGGACACGCTGATCACGATCCTGTCGGAAAAAACGCTGCCTATCCCCGAACTGAATGAAGAGGTCCAGGCGACGCGCGGCTTTAACGTTATCGCCACCGCCAACAACCGGGATAAAGGCGTTAACGAGCTTTCTTCCGCACTTAAACGTCGTTTCAACACGGTCATTTTGCCCGTACCCGCCAGCGAAGAAGAAGAGATTAACATTGTCACTCGCCGCGTCGCCGAACTGGGTCAGGCGCTGGCACTTCCTGCCGAACCGCCAGCGCTTAAAGAGATCCAGCGAGTCGTGCAAATCTTCCGCGAACTGCGAAACGGCCTGACGGTTGACGGCAAAACGAAAATTAAGTCGCCAACCAGTACTCTCAGCACCGCGGAGGCGATCTCCGTTATCAACAACGGTATGGCGCTGGCGGGCCATTTTGGCGACGGCGTGCTACATCCGCGGGATATCGCCGCAAGCCTTATCGGCGCGGTGGTAAAAGATCCCGTGCAGGACGACGTGGTATGGCGTGAATATCTGGAAACTATAGTCAAAGAGCGCAGCGACTGGAACGATCTCTATCGCGCCTGCCGCGAAATTGTGTAATCAGCAAGGCAACCACTATGACTGAACAAACCGTTCATTTGTTTGGCATCCGTCACCATGGCCCTGGCTGCGCGCGCAGCCTGCGAAAGGCGCTGGAGACGCTACAGCCCGACTGCCTGCTGGTGGAAGGGCCGCCCGACGGCGAATCCATCCTGCCTTTTATGCAGCATGAACAGATGCAACCGCCGGTCGCGCTACTGATTTATGCCCCGGACGACTCACATCACGCCGCGTTTTACCCCTTTGCGGCGTTCTCCCCGGAATGGCAGGCGCTGCGCTATGGTTTTGAGCAAAATATCGCCGTGCGCTTTATGGACTTGCCCATCAGTCATCAGTTCGCGCTTGATGACGAAAAAGAGAGCGATGACGATGATGCCGTTGAAGCCAGTCCCGACGGCGATCCGCTGGACTGGCTGGGCCGCGCCGCCGGTTACACCGATGGGGAAAGCTGGTGGAGCCACAGAGTAGAGGAACGCGAAGATGATTTGTCTCTGTTCGAGGCGATTCGCGAGGCGATGATTGCCCTACGCCAGGCAACTCCCGAAGCCCGAAACTCAGCCAGAGATCAACTGCGTGAAGCGTATATGCGCAAGACGCTACGTCAGGCGAAAAAAGAGGGCTTCTCGCGCATCGCGGTAGTCTGCGGTGCGTGGCACGTTCCGGCGCTGGAAAACCTGCCGCCCGCAAAGAATGATAACGAACTGCTGAAAAATTTGCCGAAGTGCAAGGTCGCGGCAGCCTGGACGCCCTGGAGCTACGAGGCGTTAAGCCGCGCCAGCGGTTATGGCGCAGGGGTGGTGTCACCGGAATGGTACGATCATCTGTGGCGTTATCAGGGCGCTTCTCACCGCGATATCGGCTGGCTGTCACGCGCGGCAAGGCTGTTTCGCGAAGCCGATCTCGACTGTTCCAGCGCCCACATTATCGAAGCGGCGCGGCTGGCGCAGACGCTGGCGATTATGCGCCATCACCCGCAGCCGGGGCTTGACGAACTTTGCGAAGCGCTGCAAACCGTAGTGTGTATGGGCGAAAGCGCGCCAATGCAGATGATTCGCCAGAAGTTAATTGTCGGCGACGCGCTGGGAAGCGTACCGGATGATACGCCCGTCGTGCCGCTCCAACGCGACATTACGCAACAGCAAAAAACGCTGCGCCTGAAGGCAGAAGCCAGCGAAAAAGTGCTGGATCTTGATCTGCGCAAACCCGGCGATCTGGCGCGTAGCCATTTACTGCATCGCCTGACCTTACTCGACATTTCCTGGGGCCGTCTGGCTGGACAAGGAAATAACAGCAAAGGGACGTTCCACGAAGTCTGGTCGCTGCGCTGGGAACCGGCACTGGCAATCAACATCATTACCGCCAGCCGTTGGGGTAACAGCATTGAGCAGGCCAGCTCCCGCTATGCCATTGTGAGGGCGCAATACGCCAGCACGCTGCCGGAACTGGCAAAGCTTATCCAACAGGTGCTACTGGCCGATTTACAGACCGCGATTGCCCCCATCGCCAATACACTGGAATCACTGGCTGCCACTCAGGGCAATATCGAACAGTTGCTGGAAGCCCTGGCACCACTGGTGGCGATTGTCCGCTACGGCAACGTGCGCCAGACCGACTCTGGTATGGTAATGCAGGTACTGATGAGCCTCGCCCCGCGCGCCGCCATCGCCCTACCCGGAGCCTGTTCGGCGCTCAACGACGACAGCGCCGCCAGTATGAGAGAAAAAGTTATCGACGCCCACGCCGCGCTGCGGTTGCTGGATAACGAAGATCTATTGGCGGGCTGGTTGCAGGCGTTGATGGTGCTGGCAGAGGGCAGTACCGCACACGCGCTGCTTCGCGGAACGGCGACGCGCCTGTTGTTTGATCTGCAAACGTTAACGACAGAACGGATCAGCACGCTGATGAACCTGGCGCTATCGCCAGCCAATCCCCCGGCGGAAAGTGCCGCATGGGCGGAAGGTTTCCTCAACGACAGCGCGATGGTGCTACTGCACAATAGCGAATTATGGCAGTTGATCGATGCCTGGCTAAGCGGCCTGAACGACAATCACTTCACCCGGATCCTGCCGATGCTGCGGCGGACATTCGGCCGTTTTTCCAGCCCGGAACGCCGCCAGTTAGGCGAACGCGCCGCGCAGGGCGAGCGTGTCGCGCAGCAAGAAGAGACCAGCGGTATATGGGATGAACAGCGTGCCGCGTTAATGCTGCCGCTACTGCGCCGCATTCTGGCTTTGCCACCACACGAAAGGGAAAATCATGTCGAGTAACGAAATGGAACGGCTGCGCCGCTGGCGTCTGATCCTTGGAGAAGATGCCGACAATGCCTGTAACGTGGCGCTGGATGCCAGAGAGTCCGCGATTGATGCCGCGCTGGCGGCGCTGTATCAGCCAGAGGGTAAACATGGATTACGCGGCGGCACGGGTGGATCGTCACCCAAAGTCGCTCGCTGGCTGGGTGATATTCGCCAGTATTTCCCTTCTTCTGTGGTTCAGGTGATGCAAAAAGACGCCTTTGAACGTCTTAATTTGCACAGTATGTTGCTGGAGCCGGAGATGCTGGCAAACGTCCAGCCTGATGTTCATCTGGTCTCCACGCTGATGTCGCTGAATGGCGTAATTCCGGCCAAAACCAAAGAAACCGCCAGGCTTGTGGTGCGTAAAGTTGTCGAGCAATTGATGAAACAGCTTGAAGAGCCAATGCGTAGCGCGGTAAGCGGCGCTCTTAATCGTGCGGTACGTAATCGTCGCCCGCGCCACGCGGAAATTGACTGGCAGCGCACCATTCGCGCCAACCTGCGCCACTGGCAGGAAGAGTATAAAAGTATTGTTCCTGAAACGCTGATCGGCTACGGGCGCAAGTCTCAACGCACGCAAAAGGAGATCATTTTATGTATCGACCAGAGTGGGTCGATGGCCTCCTCGGTGGTCTATTCCAGTATTTTTGGCGCAGTAATGGCATCGCTCCCGGCGGTAAAAACGCATCTGGTGGTTTTCGACACCGCAGTCGTTGATATGACAGAGAAGCTCGACGATCCGGTAGAGCTGCTGTTTGGCGTACAGCTGGGTGGCGGCACCGACATCAACCGCGCGGTGGGCTACTGCCAGTCTTTGATTCGCGATCCGCGCAATACCATTCTGGTGCTGATTTCCGACCTCTACGAAGGCGGGGTGGAACGCAATCTGTTGCAACGCGCCAGTGAGTTGATTCAGTCCGGCGTACAGGTGGTTACCCTGCTGGCCTTAAGCGATGAAGGTGCGCCGTTTTACGACCGGTCACTGGCAGGAAAACTCGCCGCCATGGGTATTCCCTCCTTTGCCTGTACCCCAGATTTATTCCCCGGCATGATGGCCGCCGCCATTCGTAAGGAAGATGTGAATCTGTGGGCTGCGCAAAATGGCGTAGTGACAGCAAGAGAAACCGCCTGAAAATTCTGGCCGGATACGCCCGGACGGATACGGTACTTAGCACCGCGACGTTCGGGGAAATTGGCCGACGAATTGTCGAATTTGAACAAGGCGATAAGGCTCGGGCCGCGTATGGTGCGCAGCTAATTAACTGAAGGTTGTATATAATCCCTGAGGCAGGTCAGAGGGGATTTTCTGAGGGCAAAAAAAGGCCCGCCGCAGCGGGTTATTGAAATCTTTCATTACGCAACAGACTTTGCAGAGCGTTTATGCAAAGTCCCTTCAATGCTGGCGCGCTCAAAGGATGCTTTAAGCTGGCGCATGGCTTCTTTCTTGCGCTCTGCAACAGTCATTTTCTTAAGTTCGGAAACATTCGGTTTGTATGGCATAACCTCGTTCCTCCTCTCCAACATCTTTGATTACTCTATATGCTACATTAGCCGGGGCATTGTGTAAAATCCGGTCATAGTAACGTTTCAACTTGTCATTCTCTGCGATGGCAAGATAAGCCCTGGCATGATAAATGATGTAATGCTTTTCAATAATCGTTGCTAGCGCCTCTGCGAGTTCATCAGTAAAGCGTCTGCGCCTCGAGCATTCAGTTGCGGCGGGGGGCATGTAAAAGTTACCACTATCAAAGTTTTCTTGCCTATCAAATTTCACATCAAAACAATTAGTTGGGATTTCAAATCCAACTTCCTCGCTACGGTATTGATGGTACTCCGCATCGCTAATATCAATAGGGCTAAATATCACGATAAAATGATGATGGTCTACCGAAAACCTATAGAGATGATTTAAAAAATCTCCCTGCGGAAATTCCTCAAATTCATCGGATAGAAAAGAAATCATCTGATTGTTTTTTTCCGTTAAACGATTCCCCATTCTACCAAAATTAAGCCTTACAAAGCTAAGGGATAAGAGCGCCAATTGCCGTTTTCCATAGTTCCGCTACTCCGGCGGAATGTCGCAAATAACTGCAACACATCTACACAAGAGCAGCGAAACCATGCCAACGTTGAGTTCCCAACCAGCGCCCCCTGCCTGAGCGAATACGTTTAAGCCATTAAATCAGCCTTAACCTTCACCACAACCTTTTTAATCTCATCAGGTTCGCCGACAACGCATCCTGGTTTATGCGGTTCTCCCGGCATAAACACGGCAAACATTCCCGGTTTTAAGATGATGGTTTGCTCATTCTCAATGGCGCTGCAAAGCTGGTAATCATCTTCATGGTGGAACTCTTCACACTGACGCGCAGTGCCTGCCATGCCAAACAGGATCCGTTCCTCACCGTTTAATAACAGCTGGATATCAATGTATTGTTCGTGCAATTCGGCTTTTTTCTCAACGGGCGATTGAGTGTTAAACGTCATGACATTCATAAAAATATTGTCGCCCTGTAATTCGTAACGACCCGGCGCTTTTTCTTGCGGTCTGGCAGCTAATGCCAGCGTTAACGCGTCCTGTAACGCAGGATGTAATCCGGCAGACGGTAATGACTGTACTTCACCCATCATCATAATTTTTCTCCCTGGGCCAACAGCGCAGCCCCAAGTAAACCTGCATCATGACGGTAGTGCGCCGCCAGTAAATCAACATGAAATGCCGCTGGCTCCTGCGCCAGATACGTTTCCACCAGCGCCAGATACCCTTCTGCCAGACCAACGCTGCCACCGACCACTACGCACTGGCAATCAGTTGTGGCTTTAATATCAGCGATCAGCCTTGCAAGCGTACGTGCGGAACGGTGAATCAGTTGCTGCGCCTGCTCATCGCCCTGCCCAGCGTGCGTGAAAATAGTTTTCGCATTCGCACCAGCCAACTCCCCCTGCGCTGCCGCTGCAATGCCGCGACCAGAAGCAATCGCCTCCACGCAACCTGTGCGTCCACAGCCGCAGACTGGACCATGCGGATCGGCAAGCGTATGCCCGATGTGCCCCGCCAGACCGCCAGGGCCGGTAAGCAGTTTGCCGCCGCTCACTACACCGCCGCCGACGCCAGTGGAAACGGTGATAAACACCATCTCGGTTATATCGCCTTCCAGCGCCTGATACTCCGCCCATGCTGCGGCCTGCGCGTCGTTAATGGCAATGGTCGGCAAATCGGTAAGTTGTTCCAAAGTTTTGACTAACGGAAAGTGTAGCAATCCACCGAGATTATGCGGATTCAGCGCCAGCAGGCTGCCGTCGCGAATAATTCCGGTTGAAGCGATAGCAACCCGCTGCGCATGAACTTGCAACGGAGAGACTAATGCGGATAAGGCATCACGCAAGGCTTCTGGTGTCTGGCTGGCTGGCGTAGGAAGTTCACGACGATCGCGGATCTGCCCATCAGCGCCAATCAGCGCGGCGGCAAGTTTAGTACCGCCGATATCAATCGCCAGTGTGGTCATAGCACCGCCTTTTTCATCGCTGTGTTGTACCACTGACAAATGTGTTCAAGACGCGTAATGGCAGAACCGACCGTCACCGCCCACGCGCCGTGGCGCATCGCATCCGCCGCCTGAGCAGGCGTGTTGTAACGCCCTTCGGCAATCACTCGACATCCGGCGTCGCTCAACGTTTTCACCAGCGCCAGATCCGGCTCTTCTGGCGTTTCAGGCGTGGTATAGCCAGAAAGCGTAGTGCCAATAATTTCGGCTCCCAGCTTTTGGCATGCCAGGCCGTCTTCCGGCGTTGAGCAGTCGGTCATCGCCAGTAAACCGTGATGATGGATACGTGCCAGCAGCGTTTCAACAGGCACCGGACGCGGGCGGTCGGTGCCGTCAATGGCGATAATGTCCGCGCCCGCCTGCGCCAGCGCATCGACATCTTCAATATAGGCCGTGATACGTACCGGAGAATCCTCCAGATCGCGTTTGACAATCCCGATAATTGGCACGCTCACCACCGCACGCGTGGCTTGCAGATTTGCCACACCTTCGATGCGAATGGCAACCGCGCCCGCCTGCTCTGCCGCTAATGCCATGGCTGCGACGATTTCGGGTTTATCGAGCGGGCTGTCAGGAACCGGCTGGCAGGAGACAATCAGGCCACCGTTAGCAGCGATTTTTTGATCCAGTTGTGCAAGTAACGACATACATCTTCCCTTAGCGAAAGGCCCGGTACATAGACCGGGCAACAGGATTAACTTTTGGTTTTGACTAAATCGTTTTTGGCGCTGCCAAATGGCACGGCACCGCTAAATGGTTTGCCGTCGATAGCGTCATGAGTACGCAATGCTTCCGGGCGCAGCCAACGCTGAACGCGAGAAGGCATATCCAGACCAATCAGCAGGATCACCACAAACGTCAAACTGAACGAGAGCGATGCCAGCGCAGTACCCAGATCCAGACGTTGAGCGATCAACGCGCCGATGATTGGGGCCAGTGCGCCGCCCAATGCGCCAACGTTGTAGGTAAAGCCCAGGCCCGCTGCACGCTGGTCGGTATCGAAATAACCGCCAATCAGTTTCGGTAAGATCCCGGCGATCCCTTGTCCAAGCATTTGCTGGAAGAACAGTAACAGACCGAGCACCCAGACGTTTGCGCCGCCAATCGCAAATACCGGAATAATCAGCAGCTGCGAGGCCAGCAGACTACAAACGTACGCTTTGCGGGTTCCCAGCCAGTCACCGAGGAAGCCACCGACGCAGCACCCCACCGCCGCGCCAAAGCCACTAAAGAACAGCACATTGGCGACAGTATGCGGGTCATAAGCCAGATCGGTTTTCAGATACGTTGGCAGCAGCGCCTGAATCGGCCATGAGTAGAGGAAAGCAAACAACACGACCACCATCAGCATTACGCCCGTTGGCCAGCGTTTGCCCGTACTCTGCACCATAAAGCTGATAAAGATTGCGGCGCATAACAGCCCAAGAACAGCGACGATCGCGGCATTTTGCAGGTTACCGGCGAAGCAGAACCACAGCGCAGTAGCCGCCGCCAGTGTCATTACGATATTGGCAATGCGATGTTCACCACGGTAAAGAATGTCTACCATCGTGCGTACCGGTGCTTTACCCCCGTGTTTCTCTTTCCAGTCTTCCGCTTCCGGGATGTTTTTACGCAGCCAGAGAGCAAAGATGATTGGCAAAATGCCGATAAAGAACAGCGCACGCCAGCCCCAGACCGGAACCACCAGGCTATAGACCTGAGCGGCAACGACGGCCCCCACTGAGAAGCCGGAAATCAGAAAACCACTGGCTTTGTTACGCAGATGCTTTGGCCAGCTTTCAATGACATAGGTGGCGCTGGAACCGTATTCACCCGCCATCCCCATGCCGATGACCAGACGAGCGATAAACATGGTGATGTAGCCTGGCGCAAAGCCGCAGGCCAGCGTCCCGGCCGAGAAGAGAACGATGCTGGTGACCATTGCCAGACGACGCCCGTAGCGGTCACCCATAGCGCCGAGCATCAGGCCGCCGAACCAGCGAGAGATAAAGGCTGCGGAGATCAGACTTGCCGCCTGCACCGTCGTCAGCCCGAATTCACCCTGTACTTCGGTGAGTACCAGGGCGATTAAAACGAAATCAAAACCGTCAAGCAGATATCCCAACCAGGCAGCGGAAAATGCCCGCCATTGTGCGCGGTTAAGATGGCGATACCACGGGATATTCTGGGTTGTAGTACTCATTGTGAGTCTCCCGCGGTGGGCGATGCCCACACGCTTTGGTATGAAAATTGTAGGGTACAGATGCGTTTATTTCCCCTCACCCGGTAGGGGCGAGCGAGGGGAAAAAACTCACCCGCGCTCTTGCATCAACTGCTGGGCCAGCGCCTTCAGTTCTGGCAGATATTTTTCATCTACCGGACCAAACGGTTTGCGGCACAGCGGCACAGAAACGACATCCATATAATGGAGGACCGTTTTCAGGCCGCGGAATACGCCCGTTTTGATCAGTAAATCAATGACTTTATTACATTCGGTTTGCAGCTTCTGCGCGGTCTGGATATCGCCTTCTTTCAGCGCCTTAACAATGCCCTGATAACGCCAGCCCATGATGTTGTAGGTACTACCGATACCACCATCAGCGCCCGCCAGAAGACCAGAGGCGAAGATTTCGTCGTAACCGTTATAGAGCACCAGATCCGGATGTTCACGACGGATCTGCTCCATCTGATAGAGATCGCCAGAGGTCTGTTTCAGCGCGCCAACACCTGGCAACGTAACCAGAGTGTTGATCTGATCCAGGCTCAGTTTAACGCCACTTAACGCCGGAATGTTGTACACCACCATCGGCAAACCATCCGCTGAATCAATAATTGCCCGATAGTGATCGCAGTGTTCTTCAAAGCTGAAAGGATAGTAGAACGGTGTGACGGCGGAGACGGCATCGAAGCCATAACGTTTAGCCGATGCCGCAAGTTGTTGGCTTTCGGCGGTGCTGACGCAACCTACGTGAGCGATGAGTTTAATCTTGCCTTTCGCCTCTTCGGCGACGATTTCCAGTACCTGTTCACGCTCGGAAAGGCTTTGTACAAAGGCTTCGCCGGTAGAACCACCCACGTATAAACCGTCGATGCCCTGCTGAATATTGAACTGAACCAGGCGACGCAGACTCGCTTTATCCAGTGCTTGTTGTTGATCAAAAGGAGTCAGGAGTGCGGCCATTACGCCACGTAAATTCGTTGCCATAAATACCTCTGAAGTGATGCTTGTCTGATAAACGATATACCTTTATACCTGTTATACCAGATCAATTAAGCAACACCCCATACAGAAAGCTTATAATGCGATCTGCTTCACTAAAGTGGCATTATTTCTTTTTGTTGGTGGTCTGACCGAAGGCGTGCCAGGTAGCAGAGACGCTGTTGAGATGCGATTGCAACGCGCGATCGGCTTCATCGGGATCGTGGCGGCGGATCGCGTCAACGATCGCAATATGCTGTTGATAGCTAACGTTGTTATGCTCGTGCAGAGCCTGATCAGCCACGGTTGGACGTGCGGCGATCAGCCAGTCGAGCAGGGCAACGTGGATCGCCATGAAGATTGGGTTACCGGGGATCTCCGCCAGCACGCGGTGGAAATCAACGTCTGAACGAATGAATGCCGCGTTGTTATCCAGCGACTGACTGTTGATTTCCAGTGCTTTTGCCAGCAAATCGATTTGCTCATCGGTAGCGTGTTCAGCCGCATAGCGCACCAGGCTGGATTCAAAGAACAGACGTAATTGTTCGAAATGGGCAATCCCGCCAGGATGAGAAAGGAAATCTTTCGCCATGCCGGAAAGCTCGCCGATGATGGTGTCCGCAGAAGGACGTGAGACGCGAGCGCGTTCGCCGTTGTTTATCTGCACCAGACCTTTGCGTTTTAACGCTGCCAGCGCTTCACGCACCGAAGGACGCCCGACGTTAAAGAACGCCATCAGTTCGCGTTCAGACGGTAATTGTTCACCTTCGCCAAATTCACGACGGCGGATCATCTGTTCCAGCTCTTCTTCCACCATTTCGGAGAGTTTTTTACGCGCCAGCGGGCGGCTGCGTAAGTTGCGGCCAATTACAGGTGAAGAATCTTCGGTTTGCGAATCAAATGCGTTCATAAGGCCCATTCTGTAAGGTCAGTGTGATTAACATCATCAGTGACATCCTATCACAGGATTGAAAGTAGGGGGAAATGGCGGGGTTTTCTCTTTGTGCCTCATCATTACTATAATTAACTGAATAATTAACTATTGCGAAAAATTAATGTAACGCAGATAAAAACATCCCGATTGAATTATTCATAAGACTATTAACAAGTATTATGAATATTATGAATGTGTTCTTACAAAATAATCATAAGCGCATATTTTTTAATGAAAAATCACCTCATCTACAATTAAAAACACGACATCCGCACCATAAATAGCCTTGCAAAAAATATAACATCATTGTTTTCAATCTGCCGTTTATGGGATTGACCGTTTTCTTTTGACACGGAGTTCAACAATGTTCGGCATAATTATATCTGTCATCGTATTAATTACGATGGGCTATTTGATCCTGAAAAACTACAAACCTCAGGTGGTGCTGGCTGCCGCAGGTATCTTCCTGATGATGTGCGGTGTCTGGTTAGGGTTCGGTGGTGTGCTCGATCCCGCCAAAAGCAGCGGCTACTTGATCGTCGATATTTATAATGAAATCCTGCGCATGCTGTCCAACCGCATTGCCGGATTGGGGCTGTCGATTATGGCAGTGGGCGGTTATGCCCGCTATATGGAGCGCATAGGGGCAAGTCGCGCGATGGTGAGCTTGTTAAGCCGCCCGTTAAAACTCATTCGCTCGCCGTATATTATTCTGTCGGCAACTTACGTCATCGGCCAAATCATGGCGCAGTTTATTACCAGCGCCTCCGGTCTGGGTATGTTGCTGATGGTCACCTTATTTCCGACGCTGGTGAGTCTGGGAGTAAGTCGTCTCTCTGCGGTGGCGGTTATCGCAACCACCATGTCCATTGAGTGGGGGATTCTGGAAACGAACTCCATTTTTGCTGCCCAGGTCGCAGGAATGAAAATTGCCACTTACTTCTTCCACTACCAGCTTCCGGTCGCCTCTTGCGTCATTATCTCGGTGGCGATCTCCCACTTTTTCGTGCAACGCGCTTTCGACAAAAAAGATAAACATATCAATCACGAACAGGCAGAGCAAAAAGCTCTCGATAATGTCCCGCCGCTCTATTACGCCATTTTACCGGTGATGCCGTTAATCCTGATGCTCGGCTCGCTGTTCCTTGCCCACGTCGGGCTGATGCAGTCAGAACTGCATCTGGTGGTGGTGATGTTACTGAGTTTGACGGTGACGATGTTTGTTGAGTTCTTCCGCAAGCATAACTTGCGCGAAACAATGGACGATGTGCAGGCGTTTTTTGACGGCATGGGTACGCAGTTTGCCAACGTGGTAACGCTGGTGGTCGCGGGTGAAATATTTGCGAAAGGCTTAACGACGATTGGCACTGTCGATGCGGTTATCAGGGGGGCGGAGCATTCTGGTCTGGGCGGTATTGGCGTGATGATTATTATGGCGCTGGTCATTGCCATTTGTGCCATTGTGATGGGCTCAGGCAATGCGCCGTTTATGTCATTTGCCAGTCTTATTCCGAATATCGCAGCCGGACTACATGTACCAGCGGTTGTAATGATTATGCCAATGCATTTTGCCACGACGCTAGCGCGCGCTGTTTCGCCGATTACTGCGGTGGTGGTCGTTACGTCAGGAATTGCAGGCGTTTCGCCTTTTGCGGTAGTGAAGCGGACAGCGATCCCCATGGCAGTCGGTTTCGTGGTGAATATGATTGCCACTATCACGCTATTTTATTAAGCGATTAAAAAGACAAAACAGGCCGCCAGGGCCTGTTTTAGTATTACTTCACAACGCGTAATGCTGGTCGACCACCGCGTGGTGGCTGCGGTGGTTCATCGTCAGGATGAGTGTCATCATCGTGATCTGGCTTGTCGCCATCAATAACCGACATAACGGTTTCGTTGTCTGCCGATGCCTCTTCATCATTCATGATGCTGGCATCTTCATCGTAGGCAGCTTCAGGCTCAAACATCGTGCCTGCGCCATTTTCACGGGCGTAGATAGCCAGCACGGCAGCCAGCGGCACAGAAACCTGACGCGGAATGCCACCAAAGCGCGCGTTAAAGCGCACCTCATCATTCGACAGTTCCAGATTGCCGACAGCTCGCGGCGCAATGTTGAGTACGATTTGCCCGTCACGCGCATATTCCATAGGAACCTGCACGCCAGGGAGCGTCACATCCACCACCAGGTGCGGCGTGAGCTGGTTATCCAGCAACCACTCATAGAATGCACGCAGCAGATAGGGACGACGTGGTGTTAGCTGTGACAAATCCATACAGATTAACTCCGGCCCAGACGCATTTCACGTTCAGCTTCAGTTAAAGAAGCAAGGAAAGAGTCACGCTCAAAGACGCGGGTCATATAGCCTTTCAGCTCTTTCGCCCCCGGGCCGCTGAACTCGATGCCCAGTTGCGGCAAACGCCACAGCAGCGGAGCAAGGTAGCAATCGACCAGGCTGAACTCATCGCTCAGGAAGTACGGCTTCTGACCGAAGACCGGCGCAATCGCCAGCAGTTCTTCGCGCAGTTGCTTACGTGCGGCATCTGCTTCAGAAGCTGAACCGTTGATGATGGTGTTCATCAGCGTGTACCAGTCTTTTTCGATGCGATGCATGTACAGACGGCTTTCACCGCGAGCTACCGGGTAAACAGGCATCAGTGGCGGATGCGGGAAACGCTCATCCAGATATTCCATAATGATGCGAGATTCCCACAGGGTCAGCTCACGATCCACCAGGGTCGGAACGCTCTGATTCGGGTTGAGGTCAATCAGATCCTGAGGCGGATTGTCCTTTTCCACGTGTTCGATCTCGAAACTTACACCTTTCTCAGCCAGCACAATGCGGACCTGATGGCTATAGATGTCAGTAGGACCGGAAAACAGCGTCATTACCGAACGTTTGTTGGCAGCGACAGCCATGAAAACCTCCAGGTATAGTCAGAATTTTTACTGCTACCAGCCACCAGGTGGCCAGTCAGAAGTTGTGTTACCCAGTAAGGAACGACTCTCTTTGTTCGAAAATCAAACAAAAAATGAGCAATACCCGACATTTGGGCAGAAAATTGGATGATAGTTTACCAGATTTTGCGACCTTTGTGGTGAGTCGATGCCGGAAATGGGGAAAAAGAGATGCGCTTTAGTCTGAAATAGTTGACTTAGTCCCTTATTGGCGATGTGGTTTTTGTTTTGCCTGTTGTCAGACGGCAGCAAAAAGCAACTTTCCATTTTTTACGCTGATTCAGAATTTAGCCATAAAAAAACCCGCCGAAGCGGGTTTTTTCGCAAATTGTTTTCTGCCGGAGCAGAAGCCAATTAACGTTTGGAGAACTGCGGACGACGACGTGCTTTACGCAGACCGACTTTCTTACGTTCAACCTGACGAGCGTCACGAGTAACGAAGCCAGCTTTACGCAGTTCAGAACGCAGGGACTCGTCGTATTCCATCAGAGCGCGGGTGATACCGTGACGGATCGCACCAGCCTGACCAGAGATACCACCACCTTTAACGGTGATGTACAGGTCCAGTTTCTCAACCATGTCGACCAGTTCCAGCGGCTGACGAACTACCATGCGGGCAGTTTCACGACCGAAGTACTGTTCCAGAGAACGTTGGTTGATTACGATTTTACCGTTGCCCGGTTTGATGAAAACGCGAGCTGCGGAACTTTTGCGGCGACCAGTGCCGTAGTATTGATTTTCAGCCATTGCCTATAATCCCGATTAGATGTCAAGAACTTGCGGTTGCTGTGCCGCGTGGTTGTGCTCGTTACCCGCGTAAACTTTCAGTTTACGGAACATAGCACGACCCAGCGGGCCTTTTGGCAACATGCCTTTAACCGCGATTTCAATCACACGCTCAGGACGGCGAGCAATCATCTCTTCAAAGGTCGCTTGTTTGATACCACCGATGTGGCCGGTGTGGTGATAGTACACTTTGTCAGTACGCTTGTTGCCGGTTACAGCAACTTTGTCAGCGTTCAGAACGATGATGTAATCACCGGTATCTACGTGCGGAGTGTATTCCGCTTTGTGCTTACCGCGCAGGCGACGAGCCAGTTCAGTAGCCAGACGGCCCAGAGTTTTACCGGTCGCGTCAACAACATACCAGTCGCGTTTTACGGTTTCTGGTTTAGCTGTAAAAGTTTTCATTAAAAGCTTACCCAATAAATAGTTACACGTTGGTGAACACCCAAACGTCTTCAATTGTTGAGGTTCACACGACAAAGTCCGGCAAACCTACCCCTTCGAATAGCCTATGCCAGCACACAAAAAGTTTTGGGAAAAAAACTTTCTTGTAACGTGGGGTCGCAGGATTATAGAGAAGTCGGGGTCAAAGATCGACCCCTTTTTGTGATTTGTGGCAGGTTTTAACCCGCTAAATGCTCGCGCTTCAGATACTCTTCGCTTTGCATCTCTTGCAGACGTGACAGGCAACGCTGGAACTCAAATTTCAGCCGCTCGCCCTGATAAATGTCATATAGCGGCACTTCTGCACTCACCACTAATTTGACATGGCGCTCGTAAAACTCATCCACCAGCGCAATAAAGCGCCGCGCTTCGCTCTCCATCAACCGCGTCATAACTGGTACATCAAACAACATGACCGTGTGAAAGAGGCGTGAGAGCGCAATATAGTCATGCTGACTGCGGGCGTCGACGCACAGCGTAGTAAAAGAGACCGCCAGCGTCTGGTTCTCGACGCCCATTGTCGCCAATGGCCGATGGTTGATTTCTAATGTCGGTGAATTTTCTCGTTTCGCCCCCGCCAGCGCCAACCATAGTTTATCCATTTGCGCCCGGGTTTCATCGTTGAGGGGCGAAAGCCACAGATGCGCCTGAGTGAGTGTACGCAGTCGATAATCAACACCAGCGTCCACGTTCATTACATCACAATGCTGTTTAATGGCATCGATTGCAGGCAAAAAACGCGCACGTTGTAGGCCATTTCGATAAAGTTCGTCCGGCGGAATATTTGACGTCGCTACCAGGGTAATACCTCGGGCGAACAGGGCTTTCATCAGACCGCCAAGTAGCATGGCATCGGTAATATCAGAAACAAAAAATTCGTCAAAACAGAGCACGTCAGTTTCTGCTTTAAAGCGATCGGCAATAATTTCCAGCGGATCGCTTTGGCCTTGTAATTCGGTCAGCTCTTCGTGCACCCGCAGCATAAAACGGTGAAAGTGCAGACGCTGTTTCCGCTCTCCCGGCAGGCTTTGATAGAAAAGGTCCATCAGCCAGGTTTTCCCGCGTCCTACACCGCCCCACATATATAAGCCACGCACTGGCGTATGCTTTGTGTCTTCGCGTTTACTCCACAGCTTACCGACCCGCGCCATTAGCCCACTCGTCCTAGGGGCTGGAGGCGTGCTATTGATGAGTTCCTGATAAATAATTTCCAGGCGGCTGACGGCCTCTTTTTGAACGTCGTCGGGTTGATGGCTGCCTTCATTGAGCGCCTTCAGGTATTGCGATGTTGGGGTAACGCTTTGCATGATCTTATTGTTATTCCTTGAATAATCGGTGCGCCGTTGTTCACGGTTGACGAAAAAAAGGCCGTTCTACACTACGCGATATGCAGTCGGGATTCCACTTCTGTGGAATTAACGGTTATAGTGGCATAATCAGCCGCAGGCATGGAGCCTGAAGCCAACACCCTACGGAAACAAAAGACAACGGGAGATGTTCATGACCTGGGAATATGCGCTAATTGGGTTAGTCGTCGGCATCATTATTGGTGCTGTGGCCATGCGTTTTGGTAATCGTAAACTACGCCAGCAACAGGCGTTGCAGTACGAACTGGAAAAGAATAAAGCTGAACTGGACGAGTATCGCGAAGAGCTGGTTAGCCACTTTGCCCGCAGCGCGGAATTACTGGATACCATGGCGCACGACTATCGCCAGCTGTATCAACACATGGCGAAAAGCTCCAGCAGCCTGCTGCCGGAACTGTCTGCTGAAGCAAACCCGTTCCGTAATCGTCTGGCAGAGTCTGAAGCCAGCAACGATCAGGCACCGGTGCAAATGCCTCGCGACTATTCTGAAGGCGCATCCGGCCTGCTGCGTACTGGCGCGAAGCGCGACTAATTTATTTTTCGGGCGCAGCCATTGCGCCCTCCTCTTCTCTCCCTCCCCGACTATCATTTAATCTGGTGTCTCATTGTTAGCCGTCTGAAAATTCAATAACATCAAACTGTTTTGAATCTCTTTTCTTATCATTCAGGTACGAGAGCAGGAATAATGAAAAAACAAACCCAGCTGTTGAGTGCATTAGCGTTAAGTGTCGGGTTAACTCTCTCGGCGTCATTTCAGGCCGTTGCGTCGATTCCAGGCCAGGTTGCCGATCAGGCCCCTCTCCCCAGTCTGGCCCCAATGCTGGAAAAAGTGCTTCCGGCAGTGGTGAGCGTACGGGTGGAAGGAACGGCCAGTCAGGGACAGAAAATCCCGGAAGAATTCAAAAAGTTTTTTGGTGATGATTTACCGGATCAACCTGCACAACCCTTCGAAGGTTTAGGCTCCGGTGTCATCATCAACGCCAGTAAAGGCTATGTGCTGACCAACAACCATGTGATTAATCAGGCACAGAAAATCAGTATTCAGCTCAATGATGGGCGCGAGTTTGATGCAAAACTGATTGGTAGCGATGACCAGAGCGATATCGCCCTGTTGCAAATTCAAAACCCGAGCAAATTAACGCAAATCGCTATTGCCGACTCCGATAAATTGCGCGTCGGTGATTTTGCCGTGGCGGTCGGTAACCCATTTGGCCTTGGGCAAACCGCCACCTCTGGCATTGTTTCCGCATTAGGCCGCAGCGGGTTGAATCTTGAAGGTCTTGAAAACTTTATCCAGACAGATGCTTCCATTAACCGCGGTAACTCCGGCGGTGCACTGTTAAACCTTAACGGTGAGTTAATTGGCATCAACACTGCAATCCTTGCGCCTGGCGGTGGGAGCGTCGGGATTGGATTTGCCATCCCCAGTAATATGGCGCGAACACTGGCGCAGCAGCTTATCGACTTCGGTGAAATCAAACGCGGTCTGTTAGGCATCAAAGGCACAGAGATGAGTGCCGATATCGCCAAAGCCTTCAACCTTGACGTGCAGCGTGGCGCGTTTGTCAGCGAAGTGTTGCCAGGTTCTGGCTCGGCAAAAGCGGGCATCAAAGCGGGCGATATTATTACCAGCCTCAACGGCAAACCGCTGAATAGCTTTGCTGAGTTGCGCTCTCGTATCGCGACCACCGAGCCGGGCACAAAAGTGAAACTTGGCCTGCTGCGTAACGGCAAACCACTGGAAGTAGAAGTGACGCTTGATACCAGCACCTCTTCGTCGGCCAGCGCTGAAATGATCACGCCAGCGCTGGAAGGTGCAACGTTGAGCGATGGTCAGCTAAAAGATGGCGGCAAAGGTATTAAGATCGATGAGGTTGTCAAAGGAAGCCCAGCTGCTCAGGCTGGCTTGCAAAAAGACGATGTGATCATTGGCGTCAACCGCGATCGGGTGAACTCGATTGCTGAAATGCGTAAAGTGCTGGCGGCAAAACCGGCCATCATCGCCCTGCAAATTGTACGCGGCAATGAAAGCATCTATCTGCTGATGCGTTAATGTCGTAAACCGGGCATCAGGCTGACGTGTGATGTCCGGTTAACTCGTGGTATGCTGCTGCCGTTCCCTTTTTTAACGATGCCTCCATCATGTTTGTGAAGCTCTTACGTTCCGTTGCGATTGGATTAATTGTCGGCGCTATTCTGCTGGTTGCCATGCCTTCGCTGCGCAGCCTTAACCCGCTTTCCACTCCGCAATTTGACAGTACCGATGAGACGCCTGCCAGCTATAATCTGGCGGTTCGCCGCGCCGCGCCAGCGGTGGTTAACGTTTACAACCGTGGTTTGAACACCAACTCTCACAACCAGCTTGAGATCCGCACCCTGGGATCCGGTGTAATCATGGATCAACGCGGTTATATCATCACCAATAAACACGTCATCAACGACGCCGATCAGATCATCGTCGCCTTACAAGATGGACGTGTATTTGAAGCATTGCTGGTGGGATCTGACTCTCTAACCGATCTGGCGGTACTTAAAATTAATGCCACTGGCGGTTTACCTACCATTCCAATTAATGCACGTCGCGTACCGCACATTGGTGACGTGGTACTGGCGATCGGTAACCCGTACAACCTCGGGCAGACCATTACCCAGGGGATTATTAGTGCCACGGGTCGAATCGGTCTGAACCCGACCGGGCGGCAAAACTTCCTGCAAACCGATGCTTCCATTAACCACGGTAACTCTGGCGGCGCGCTGGTGAACTCGCTGGGCGAACTGATGGGCATTAACACGCTGTCGTTTGATAAGAGTAACGATGGCGAAACGCCGGAAGGTATCGGCTTTGCGATTCCTTTCCAGTTAGCAACCAAAATTATGGATAAACTGATCCGCGATGGTCGCGTGATCCGCGGCTACATTGGTATCGGCGGACGTGAGATCGCACCACTGCACGCGCAGGGCGGTGGTATAGATCAACTGCAAGGGATCGTGGTTAATGAAGTGTCACCTGACGGCCCGGCGGCGAATGCGGGTATTCAGGTCAATGATTTGATTATTTCGGTGGATAACAAACCGGCCATCTCTGCTCTGGAGACGATGGATCAGGTGGCGGAAATTCGCCCTGGCTCGGTGATCCCGGTTGTAGTGATGCGTGATGATAAGCAGTTAACGCTGCAGGTCACCATTCAGGAATATCCGGCAACCAATTAAGTCGTGCGCTCAAAACAAAAAACCGGAGTCTGTGCTCCGGTTTTTTATTATCCGCTAATCAATTACTTATTAACGAACTCTTCGCCCAGGGCGATATCTTTCTTCAGCGTATCCAGCATACCTTCCAGCGCGTTCTTTTCAAATGCGCTCAGAGTGCCGATAGATTTACGCTCTTCCACGCCGTTTTTACCCAGCAGCAGCGGTTGAGAGAAGAAACGTGCGTACTGACCGTCACCTTCAACGTAGGCACATTCGACAACGCCTTGTTCGCCCTGCAGTGCGCGTACCAGAGACAGACCAAAACGTGCAGCTGCCTGACCCATAGACAGGGTTGCAGACCCGCCACCGGCTTTCGCTTCAACCACCTCAGTACCCGCGTTCTGGATACGTTTGGTCAGATCAGCCACTTCCTGCTCGGTAAAACTAACGCCAGGAACCTGTGACAGCAGCGGCAGAATGGTAACACCAGAGTGACCGCCAATAACCGGCACTTCAACTTCGCCTGGCTGTTTGCCTTTCAGTTCCGCAACAAAGGTGTTGGAACGAATGATATCCAGCGTGGTAACGCCGAACAGTTTGTTTTTGTCATAAACACCGGCTTTTTTCAGCACTTCAGCAGCAATCGCCACTGTAGTGTTAACCGGGTTAGTGATAATACCAATGCACGCTTTCGGGCAAGTTTTCGCAACTTGCTGTACCAGGTTTTTTACGATGCCAGCGTTAACGTTAAACAGGTCGGAACGATCCATACCCGGTTTACGCGCTACGCCTGCAGAGATAAGAACGACATCTGCGCCTTCCAGCGCCGGAGTCGCATCTTCACCAGAAAAACCTTTGATTTTCACAGCAGTAGGGATATGGCTCAGATCGACAGCCACACCGGGAGTCACTGGAGCGATATCATACAGAGAGAGTTCTGAACCTGAAGGCAGTTGGGTTTTTAACAGTAGTGCAAGCGCCTGGCCAATACCGCCAGCAGCGCCGAGGACTGCGACTTTCATCCTAAACTCCTTATTATATTGATAAACTAAGATATGTTGCTCCGCTGCCGCGACCTTAATCCACAAAATTGCCGTTTACAATGACCACATCTCAAGAATGTGTAGTCACGCAAGTTTAGCGTTTATGCATTTAATTGCCGTAATCAGGAACCTAACTTACGTAATTAACAGTCGCTTATGCATTAGCGCAACATTCCAACAGGTGGTGACAATATACCCTACCGTTCAGCCAAAACAACATCAATTTGATAACAATTAATTTACTTTTAAGCAGAATTTGCATGCCGTGACGCAGGCATGTTTCTCAATAACGAAATTTGATAAAATCCCGCTCTTTCATAACATTATTTCAGCCTTCTTCAGGGCTGACTGTTTGCATAAAAATTCATCTGTATGCACAATAATGTTGTATCAACCACCATATCGGGTGACTTATGCGAAGCTCGGCTAAGCAAGAAGAACTAGTTAAAGCATTTAAAGCATTACTTAAAGAAGAGAAATTTAGCTCCCAGGGCGAAATCGTCGCCGCGTTGCAGGAGCAAGGCTTTGACAATATTAATCAGTCTAAAGTCTCGCGGATGTTGACCAAGTTTGGTGCTGTACGTACACGCAATGCCAAAATGGAAATGGTTTACTGCCTGCCAGCTGAACTGGGTGTACCAACCACCTCCAGTCCATTGAAAAATCTGGTGCTGGATATCGACTACAACGATGCAGTTGTCGTGATTCATACCAGCCCTGGCGCGGCGCAGTTAATTGCTCGCCTGCTGGATTCACTGGGCAAAGCAGAAGGTATTCTGGGCACCATCGCTGGCGATGACACCATCTTTACCACCCCTGCTAACGGTTTCACCGTCAAAGACCTGTACGAAGCGATTTTAGAGCTGTTCGACCAGGAGCTTTAATCTCTGCCCCGTCGCTTCTGGCGGCGGGGAAAATGTTGCTTATCCCTCTCAACCCCCTGCTTTCCCCTGCGATTAATTTAACGAATAGTGCGTTTTACTGCGACATATCATTCACACAATGAATACATACGGTAAAAAAAGCACATTATGCAAAATCCATTATCTAATTGAAAAATATGGTATTTATAATAAATAACCGTGTTTTTAATACTTTTTTGTTATTAAAATTCACATTTTTAACACTTAGTATCAACTGAAACAGTTAGCGTGGTATTAATTAGTTCAATAATTAGTGTATACTTGATTTTGTGATATGGGTCACGAAACAAAGGCCCAGCTAAAAGATTATGTCGAGGTAAAAATCATGAAAATCAAAACCACTGTTGCTGCATTAAGCGTACTTTCTGTTCTCTCTTTCGGTGCATTCGCTGCCGACTCCATTGATGCTGCACAAGCACAAAATCGTGAAGCAATCGGGACCGTATCCGTAAGTGGTGTGGCGTCTTCGCCAATGGATATGCGTGAAATGCTGAACAAAAAAGCAGAAGAGAAAGGCGCAACGGCCTACCAGATTACGGAAGCTCGTAGCGGTGACACCTGGCACGCTACGGCTGAACTGTACAAATAAACCCTCATCGTCTTGTCCGACGATATTGCCCCCGGTTCGGGGGCTTTTTTTTGCGCTAATGACGAACATTAAAACGCAAATGCCCTTCCAGCTCTTCCTCTGCCTCATCAAACAGCAATATTAACGCGCCAAAACGGCGACGCGTTTTCTCTCCCAGATGAACAAATTCAATCTCAAGTGGTAGCGGCAGGACATCGTTCATTAACACATCCCATAGTGAGTCGAGATCGCGTACCTTATCTTTCGCCAGACCAAAGGCTTGGCTGAAGTCGCGATAAAAATCCTCCTGACTCTCAATCTCATCAAAATCAAAGGTATAAATATTCATCTGTTGCCACCGTCACGTTTCGCGGCGAGTTCTGCCGTTCATTGCTAAGTATAGCCATGAAAAAACCGACGCTTTTGGCGTCGGTTTTGACTTAACTATCGGTCAACGCATGTTGATACTTATGGAGCATACCCGTAAGCCGATGTACTGGTTCCGTCACCTGCGGTGGCGCTTGCCAGATGCGTAGCTTTTCCTGGTAGATTTCAAGTTCTTCCAGCAACTGGCCAAAGTACCGACGACGTTTATCATCGCTACGGGCAGATATCACATGGTCTGCTGTGCGGCGCATTTGTCGGTGAAACGCCGATAAATCCTCGTTAACCGGGATCGGCGCATCACGCAGGCGCTGGTGCGCGATAATCATCGTCAGCGCCAGGCGAAATTTCGGCAAATCCCCTGGGAACTTATTCATCAGCAAAAACAGCTGCTGATAAAGTGCCGGGAGGTGATTCTCTTTACGACGTGCCACATTGGTAGTCATCGCGGAAACAGCGGCAGAAACAAACTGATTAAGCAGTACACGTCCAGTCCTGTCGCGCGATTTATCCCGCACCAGCAAAATAACGGTGAACGCGAGCACACAGCCGACGATTTGCCCTAATGCGCTGTCGAGAAACTGACTGAAATGGAAAGTCATCGGGTTATCCAGCACGATAATATTTATGGTGCTGGCCAGCGCCCCCATCGAGCCCAGTCGCCGTTTCTGTACTTCTATACCGAGGAAAAATCCCAGCACTGCCAGGCTAATACACAGCAGCAACATGCTCTGTTGAGTATTAGGGATAATCACCAAAAAGTAGAGCAGCCCTAACGGCAGCGCGGCCAGCGTCCCGTAGATAAAGTCGATCGCCACCATGCGTGGATTTGGCAAACGCATTGCCAGTGACGTCACTACCGCAATCATCACCATTGCACCACTGCCGGAAGTCCAGCCCGTCCACAGCCAGAAAAGCGTCCCCAGAATGCAGGAAAGTGTGGTTCGCCAGAAGTTAACCATCGCATGATGACGTTCGGCTGACTCTACTTTGACTTCCGGTTCGCCTTGCAGGATCTCTTCTTCGGTGGCGTTGATTTTTGTGTTACTGATAACGCCGCGCTTGAGAAGCTGATAACGCGTTGCCGCCGCGACCCAGCTATAAATGGTAACAGGCGTTTCCCGTTCCCCGGTCCAGGCGATCACTCTCCGCAGGCGTTTGAGCTGCTTGTGGACGTCCTGCGCGGTTTCTACCGGCGTGTCAAAAAATTCGCGGAAAGTATCAGTGATCAATTCCGGGCGCGTATTCTGAATAAGATAAGTTTCGCAGGATTGTGTAATCAGCGTCAGCGATAGCGTATTGATCGCTTTTAAACGTCGATTGGCCCGCGCCCAGCGGGAAGATTCCATATTCAGGTTGCTGCGCATACCTTGTAACGCCGTAGTACGTCGCACCAGATCGCCCCAGGCTTTATCGACAACTTCACCATCGCCATGTTTGATACAGAGTTGCATTAATTGATATTGCGCGACCAGCAAACTTTCCAGCTCTCGATCCACTTCTTGTTTGATCGATCGCGGAGAAAAGAGCAAATCCGCCATAATTGCACACACAATACCGATAACGATCTCGCTACAACGTTCGACGGCAAACTGCGGCGTAAGCAATGGTTCCGGCTGAATAGTGATCACAATGATCAGCGCGGTATAACCGGCCAGCCCCCACGCATACGAGTTTTCTATTCGTACCAGCGAGGATATCCAGGTACAAAAACCGGCCCAGATACAGCACACCAGAATCATCAATAATGGTGCGCGGATCATCGCAATGATGATTACCAGTCCGGCAATACAGCCAATAAATGTGCCGATGATGCGCAAAAAGCCACGATAGCGAATAGCGCCAGAATACGGTTCACCTCCCGCAGCAAAGGCCGGACCGGCGGCAACAATCGCCGCTGTCAGTACCGCCCAGCGTGGCGTTTCCAGCTGGAAGTGAAAGCCAACAAACAGCGCCAGTACAATGGCGGTCGCCAGTTTTACCGCAAAGCGAATATGTTGGTTAGCAATGGAGAAAATACCCATCGTGATTAACCAAACTCACGCAGGCGATGGGCCATTTTACGGAAGAACGAATCCTGGCTTTCGTCGCGATCTTGTTTGCCAGTGACCACCACTGTAGCAGTGGTGCCCGCAGGCCAGATGTTCTCTTGCTGGTTGTCGAGACGAATACGAACCGGAACACGTTGCGCCAAACGCACCCATTCAAGGTTAGAGTCGATGGTCGCCATCCCTTTGTCGTCACGCGTGCTGCTGGCGTTGGTGACCCCAGCGGCAACACTATCAACAGTCCCTTTCAGCACTTTGTTACTGCCAAGCGGCGTGATCTCCGCACGATACCCAGGGCGCACCCCTTCCAGCTTAGTTTCTTCCATATAGGCCAGTACATAGAAGGAGTTCTGTTTCACCAGCGCAACCGCCGTTGATCCACGGGTAATAAACTCACCGGTATAGACGTTGAGGTTGGTCACCCAGCCATCTGCTGGCGCGCGGATGACTGTACGTTCAAGATCCAGTTTTGCCAGATCGCGGGTCGCCTGCGCTTTCGCTAACTGATGCAGAACTGTTTGTAGTACGTTGTTGGCCTGGTCGATCTCTTCGCGAGACATCGCCTGCACACCGAGACGGTTACGACGTCCGGCCTCCTGGCGTTTCTCCTGTGCCAGTACCTGATAATAAGCAACATCGGCTTGCGCTTCCTCAAGCGCCTTTTGATAACGCGGCTGGTCGATGGTGAACAGTACCTGTCCTTTTTTCACCAGCTGGTTATCATGAACATTCACCTGGGTAATGAGTCCAGAAACGTCCGGCGCGATCGCAACGACGTCAGCGCTAAAGCGCGCGTCACGCGTCCACGGGGATTCGGTGTAATAGACCCAGGCATTAAAAATTGCGATGAAGGCCAGAATGACTAATACGACCGTGATGGCCGTACGGGAGAATTTTCTTATTAGTGTTTTCACTTCAACCTCAAACGAACAGTCGCGATATCAAATAAAACAAGCAGCAATAGAGCGCGGTGTTGAACAACGCCGGATGCCAGACAAAGTCGTAGATACCTGTTGGCACAAGTACCCGGCGCACCAGCCAGAAAATCGCCAGTGATAAAAGCAATTCAAAAAATATCGGTGGGAAGGACAGCCCAAACACCACGATAACGGGAAACAGACTCATGTTGACCTTGGTTGTATAGAGAGAGCAGGCGTTATTATTTTCAGCATCTGTCGCCGCAGAGAAGGGCATGGAAAGCCGGGCGAGAGCAACATTGCTGTAGATTGATATTTAATATATTAGCGTAACTGTTATGCTGTTATCTATATTATGTGATCTAAATCACTTTTAAGTCAGAGTGAATAATGGAACGACTAAAACGCATGTCGGTGTTTGCCAAAGTAGTTGAATTTGGCTCTTTTACCGCCGCCGCCAGACAGCTACAGATGAGCGTTTCGTCCATCAGTCAGACGGTGTCAAAACTGGAAGATGAGTTACAGGTAAAGCTGTTAAACCGTAGCACACGCAGCATTGGCCTGACCGAAGCCGGTAGAATTTACTACCAGGGCTGCCGTCGGATGCTCCATGAAGTGCAGGATGTTCATGAGCAACTGTATGCCTTCAATAACACCCCCATCGGGACGCTGCGCATTGGCTGTTCTTCAACTATGGCACAAAATGTTCTCGCCGGGCTGACAGCAAAAATGCTGAAAGAATACCCAGGTTTGAGCGTCAATCTGGTTACCGGAATTCCTGCCCCCGACCTGATTGCCGATGGTCTGGATGTGGTGATCCGCGTCGGCGCGTTGCAGGATTCCAGCCTGTTTTCCCGCCGTCTGGGCGCGATGCCGATGGTGGTGTGCGCCGCGAAAAGCTATCTCACACAATACGGCATACCGGAAAAACCCGCCGATTTGAGTAGTCATTCATGGCTTGAATACAGCGTGCGGCCCGACAATGAATTTGAACTGATCGCACCGGAAGGGATCTCGACTCGCCTGATCCCACAAGGAAGATTTGTGACTAATGATCCGATGACGCTGGTGCGCTGGCTGACGGCGGGTGCCGGGATCGCCTACGTGCCGCTGATGTGGGTGATCAACGAGATCAATCGCGGGGAACTGGAGATCCTGCTGCCGCGTTACCAGTCAGATCCACGCCCGGTTTATGCGTTGTATACCGAAAAAGATAAGCTACCGCTGAAGGTACAGGTCGTGATCAACTCGCTGACGGATTATTTTGTTGAGGTCGGTAAATTGTTTCAGGAGATGCACGGGCGCGGGAAAGAGAAGTAATTAATATTGTACTGTTACGTAGTACAAACCTGTGCCAACGGGTTCCCCTCACCCTAACCCCAGAGGGGCGAGGGGACCGTTCGTACACGGAGAAGGATTAATTATCCTTCTGAAAATACTGAAATTATTACGCAGTACCGCCAACAGTCAGGTTATCAACTTTCAGCGTTGGCTGGCCCACGCCAACCGGCAAACTTTGCCCTTCTTTACCGCAGACACCCACGCCGTTATCCAGTTTCAGGTCGTTGCCAACCATCGAAATCTGCTGCATGGTTTCGATACCGGAACCAATCAACGTTGCGCCTTTCACCGGCTTCGTTACTTTACCGTTTTCAATCAGATACGCTTCTGAAGTGGAGAAAACGAATTTGCCGGAGGTGATATCCACCTGACCGCCACCAAAGTTCGGTGCATAGATACCGTACTCAACGGATTCAATAATTTCCTGCGGGGTCGATTTACCCGGCAGCATATAGGTGTTGGTCATACGCGGCATGGGCAGATGGGCGTAGGATTCACGGCGACCGTTGCCAGTCAGCGTCATCCCCATCAAACGCGCGTTGAGTTTATCCTGCATGTAGCCTTTCAGAATGCCGTTCTCAATCAGCACGTTGTACTGGCCTGGCGTACCTTCGTCATCAATCGCCACCGAACCACGGCGATCGACCATCGTACCGTCATCAACCACGGTACACAGTTCTGAAGCCACCAGCTCCCCGACCTGTCCACTAAATACTGAAGTGCCACGGCGGTTGAAGTCGCCTTCCAGACCGTGACCCACCGCTTCATGCAACAGCACGCCCGGCCAACCTGCGCCAAGTACTACCGGCATGGTGCCTGCTGGTGCGGCGACGGCAGAAAGATTGACCAGCGCCATACGCACAGCTTCTTTTGCCCATGCATCCGCACGGACTTCACCGTCGAGATCGGCAAGGAAGAACTCATAACCAAAACGACCGCCGCCGCCACTGGCACCGCGTTCGCGTTTGCCATCTTCTTCGACCAGAACGCTCACGGAAAGACGCACCAGCGGACGAACATCCGCCGCCAGCGTGCCGTCGGTGGCCGCAACCAGAATTAATTCATAAACGCCGCTGAGGCTGGCAGTCACTTCTTGTACGCGCTTGTCCGCTTCGCGGGCAACCTTATCGACGCGACGCAGGATATCCAGCTTCTCTTCACGGCTCATGCTTTGCAGCGGATCTACCGAGGTATACAACGGGCTATGCTCTACCGCGCCCAGCGTCTGTACTTTGCCATCACCACTATCACGGACGATGGTGCGCGCCGCTTGCGCACTTTGTTCCAGCGCCAGCAGGCTGATTTGGTCAGCGTAAGCAAATCCGGTTTTTTCACCGCTGATTGCACGCACACCAACGCCCTGATCGATGTTGTAAGAACCATCTTTAATAATGCGGTCTTCTAAAACCCAGGATTCGTGATAGCTCGACTGAAAATAGAGATCGCCATAATCAAGGCGACGTTCGGCCAGTTGACCGAGGATCGCGAACAAGTCCTGATGTTTCAGGCCGTTCGCCGCTAGCAATTGTTCACTTACCAGGTTAAGACTCATCGTTTTTGCTACTCGTTAGTTACTGCAGTAGAGGATTTTTTACGGCTGCCGGATGCGGCGTGAACGCCCTATCCGGCCTACGGTTATGTTCTGGCTCGTTGGCCTTTGGCAACGATTATCCTATGAGATTGGGGCAATTACGCGCCCTCGTCAAATCATTGCGCTTTTTCTTTACGCGGTTGTCGCAACACTTCGTTGATTTGCGGATCGTCCAGCGGACCCGAAATGTGATAGCGCAAAATGGAGACTTTGCTCCACAGCGGTCCCAGCACTTTACTGGCGGCAAACACTGCCGCGCCAACAATGGGGTTAACCGCAAAGGCCGCAGCCACACCCACCGTCGCAGAAATCTCTGGTGCGACAACCGCTTCCATATTCAGGTCGCGACGTACCAGATTTACCGACCCTTTCATAGCGATGTCCGCTTCCAGGCCATCCACCAGCGTGTCGTCGGTGTGCATAACGCCGTCTTTAATCCACGCGGTGCTGCGAATGGAGTCAAAATAGAACCCTTCGCCAAAAGTGTCTCTGAAATCAAAACGCAGCTTACGCATCAGGGCATCAACGCTCAATAAGCGCAGCAATTGCCCGGCATGTCCGGTATTGATTTCGGTAATTTCGCCTTTGCCCAGTTGAGTATGAATGATGCCATTCAACGTCGCCTCATCTGGTTGCCAGGGTGCTTTGCGCCAGTGTAAATCGTAATCCACATTAAATGACGACTGCCGTATGGGCGTCGTGACACCAAAAAATTCTGCGGCGGCATCAATTTTCTGCCCACGCAGTTTTCCTTTCAGCGAAGTGCGTTCATTTCCCGGATTGTTAACCCATTCACCATCGGCAGTGAGCCGCGAAAAACCAGTATCAATCAGTCCATTAGTCAGCGTTAATGTATTGCCAGAAATGGTGATATCACTGTCAATGCGCCCGAATTTTTGCCCCCAGAACCAGCACTCTGCGCATCGTATTTGTGCGTCCGGCCAGCCACGGAAGCTAATGCGCTCCGTTGTCAGGAAAGGTGATGAATTCGTTGAGTCACCATGAGTTTTCGGCACGCTTGGGTTGTAATAAAGATATTTGATATTCGCCAGCCACGGCGCGTTATTACGCATCGCCAGCGTGGCGTTGATTTCACGCCCTTGCGCCTCAACCTGGGTGCCATTTGCCGTCGGTTGCGAAACAATGCTCAGGTTATTCCATTGCTGATTTCCCAGCGACAACATAGGCGTACGTAACGTTATGTGTTGTGGGAAACTCGCTGCACCACCGACACTCTCCGCCGCGCCTTTCTGGAACAGGGCCAGCCACTCGGCACCATTCATCGGCGGCATATTGAGTTCAACGCCACTTTGTTCCGGCAACGGCGGGAGCGTTTTACTGTCTGCCGCCCATATAGCACGATCGAGCGTCAGCTTTTGACCGAGCAACCAGCGGCTATTGAAATGGTTATCCGCACCAGCCTGTCCGGTTAATTCAAAGCTGTTGAGATTGCCATCAACCTTAACGTTTACCGGTAGTGGTTCACCCGCAGGTTTGGCTAACGGTGAAGGTAAGTGACTGCTCACATTCTTCAAATCGCCATTCAGCTCTACGTTATACGTCGCGCCAGCATGATAAGGCAGCTCAATGCCCACTTTACCATCCCACGCCACGCTGCCACTTAATGCTTCGTTCACCGCTTCAGGCAGAACGCCGGTTTTCGCTGGTTGCCAGTTACCGTTGAGATTCACCGCGACCTGGTAGGCTTTTGCCCCTTCTTTGGTGGAAAAATCCACGTTCAACGGCTGATTAAACCAGCTTGCTGTCAGTGGTTCACTTTGCAGATCGCCATTGATAAAGCTGAATTTACCGCTCAAATTTTTCAGGGTGCTGTCGAGTGGTTTGATAAACAGACTGTTATTACGCAGCGTCACTTCACCTTTCGCGGTTACCAGTTCGCCGTTCAGCGGAATATCGAGATGTAAGCGAGCATTCACATCGCCGTCGAGCTGGAGTTCTTGCAGGGTCGCCCCCAGAGAATCTTTCAGCGGTGTCTCATCAAAGTAAGGGCCAACGGCTTTACCCGGGCCTTTAATGTCAGCGTCAATCAGCAGTTTTTCTTTTGAGTAGTCAGGGATCACTGCGGTGAGATTACTCGCACGCACGCCGCCCAGATTAACGCCATCGGTTTTCATCCATAAACCGTCGTTAATAAAGTCCAGTTCAATATCAAGGTTAGTTAATGCAGGCCAGTCCGGCTGGAAGGCAAACTTCGCGTTGCGCAGCGGCACCAGCACTTCAAACTGACCTTCGTTGTGTTTATAGGGGAAGAGTTGCGGATTGCCACCATAAACCAGCGTCGCGTTATCCGCTTCACCGCCCTGAATCGCGCCACTTAAGTAATCAACCAGGTCTTTACCCATCAAGTTTTCCGGGAAATAGCGCCAGGCTTGTGAACCATCGTCGGTACTGATGCCAGCCAGAATCCCCAGCCAGGGTTCATCGTTAGCAGGTTGCAGGTAACGAAAACCGCCGCGCGCATGGACGGCTTTGGCTTTAACGTCAATATTACGTCCATCCAGCTGGAAACCTTTGTCATTGTTCAGCCAGCTTATCGTTGCCTGGCCGTCGGCGATTTCCAGTGGCGCGCGGAATACCGTTTCGTAAGGCATCTTTGCCTGCTTCATCGACGCAGTAAGCAAACCATTTTCTACGCTGCCGGAAAGCGTCCCGGAGAAGTGTTCCGCACCCGGTAATAATTTCCATTGCTTCCAGGCCAGATCGCTCCACGATGCCTGAAAACGGGTCTTGTCTGCCGCCTGAAGCGGGATATCCAGCGCCAGAGTGTTAATCTTGCCGCTCGGTTGTGTGGAGCGCCAAACATCACCCAGTGCAGGTGAAAGTTTCGCGGCCAACGGGCGTACGCCCTCCAGGCCTGCCAGCTCCAGATTACTGGCACGAATCCGGAGTTCGTCACTGCGTTTATTGTCTTTGCCGCCAACGTCCTGTTCCGGTATCCAGGCCAGCGTCAATGCTCCGCTCGGCCAGGGTTTGCCGTCCATCGTGATCCGTGTATCGGGAATAGAGAACTGCCATCCCGGATTTTCACGCGTAATATGCGCAGTCAGATTATCCACCGACAGCGTATGTGTTTCCTTCTCGCCCAACCAGCTGGCACCGCCCTGTTTCAGCCAGACGTCACCGCCGGTTACATCGCCTTTGTCGATCGTCATCCAGCCTTCAAGGGAGAACTGTGCCGTTTCCAGCGCAATATTGTCCTGCATCCATTTACCGAGCCACGGCTTCAGGTCGATGTCATCCGCCTGGAGCCAGACGCGACCATTGCTTAACAACCCCTCATCATCGCGCAAATCCATACGCACCTGCATCACGCCGTGCTGTCCGGTAAGGCTGGAGAGGCTTACCAGGCCTTCCGCACGGTGTCGACGTGGATCGTTCAGCCAGGTGAGCTGTGGGATCGCCAGCTCGGCGCGCTGACCGGATGGCGTCAGGAAACTGACTTCACTGTCGCGGAGATCGAAATGGTCAAATTGACGAAGAAACAGATCGCTGATGTGACTGGCTTCCAGGCTATCATTACCACCGCCGCTGGTGATAGGAGTGTTGGTGCGAAAGCGCAGATGCCAGAAAGTGAGGTCGCGAAACTGCCAGCGCATATGTAACAGGCTCTGCCAGACATCTAGCGCAAGAGTAACGCGTTTAACCGAAAATTCGCCGCCATCTTTTAGTTCTGCACGGATGTCGTGTGCTTCAAGCGTCGGACCAAAATTCTGCCAGCTGGCTGAGAGCTGACTGGCTTCTACCGGCATGCCAGTCGCGGATTCTATTTTGTTGAGGATTTCCGGACGCCAGGCGTCAAGATGCGGTAAAGCAATACGCAGGCCGCTAACCAGCAGGGCAGCGATCACAACGAGCGCAGCTCCAGTAAGCAGTAAAATCCCCGGCAATCGCCTCACCCGTCACTCCTTGTCTGCTAAAAATGTGACTCAAAAACCCTTTGCCGGATGGCGGCCCAGCATCTGTTTACATCATTACGACGTCAAACTGCTCCTGGTTATAGAGCGGTTCAATTTGTACTTTAACCTGTTTGCCAACGAAAATTTCCACTTCCGCCAGCGAGTGTGACTCTTCGCCTTTCAAGGCTTCGGCTACTGCCGGAGAAGCATAGACCAGGAAACGGTCGGAGTCGTAAGCATGGTGGACACGAACAATCTCGCGCATGATTTCATAGCATACCGTTTCCACGGTTTTCACCGTTCCGCGACCGTGGCAGGTTGGGCATTCGTTACACAGTACGTGCTCAATGCTTTCGCGGGTGCGTTTACGCGTCATCTCCACCAGCCCCAGCGCCGAAAAACCATTAACGCTGGTTTTCACCCGGTCTTTGCTCAACGCCTGCTCCAGCGAATGCAACACGCGGCGACGGTGATCTTCATTATTCATGTCGATGAAATCAATAATGATAATCCCGCCCAGATTGCGCAACCGTAACTGGCGAGCGATAGCCTGCGTCGCTTCAATATTGGTATTGAAAATGGTGTCGTCCAGATTGCGATGACCGACAAACGCCCCGGTATTGATGTCCACGGTGGTCATCGCTTCGGTCTGGTCGATAATCAGATAGCCACCGGATTTCAGTTCTACTTTGCGTTCCAGCGCTCGCTGAATTTCGTTTTCGACATCAAAGAGATCGAAAATCGGCTGGCGTCCGGTGTAATGCTCCAGCTTGCTGGTCATCTCGGGAATGTACTCCGAGGTAAACTCCAGCAATGCTTCGTAAGTCAGGCGTGAGTCAACGCGAATGCGGTCGAGTTCGGCGTCGGCGAAATCACGCAGAACACGCTGCGCCAGCGCCAGTTCGCCGTACAGCTGATAACGGGTCTGTGGGCGCTTTTTACGCTCCATAACTTTGGTCCAGACGCGTTTCAGATAAGCGGCATCGGAGGCCAGTTCAGCCTCGCCAACCCCTTCCGCTGCAGTACGGATGATAAACCCGCCCTGCTCGTCACAATACTCTGCGACCACTTTTTTCAGGCGTTCACGTTCTGATTCGCTTTCAATACGTTGGGATACCCCAACGTGAGAAGCACCTGGCATAAACACCAGATAGCGAGAAGGCAGCGTGATATCGGTGGTCAGGCGCGCACCTTTAGTGCCAAGCGGATCTTTCACCACCTGCACCATCAGATCTTGCCCCTGACGGACCAGCTCCGAGATGTCGCGCACCGTGAATTGCTTTTGTTCTTCACCCGCCACACATTCGGTGTGCGGCATGATGTCGGATGCATGAAGAAACGCGGCTTTATCCAGCCCAATATCTACAAAAGCCGCCTGCATACCCGGAAGTACACGACTTACACGACCCTTGTAGATATTGCCTACTATTCCGCGTCGCGCCTCACGTTCAATATGAATTTCCTGCAGAATACCGCCATCAATATACGCCACTCGCGTTTCCGAAGGCGTTACGTTTACTAACAATTCAGCCGTCATGTTTATCCCTTTTCTCACGCAGTGCGTTAAAATTACTTAATAATTCATACGTTTCAACCAGCGGTAAGCCGACTACGGCGTGATAGCTGCCATTTATCTTCCTGACAAAACAGCCACCCAGCCCCTGAATACCGTATGCACCTGCTTTATCTAACGGTTCACCGCTGGCGACATAGCCCGCGATGTCTTCGTCTGTTAACGTTCTGAAAGTCACATCGGTGACCACCAGGCAATCGAGAATGTGCTGGCTGTCGGCCAACGCCACTGCCGTCATTACCTGATGGGTCTGACCCGATAATTTGCGCAACATCTGCACCGCATGCTCTGCGTCGCGCGGTTTCTCCAGCACTTCTCCATTCAGGATAACGATAGTATCCGCACCCAGCACCGGGAGATCCTGCGCCGTTTGCGCGACACCCGCCTGTGCTTTCTCGCGCGCCAGACGCACAACATATTGCTGCGCGCTCTCCTGCGGCTGACGCTGCTCCTCAATGCCCGTAACAATACGTTCAAAGGTTACGCCAAGTTGCGCAAGTAACTCCTGACGACGCGGAGAACCGGAAGCTAAATACAGAGAAGTCATAGAAACCTTTATTGCACTGCAAACTGCTGACGGACTTTACGCATCAGCAAGAAAATCCACGGCCAGAGCACTCCATTGACTACACTACTCCAGAACACTTCCGGTCTGAAAGAGACGTTAATCACTAAAAACTCTGCCCAGAAAACAATAATATCCACCACCAGCGAAAGCAACATGACGACCAGCGCCTGCTGCCATAATGCGAGGTTGCGGAAAAGCTGGTATTTCAGCGCCACCAGGTAAGCAATGATGCTCATCGCCAATACGCGTACGCCAAGTGTCGAGCCGCTGATCAGATCCAGTATGGCACCCATCACAAAACCTGTGCCCACATTTACGCGATGAGGCAAGGCCAGGATCCAATACAACAAGATGAGTAACACCCAGTTTGGCCGGAAAACTATCAGGTTGTCCGGCCAGGGCATGATTTGCAGCAAAAGCGCAATAAGGAAAGAGAGCCAGATTACCCAGCGTCCCTGGCTACGATAGCTCGCCACTATTGCCCTCCCGGCGCACGCGCAGGCGGTTGAGCACCACTTTGCGGCGGCGTAGCCCTTTGTGGAGAGCGATTAGCAGCGGGCTGTGTCGGCGCAGCAGGCGCAGTAGCTGCATTTCCTGTCGCCGGTTGCTGCGGAGTCGGCTGAGCGATCCCCGTTGCCGGTTCGGGTAACTTTGGCCCCATCGCGTCTGGTGAAGGCAATACCTGCGGCATCATCTGCATCAGACGTTCATTAGCAACACGATGCACCTCTTCCGGCGTCATCGGGTTAGCGCCGTTACGATCCGCGCCCCACAGCAGCAGCAGATAACGCAAACGTTGCAGCCCTGCAGTCGGACGCGCCTGAATCACAGTATAAGCGCGCTGGGTATCGAGTTTTACGGAAGAGACAACCGCGACCGGATAGCCTTCCGGGAAACGACCGCCCAGACCGGAAGTCACCAGCACATCACCAACACGAATATCCGTATTCGCTGGCAAATGCTCAAGCTGCAAATCATCCGTACAACCGTTACCGGCTGCAATTACGCGGATATCGTTGCGCAGCACCTGGATTGGCAGCGCGTGGGTCGCATCACAAATCAGCAGCACGCGACTGGTCAGTTTAGCGACGGCCACCACCTGACCAACAACACCTTTGTCGCTGATGACCGGCTGGCCTTCATAAACGCCATTAACGCTACCTTTATCGATAACAACTTGATCGCTATAAGGGTCGTTAACCGTGGAGATAACCTGAGTCACCATTTTCTGCTCATCCTGACGCAGCGGGGAACCCAGCAGTTCGCGCAGACGCGCGTTCTCCTGTTTGTATTGTCCAAGCATCAGCAGTTCACTGTTTTTCAGCAACAGTTCCTGACGTAACGCCCGGTTTTCAAGTTCTAGTTGGTCACGCGAGGCCAGCGTCTGCGATACGCCATCCAGCAATTCACGAGGAGCATTGGAAACAAAGTAGAAAGGGCTGACGGCGGTATCCATATAAGTACGGATTTGACTGAACGTCCCCAGGCGGCTGTCGGCAATAATAATGCCGAGCGCCACCAGCACCGCCAGAATAAGGCGAATCTGTAGCGACGGGCCACGGCTAAAAATTGGCTTCATAAGTTATGCGTATTCTCGTATCAGACCAGGCAGGGTAAACAGACGCTTCCCCTGCCTGCATCCGATTACTCTTCGCTGAACAGGTCGCCGCCGTGCATGTCGATCATTTCCAGCGCTTTGCCGCCACCGCGCGCCACACAGGTCAGCGGGTCTTCAGCAACAACGACTGGAATGCCGGTTTCTTCCATTAACAAACGGTCAAGGTTACGCAGCAGTGCGCCACCACCGGTGAGCACCATGCCGCGCTCGGAGATGTCGGAAGCCAGTTCCGGCGGGCACTGTTCCAGTGCAACCATTACCGCGCTCACAATACCGGTCAGCGGTTCCTGCAGTGCTTCGAGGATTTCGTTGGAGTTCAGGGTAAAACCGCGTGGAACACCTTCTGCAAGGTTACGGCCACGAACTTCGATTTCACGGACTTCATCGCCCGGGTAAGCCGAACCGATTTCGTGCTTGATACGTTCTGCGGTGGCTTCACCGATCAGAGAACCGTAATTACGACGTACATAGTTGATGATAGCTTCGTCGAAACGGTCACCACCAATGCGCACGGAAGAGGAGTAAACCACGCCGTTCAAGGAGATAACAGCAACTTCAGTAGTACCACCACCGATATCAACCACCATAGAACCGGTCGCTTCAGAAACCGGCAGGCCAGCACCAATTGCGGCAGCCATCGGTTCTTCAATCAGGAAGACTTCACGGGCACCAGCGCCCTGCGCGGATTCACGAATTGCGCGGCGTTCAACCTGGGTCGCGCCAACCGGCACACAAACCAGAACGCGCGGGCTTGGACGCATAAAGCTGTTGCTGTGCACTTGTTTGATGAAGTGCTGGAGCATTTTTTCAGTCACGAAGAAGTCGGCGATAACGCCGTCTTTCATTGGGCGAATGGCAGCAATATTGCCCGGCGTACGGCCCAGCATCTGCTTCGCGTCATGACCTACTGCAGCTACGCTTTTCGGTGAACCGGCACGATCCTGACGAATGGCCACCACGGAAGGCTCATTCAATACGATGCCTTGTCCTTTTACATAAATGAGGGTATTCGCAGTACCCAGGTCAATGGACAAGTCATTGGAAAACATGCCACGAAATTTTTTCAACATACTAAGGGATAATCCTGAAAGCTGGGGCGGAAAAGAAAATCCGCTTACTTTACCAACCACACGCAGCAGCGACAAGGCGCAAAAATCATCTGCTACGGTGAAAATTAGTGCAGTTCGTTTCCTTTGTTACAAATCTCTGCCTGAGTCCAGAAAGGCTTAATGCATCAGCAGCATTCCTCGCCTGTTTGCAACCGCGTAAGGTCATTCATCTGCATATGTGCTGCAACAATCTGGCGAGCAGACAAGCACACTCCCATGAGACGCAGCGCGCGTTATTCTACGTGAAAACGGATTAAACGGCAGGTTAAACCGAGTATCTTTGTGAATATTTTTTCACGTTAGTATCAAGTGGCTGTGAGGACGCGAAAAAATCCCCTTGCCCACCTGTAACACCGCGCTGAATCAGGGTCTGCCACTCGCTTCGCGAACGCACGCCGGTGGCGTAAACCTGGGTGCTGGTCCCGGAGCAGGCTTCCACCAGGCTTTGAACCAGCAGCTGGTTCTCCGTTCGCTTCTCAATGTTTCTGACCAGCCCCGGATGGAGCTTGAGTAACTCAACATTAAGTTCTTTGATCCAACTGGTGCTTACCAGCGTCAAACCAGCCTGGTTGACGGCTACCCGTACCCCTAAAGCATTCACTAAACGAATAACAGGTTGTAAGCGACTGATATGTTGACCTACATCGGCCTCTGCAAGTTCAATAATTATGCGTTTTCGTTGCGATCTTTCACATTGCATTAACGTATCGCGCAGCCAACGCTGAAAACGCGGGCGAATCAGCGACTCAACGGTAACCTGAATCGCCAGATTTTCCTCCGGCCAGTAACGCAATAGTGGAATCAGACGGCTGATTTGCAGGCGGTCATACTCTTCCGATAAGCCAAACTGCAAGACCATCGGCATATACTCCGCCGAGCTAACCTCTTCATTACCATCGAAGATGCGGCACATGAGTTCGCGATGATGAACCTGACCTTCGCGAGTAACCGCCGGTTTTTGATAAAGGCGCGGGCCGCCGCGACTCAGCATTTGCTCGATAAGCGTACGCCAGCGAACATTACCGCGTCCTTTTTCAGGCAACGAGTCATCGTAAATAGCCCAGCTATTGCCGCCCTGCAATCCCGCATTACGCGTGGCAGACTCTGCATGTTCCATTACCTGCTCGGTATCCTGACCACTACGCCAGGCACAGATACCAATGTGGATCATATCGTCGCGATCGAGCATTTTATTGTTCGGCAAGGTATCGACGGCTTTGATTAACTGACTGGCGATGCTCTCTGCCTCTTTTAACGTTCGGTGCGGTAACAGCGCAGCAAAATCACTGCGGTGGTAACGCGCCAGCAGTGCGCCAGGGTAGCGCATCATAAATGTCGACAGCAGATTCGTCAGAGAGAAGAACTGTTCTTCAACCTGGCTGTGCCCCCAGGTATCACTCAACATATTGAAATCCGGCAGACGAATCATCATCACGATCCCGTGGGTACCTACTTTCTCCTGATCTTCCAGTAACGTTGCTAACTGATTATCGAAGAAGAGTCGGTTATTGAGGCCGGTTTTCATGTCCTGGGCGGCATAAGAGCGGATCAGCGTATCAAGACGGCTGTGTTGTTCGCGTGCGTTCTGAATTTCACGAAGCAGCGTATCCAGCGCACTGCTGGTTCTGGGCGGCCATTCATAGATGGTTCCCAACACATTAGAGCCACGCTCACCGTTTAAGATACGAGTAGCCCGGGTTTCCAGCAATTCTTGCCCGGCAAGTTGCCGTTGTAACCAGCGTACCGCCAGGAAGAGCATAAGAATGATAAAGCCAATCGCCCCCGTGAGCGGCGCGGTGGTCATCAACGAATGGAAATAGTTGCCCATCGGATCCTGATAAACCAGACGCAGCGACATCCCCGGATGCTTTATCAACGGAACGCTCAGTTCACGAAATAGATCGTTGGTGCCAACCGGACGATAACTACCATTTCTGGCCAGGGTATAAACCTGCTTATCACCATGGAGCAGGTCTACACGAACGATATCTGCCGACATCATTAATTCGGTAATTTGTGGCCTTAATGTGCTGAAGTCATTCGACACCAGGTGGGTATCGATCGCCGTCGCCACCGCCTGAACACGATGACTAAACTTATACTGAATGGCGTTGTAGAAACTTAGCGAACAGCCCAGCAAAGTCACAAAAATTGTTAACCCGGTGAGCAGCGTAACAAAGGCCGAAAATTTCGTCGTTAATCTCATCCTTGTGTTAACTCCGATAGTGAGGAAGCGGGCATACTAGCAAATCAGATTTATCTCGCAATTTATTGCGCTTCATCGGCTTTGCTTTTCCATTAGCGAGTATAGTCTTCAGAAATTATTTTCCAATCCATCATGCACATGAGGACCACTTATGCAGGCGTTACTTTTAGAACAGCAGGACGGCAAAACTCTCGCATCGGTACAGACTCTGGACGAAAGTCGCCTGCCGGAGGGCGATGTCACGGTTGATGTTCACTGGTCGAGCCTGAACTACAAAGATGCGCTGGCAATTACCGGTAAGGGAAAAATCATCCGTAATTTTCCGATGATTCCTGGGATCGATTTTGCCGGAACTGTACGCACCAGCGAAGATCCGCGTTTTCATGCCGGTCAGGAGGTGTTACTCACTGGCTGGGGCGTTGGTGAAAACCACTGGGGTGGGCTGGCGGAACAGGCGCGAGTGAAAGGTGACTGGCTGGTTGCCATGCCGCAAGGGCTGGACGCGCGTAAAGCAATGATTATCGGTACTGCCGGTTTTACCGCCATGTTGTGTGTGATGGCGCTGGAAGATGCCGGTGTTCGCCCGCAGGATGGGGAGATTGTCGTGACGGGTGCCAGTGGTGGCGTCGGCAGTACCGCCGTGGCGCTGCTGCATAAGTTGGGTTATCAGGTCGTTGCCGTTTCCGGTCGCGAAAGTACCCATGAATATCTGAAAAGTTTAGGTGCCAGCCGTATTCTCCCTCGCGATGAGTTTGCCGAATCCCGTCCTCTGGAAAAACAAGTCTGGGCTGGGGCAATTGACACCGTTGGCGACAAAGTGCTGGCAAAAGTGCTGGCGCAAATGAATTACGGCGGCTGCGTGGCGGCCTGTGGTCTGGCGGGTGGTTTTACTCTGCCAACCACGGTCATGCCATTTATTCTGCGTAATGTCCGTTTACAGGGGGTGGATTCAGTAATGACGCCACCAGCACGCCGCGCACAAGCCTGGCAGCGATTGGTCGCCGATTTACCGGAATCATTCTATACCCAGGCGGCAAAAGAGATATCTCTGGCAGAGGCACCGAAGTTTGCCGAGGCCATCATTAATAACCAGATCCAGGGGCGCACGCTGGTGAAGGTTAACTAACCATTTAGCAAGGATTAATAAGAGAGGGAACTCATTTTGAAATCATTATTCAATCGGTTAACGGGAAAAGCGGTTAGCCGGACAGCTTTCGTCGAACATCTTGGTCATGAAGTTGTACAACATCATCCAAACTGGAAAGTCATGATTTCGACTGACCATAAATTGATGCGCATTGATACGGGTCACCAAACGGTGGAAATCACTCTTGATGATGCCTACAAACGTTATCAAGCCGCACCAGACCCGCTGGAAGAAGTGGCTGCAGATATGCTGAAACAGCTTGCAGAAATGCTGCCGACCGGGCGCTGTATTGTTCCGGTGATTAAAGAAAAAGCCTGGCTGGATACCGTTCGCCAACAGCTTAGCCAGTATGAATCTGATCCAGAGATCCTCAACGCCTCGCTGGATTTTGCCTGGGAAGACTTTAACGATGAGTTAATTATCTTGTTTGCTGAAGATGGTAGCGAAACCATGCGCTATCTGATGCGCTACGAAGTGACCATTGACCGCGAACAAGCCATCAATAATTTGAAGCAAATATTGCCGGAAGTTTCGGCTGAAATCGTTGATACAGGCGCAAACGCTGGAAAAGTTGCCGTTATCTCCGCAGGGGGTACTTATGAGCCCAGTCTGATGCTCATTGACGATCTTTGGGTGCAATCACCCGATCCTGAATGCGGCGACCTGTTAGTGACTGTTCCCTCCAGAGGAAAACTGTTTTTCACCTACAATGATCAGCCAGCAAATCTCAGCGCATTACGACAGTTAACAGAACAATGCTTCCGTGAGGATGACCATCCTCTGACAACACAGATATTCATCCGCCGTAACGGTCACTTTTATCCCTGGGTAGAAACCTTGCATTAACGCAACCTCCGTCATGCTTGAAAAAGCTTGTCGGAGTATGTGATGAATGCTGCAAACTCACCGAAGCCGATTTTGCCACCAAATCGGCTTTTTTATTGTCACGCGGCAAATTCTGAATGCATCACATAGCCGCACTGCCGCCTGACAAAACAGTTTACCTTCTGCAAAATGGGGGGAATAATCTGATTTTATTTGATTACAAATTAACCACTTAAACCTATTTCATGCTGAGCATTATCAGGCGGTTGATTTTGCGTGCTTTAGCATTCACATCTATCCAGACGATGCAGTGAAAATTGGGTAATCCCCAGCAACCGCTGCGTAATGTCGTCTATCTTGTCGCGATCCTGGCATCCCTACATTATTTGTGGTCTGTGAAGATTATCTCATTGCAGCCCCTCATCTTCGCAGGGCTGGCTTTACAGCTTTTCACCTTACGTTATAAGAAGTTCCGTCGATGATGGCGCTAATTTCGTGAATTGTGCGGCTTGTTGCAAATTACACGGTGTTGAAGGTTATTTACATGTTAGCTGTTGATTATCTTCCCTGATAAGACCAGTATTTAGCTGCCAATTGCTACGAAATCGTTATAATGTGCGACCTCGTCCTCCCTGACGCAGTTTTTGCGCTGCGGAAAAGGTGACATTGGCGCAACGAAGGTATATTTTGTTTTTTGCCGGAGGATAGCAGCAGATCGCTGCACAATGTCCGTCAAGTCTAACATTGACACTCTGGGGCAAAATAGACCGGCGTCCCGGCCTGCTGGAATTTATCGCTATGCATACAGCTGTCGGGGCATACGCTTTACAGACGGCGGTGAAACGCCTGTCACAATCACACTAAACAAAGAGTACGGAACCCACTCATGGATATTCGTAAGATTAAAAAACTGATCGAGCTGGTTGAAGAATCAGGCATCTCCGAACTGGAAATTTCTGAAGGCGAAGAGTCAGTACGCATTAGCCGTGCAGCTCCTGCCGCAAGTTTCCCTGTGATGCAACAAGCTTACGCTGCACCAATGATGCAGCAGCCAGCTCAATCTAACGCAGCCGCTCCGGCGACCGTTCCTTCCATGGAAGCGCCAGCAGCAGCGGAAATCAGTGGTCACATCGTACGTTCCCCGATGGTTGGTACTTTCTACCGCACCCCAAGCCCGGACGCAAAAGCGTTCATCGAAGTGGGTCAGAAAGTCAACGTGGGCGATACCCTGTGCATCGTTGAAGCCATGAAAATGATGAACCAGATCGAAGCGGACAAATCCGGTACCGTGAAAGCAATTCTGGTCGAAAGTGGACAACCGGTAGAATTTGACGAGCCGCTGGTCGTCATCGAGTAACGAGGCGAACATGCTGGATAAAATTGTTATTGCCAACCGCGGCGAGATTGCATTGCGTATTCTTCGTGCCTGTAAAGAACTGGGCATCAAGACTGTCGCTGTGCACTCCAGCGCGGATCGCGATCTAAAACACGTATTACTGGCAGATGAAACGGTCTGTATCGGCCCTGCTCCGTCAGTAAAAAGTTATCTGAACATCCCGGCAATCATCAGCGCCGCTGAAATCACCGGCGCAGTAGCAATCCATCCGGGCTACGGCTTCCTCTCCGAGAACGCCAACTTTGCCGAGCAGGTTGAGCGCTCCGGCTTTATCTTCATCGGCCCGAAAGCAGAAACCATTCGCCTGATGGGCGACAAAGTATCCGCAATCGCGGCGATGAAAAAAGCGGGCGTTCCTTGCGTACCGGGTTCTGACGGCCCGCTGGGCGACGATATGGATAAAAACCGCGCCATTGCTAAACGCATTGGTTATCCGGTAATTATCAAAGCCTCCGGCGGCGGCGGCGGTCGCGGTATGCGCGTAGTGCGCGGCGACGCTGAACTGGCACAATCCATCTCCATGACCCGTGCGGAAGCGAAAGCTGCTTTCAGCAACGATATGGTTTACATGGAGAAATACCTGGAAAATCCTCGCCACGTCGAGATTCAGGTACTGGCTGACGGTCAGGGCAACGCTATCTATCTGGCGGAACGTGACTGCTCCATGCAGCGCCGCCACCAGAAAGTGGTCGAAGAAGCACCAGCACCGGGCATTACCCCGGAACTGCGTCGCTACATCGGCGAACGTTGCGCTAAAGCATGTGTTGATATCGGCTATCGCGGTGCAGGTACTTTCGAGTTCCTGTTCGAAAATGGCGAGTTCTATTTCATCGAAATGAACACCCGTATTCAGGTAGAACACCCGGTTACTGAAATGATCACCGGCGTTGACCTGATCAAAGAACAGCTGCGTATCGCTGCCGGTCAACCGCTGTCGATCAAGCAAGAAGAAGTTCACGTTCGCGGCCATGCGGTGGAATGTCGTATCAACGCCGAAGATCCGAACACCTTCCTGCCAAGTCCGGGCAAAATCACCCGTTTCCACGCACCTGGCGGTTTTGGCGTACGTTGGGAGTCTCATATCTACGCGGGCTACACCGTACCGCCGTACTATGACTCAATGATCGGTAAGCTGATTTGCTACGGTGAAAACCGTGACGTGGCGATTGCCCGCATGAAGAATGCGCTGCAGGAGCTGATCATCGACGGTATCAAAACCAACGTTGATCTGCAGATCCGCATCATGAATGACGAGAACTTCCAGCATGGTGGCACTAACATCCACTATCTGGAGAAAAAACTCGGTCTTCAGGAAAAATAAGACTGCAAAAGCGTCAAAAGGCCGGATTTTCCGGCCTTTTTTATTACTGGGGATCGACAACCCCCATAAGGTACAATCCCCGCTTTCTTCACCCATCAGGGACAAAAAATGGACACTCGTTTTGTTCAGGCCCATAAAGAGGCGCGCTGGGCGCTGGGGCTGACCCTTTTGTATCTGGCGGTATGGTTAGTAGCCGCTTACTTACCTGGCGTTGCCCCCGGTTTTACCGGCTTTCCACGCTGGTTTGAGATGGCTTGCATCCTGACGCCGCTGCTGTTTATTGGACTGTGCTGGGCGATGGTGAAATTTATCTATCGCGATATCCCGCTGGAGGATGACGATGCAGCTTGAAGTGATTCTACCGCTGGTCGCCTATCTGGTGGTGGTGTTCGGGATTTCAGTTTATGCAATGCGTAAACGGAACACCGGCACCTTCCTCAATGAGTATTTCCTCGGCAGCCGTTCTATGGGCGGTATTGTGCTGGCGATGACACTCACCGCGACCTATATCAGTGCCAGTTCGTTTATCGGCGGGCCTGGAGCTGCTTATAAATACGGCCTGGGCTGGGTATTGCTGGCGATGATTCAGCTTCCTGCAGTCTGGCTTTCGCTCGGTATTCTCGGCAAGAAGTTCGCAATTCTTGCGCGCCGCTACAATGCGGTGACGCTGAACGATATGCTGTTTGCCCGCTACCAGAGTCGTCTGCTGGTGTGGCTGGCGAGTTTAAGTTTGCTGGTTGCGTTCGTTGGTGCGATGACCGTGCAGTTTATCGGCGGTGCGCGTCTGCTGGAAACTGCGGCGGGTATCCCTTATGAAACCGGGCTGCTGATTTTCGGTATCAGCATTGCGTTGTATACCGCCTTTGGTGGCTTTCGCGCCAGCGTGCTGAACGACACCATGCAAGGGCTGGTGATGCTGATTGGCACCATTGTGCTGCTTATTGGCGTGGTACATGCCGCAGGTGGCTTAAGCAACGCAGTAGAGACGTTGCAAACCATCGATCCGCAACTGGTTACTCCGCAAGGCGCTGACGATATTCTGTCGCCTGCCTTTATGACATCGTTCTGGGTGCTGGTGTGCTTTGGTGTGATTGGTCTGCCGCATACCGCTGTGCGCTGCATCTCTTATAAAGACAGCAAAGCGGTACATCGGGGAATCATCATCGGGACAATTGTAGTGGCAGTCCTGATGTTTGGTATGCACCTGGCCGGAGCGTTAGGCCGTGCGGTGATCCCCGATCTCACCGTACCGGATCTGGTGATCCCGACGTTAATGGTAAAAGTGCTGCCACCGTTTGCTGCCGGGATCTTCCTGGCTGCACCTATGGCTGCGATCATGTCGACGATCAATGCCCAGTTGCTGCAAAGTTCCGCTACGATCATTAAAGATCTCTATCTGAATATCCGTCCGGATCAAATGCAAAACGAGACGCGTCTGAAGCGGATGTCGGCGGTGATCACGTTGGTTCTCGGTGCGTTGCTGCTGCTTGCCGCCTGGAAGCCGCCAGAAATGATCATCTGGCTGAATTTGCTGGCCTTCGGTGGGCTGGAAGCCGTTTTCCTGTGGCCGCTGGTACTGGGTCTTTACTGGGAACGCGCCAACGCCAAAGGCGCGCTAAGTGCGATGATTGTTGGCGGCGTACTGTATGCCGTACTCGCGACGCTGAATATTCAGTACCTGGGCTTCCACCCTATCGTGCCCTCGTTACTACTAAGTTTGCTGGCTTTCATGGTCGGAAACCGTTTCGGTACATCCGTCCCGCAAGCTACCGTTTTGACTACTGATAAATAAAGAGTTTTGCCATGCCTTGGATCCAACTGAAACTGAACACCACCGGCGCGAACGCGGAAGATCTTAGCGATGCGCTGATGGAAGCGGGTGCCGTTTCTATCACTTTTCAGGATACCCACGATACGCCTGTGTTTGAGCCGCTGCCGGGCGAAACGCGCCTGTGGGGCGACACCGATGTGATTGGTCTGTTCGACGCTGAAACCGATATGAACGACGTGGTGGCGATTCTGGAAAACCATCCGCTGCTCGGCGCAGGCTTCGCGCATAAAATCGAACAACTGGAAGATAAAGACTGGGAGCGCGAATGGATGGATAATTTCCACCCGATGCGCTTTGGTGAACGACTATGGATCTGCCCAAGCTGGCGTGATGTGCCGGACGAAAACGCCGTCAACGTGATGTTAGACCCAGGTCTGGCGTTTGGTACAGGGACTCATCCAACTACCTCTCTGTGCCTGCAATGGCTCGACAGCCTCGATTTAACCGGTAAAACGGTCATCGACTTTGGCTGTGGTTCCGGCATTCTGGCTATCGCGGCGCTGAAACTGGGTGCAGCAAAAGCCATTGGTATTGATATTGATCCGCAGGCGATTCAGGCCAGCCGCGACAACGCCGAACGTAATGGCGTTTCTGACCGTCTGGAACTCTACTTACCGAAAGATCAGCCAGAAGCGATGAAAGCCGACGTGGTGGTCGCTAACATCCTCGCAGGCCCGTTACGTGAACTGGCACCGTTAATCAGCGTCCTGCCGGTTTCAGGTGGCTTGCTGGGCCTTTCCGGTATTCTGGCAAGCCAGGCAGAGAGCGTTTGTGAAGCTTATGCCGACAGCTTCGCTCTGGACCCGGTCGTGGAAAAAGAAGAGTGGTGCCGCATTACCGGTCGTAAGAATTAACCTTCGCATCGCCGTATGGTGACGCAAGGCGAAGTGCGAGCAAGGTCACAAAAGGCACGTTAATTTGCCGATTATTTACGCAAATTTGCGTGCCAAAATTTTCATTCATAAAGAAAAATTGAGAACTTACTCAAATTTCTTTGAGTATAAATTTTAGTCAACATTTTCTAATATGATGATTTTTATGAGTAATTATCGCGCCACGCTCATTTTAAATGCAATTCTTTGATCCATCTCAGAGGATTGGTCAAAGTTTGGCCTTTCATCTCGTGCAAAAAATGCGTAATATACGCCGCCTTGCAGTCACAGTATGGTCATTTCTTAACTCATGCGCATCGGACAATATCAGCTCAGAAATCGCCTGATCGCAGCGCCCATGGCTGGCATTACAGACAGACCTTTTCGGACGTTGTGCTACGAGATGGGAGCCGGATTGACAGTATCCGAGATGATGTCTTCTAACCCACAGGTTTGGGAAAGCGACAAATCTCGTTTACGGATGGTGCACATTGATGAACCCGGTATTCGCACCGTGCAAATTGCTGGTAGCGATCCGAAAGAAATGGCAGATGCAGCACGTATTAACGTGGAAAGCGGTGCCCAGATTATTGATATCAATATGGGTTGCCCGGCTAAAAAAGTGAATCGCAAGCTCGCAGGTTCAGCCCTTTTGCAGTACCCGGATGTCGTTAAATCGATCCTTACCGAGGTCGTCAATGCAGTGGACGTTCCTGTTACCCTGAAGATTCGCACCGGCTGGGCGCCGGAACACCGTAACTGCGAAGAGATTGCCCAACTGGCTGAAGACTGTGGCATTCAGGCTCTGACCATTCATGGCCGTACACGCGCCTGTTTGTTCAATGGAGAAGCTGAGTACGACAGTATTCGGGCAGTTAAGCAGAAAGTTTCCATTCCGGTTATCGCGAATGGCGACATTACTGACCCGCTTAAAGCCAGAGCTGTGCTCGACTATACAGGGGCCGATGCCCTGATGATAGGCCGCGCAGCTCAGGGAAGACCCTGGATCTTTCGGGAAATCCAGCATTATCTGGACACTGGGGAGTTGCTGCCCCCGCTGCCTTTGGCAGAGGTTAAGCGCTTGCTTTGCGCGCACGTTCGGGAACTGCATGACTTTTATGGTCCGGCAAAAGGGTACCGAATTGCACGTAAACACGTTTCCTGGTATCTCCAGGAACACGCTCCAAATGACCAGTTTCGGCGCACATTCAACGCCATTGAGGATGCCAGCGAACAGCTGGAGGCGTTGGAGGCATACTTCGAAAATTTTGCGTAAACAGAAATAAAGAGCTGACAGAACTATGTTCGAACAACGCGTAAATTCTGACGTACTGACCGTTTCTACCGTTAACTCTCAGGATCAGGTAACCCAAAAACCCCTGCGTGACTCGGTTAAACAGGCACTGAAGAACTATTTTGCTCAACTGAACGGTCAGGATGTGAATGACCTCTATGAGCTGGTACTGGCTGAAGTAGAACAGCCCCTGTTGGACATGGTGATGCAATACACCCGTGGTAACCAGACCCGTGCTGCGCTGATGATGGGCATCAACCGTGGTACGCTGCGTAAAAAATTGAAAAAATACGGCATGAACTAATTCAGGTTAGCTAAATGCTTGATTAAAAAGGCGCTACTCGGCATGGGGAAGCGCCTTTTTTATAGGTGTCACAAAGGGAGTGACCATGAGAACAGGATGTGAACCGACCCGATTTGGTAATGAAGCAAAGACCATCATCCAGGGTGATGCATTAACCGAACTTAAAAAGATCCCCGCCGATAGTGTAGATCTGATCTTTGCCGACCCACCGTATAACATCGGTAAAAATTTTGATGGTCTGATCGAAGCCTGGAAAGAAGATCTGTTTATCGACTGGCTGTTTGAAGTGATTGCAGAGTGCCACCGCGTTCTGAAAAAGCAGGGCAGCATGTACATCATGAACAGCACGGAAAACATGCCCTTTATCGATCTCCAGTGCCGCAAGCTTTTTACCATCAAAAGTCGCATCGTCTGGTCATATGACAGTTCTGGAGTGCAGGCGAAAAAACACTACGGCTCCATGTACGAACCCATCCTGATGATGGTGAAAGACGCAAAGAACTACACGTTCAACGGTGATGCTATTCTGGTAGAAGCCAAAACCGGATCGCAGCGCGCGTTGATCGATTATCGCAAAAATCCTCCACAGCCTTACAATCATCAAAAAGTACCGGGTAACGTCTGGGATTTTCCGCGCGTGCGTTATTTGATGGATGAATATGAGAATCACCCGACGCAAAAACCGGAAGCCTTACTGAAACGCATTATTCTCGCCTCTTCCAACCCAGGCGATATCGTTCTCGACCCGTTTGCCGGTAGCTTTACTACCGGTGCCGTAGCCGCCGCCAGCGGGCGAAAATTCATTGGTATTGAGATCAACAGCGAGTACATCAAAATGGGGCTTCGACGGCTGGATGTCGCGTCGCATTACTCTGCGGAAGAACTGGCGAAAGTGAAAAAAAGAAAGACCGGCAACCTGTCAAAACGAAGCAGGTTAAGCGAAGTTGACCCCGATCTCATTGCAAAGTAAAGGAAGTGTAAGCCTGGTTTTCAGATTATTCATTTCGTGTATATTTCCTGCCAGACTTGGTTAAACATGCACAGGCTCAGGTAATGATTCGCAAGTATTGGTGGCTCGTCGTTTTCGCTGTCTTCGTTTTTCTGTTTGATACTTTACTGATGCAGTGGATTGAACTGCTGGCAACAGAAACAGACAAATGCCGCAATATGAACTCAGTTAATCCACTAAAACTGGTTAACTGTGACGAACTGAATTTTCAGGACAGAATGTGAATTTATATGACACTTAATTCATTCGTTTGATGAATTAATTTCGTTATGTTTTCATCTGGCATGAACATTCTTAATACGTTATCGACCAGTGCGGGTGCTTGTTTATAAAGATCATAACCCGCCATATTCATTAACCAGTTTTGAACAATTCCGCTGAAGGCACCATCAATAATAATCATCACAACATCTAAATCGAGATTATTTGCTATACAACCTTGTTGCTGACATGCCTGCAATACTTCGTGGAGAGTCTGCGGATTAAAGCCCATCTTATCGCGTATCACTCCCTCTGCCAGCATCTCATCATTAAATTCACATTTGTGATATAAGATTTTCAGCAACGCCTGCTGGCGGGGAATTTTGGCAATATATTGCAAGCCGACAATCAATTTTTCACGCAATTGTTGAAACGGGTCATGCTCTAACCCAGCCGTCAAGTGTTCCTGGATTAACTCCCGCAATGAAGGCTGTTGCAACCACATCTCATTAAACAGTTGGGTCTTGTTCTCGAAGTGCCAGTAGATAGCGCCACGCGTAACGTTAGCGGCATCGGCAATGTCGTTGAGCGTCGTCTTGCTTACGCCATGTTGCGCAAACTGGGCGATGGCAGTTTCAATCAGTTCTTGCCGGGTCTTCAGAGCTTCGGCTTTGGTTCTTTTTGCCATGATTAATTATTCAGGAAATAAATATATTCGACACAGAGTGAGAAAATAGCGAAGGTTAATCTATCACCTAATGTGTATTTATACGAGAGGCTAATATTGAGTTGCTATAAATCGTTAAATAAATAATATATATTATTTACCTAAGATACATTCACTACATCAATATATATTTCAATTTACGAGGATTTGATTCTACCTCTTTCAACCCGCGTCAAAATAAAACAGTAGAATATTAATCTTTTTTTGTGTTTATGTGCCTTGAGACGCCAGTATTCATAACTATTCCTTACATCGACGAATGATAATTTGTAGGATAGCGAACTGTATTTTTCTTTCTGCGAGTTAACGCGTTGCCTTTTTGGGTAAATAACGCGCTTTTGGTTTTTTGAGGAATAGTAATGACGAAACATGCCAGGTTTTTCCTCCTGCCCTCCTTTATTCTGATCTCCGCGGCTTTAATCGCCGGTTGTAACGATAAGGGAGAAGAGAAAGCTCACGTCGGTGAACCGCAGGTTACCGTTCATATTGTGAAAACGGCCCCGTTAGAAGTTAAGACTGAATTACCAGGCCGCACCAATGCTTACCGTATAGCCGAAGTTCGCCCACAGGTTAGCGGGATCGTACTGAGTCGCAATTTCACTGAAGGCAGCGATGTGCAAGCAGGCCAGTCTCTGTACCAGATCGATCCCGCGACCTATCAGGCAAGTTATGACAGCGCGAAAGGCGAACTGGCGAAAAGTGAAGCCGCCGCCGCCATCGCGCATTTGACGGTAAAACGTTACGTTCCGCTCGTGGGTACGAAATACATCAGTCAGCAGGAGTACGACCAGGCCATTGCTGATGCTCGCCAGGCCGATGCCGCCGTGATTGCCGCAAAAGCCACAGTCGAAAGCGCTCGCATCAATCTCGCTTATACCAAAGTGACTGCGCCAATTAGCGGACGTATCGGCAAATCGACCGTGACCGAAGGCGCTCTTGTCACTAATGGGCAAACGACTGAACTGGCGACTGTCCAGCAGCTCGATCCTATCTACGTTGATGTGACCCAATCCAGCAACGATTTTATGAGGCTGAAGCAATCCGTAGAGCAAGGAAATTTGCATAAGGAAAACGCCACCAGCAACGTAGAGTTGGTCATGGAAAACGGTCAAACCTATCCCCTGAAAGGTACGCTGCAATTCTCCGATGTTACCGTTGATGAAAGCACCGGCTCCATAACCCTACGTGCCGTCTTCCCTAACCCGCAACATACGCTTTTACCTGGTATGTTTGTGCGCGCACGGATTGATGAAGGCGTCCAATCTGATGCCATTCTTATCCCGCAACAAGGCGTTAGCCGCACACCGCGTGGTGATGCAACCGTGCTGATTGTTAACGATAAAAGTCAGGTTGAAGCGCGCCCTGTCGTTGCCAGCCAGGCGATTGGCGATAAATGGTTGATTAGCGAAGGGCTGAAATCTGGCGATCAAGTCATTGTCAGCGGCCTGCAAAAAGCGCGTCCGGGAGAGCAGGTTAAAGCCACTACCGATACCCCCGCAGATTCTGCATCGAAGTAAGGCAATCTGACATGGCAAACTTTTTTATTCGACGACCGATATTTGCATGGGTGCTGGCCATTATTCTGATGATGGCGGGTGTACTGGCGATCCTACAATTGCCCGTCGCCCAATACCCAACCATTGCGCCGCCTGCAGTTTCTGTTTCGGCAAACTATCCGGGCGCTGATGCGCAGACCGTGCAGGATACGGTGACGCAGGTTATCGAACAGAATATGAATGGTATCGATAACCTGATGTATATGTCCTCCACCAGCGATTCTGCCGGTAGCGTGACAATTACCCTTACCTTCCAGTCCGGGACCGATCCAGATATCGCGCAAGTGCAGGTGCAGAACAAACTCCAGCTCGCCACGCCGTTGCTGCCGCAGGAGGTACAGCAGCAGGGGATCAGTGTTGAAAAGTCCAGTAGCAGCTATTTGATGGTGGCGGGCTTTGTCTCTGATAACCCAGGCACCACACAGGACGATATCTCGGACTATGTGGCCTCTAACGTTAAAGATACGCTTAGCCGTCTGAATGGCGTCGGTGACGTACAACTTTTCGGCGCACAGTATGCGATGCGTATCTGGTTGGACGCCGACCTGCTAAACAAATACAAACTGACGCCGGTTGATGTGATTAACCAGTTGAAGGTACAGAACGATCAGATCGCTGCCGGACAGTTGGGCGGAACGCCAGCGTTACCAGGGCAACAGTTGAACGCCTCGATTATTGCTCAGACGCGGTTAAAAAATCCGGAAGAATTCGGCAAAGTGACCTTGCGCGTAAACAGTGACGGCTCGGTGGTACGCCTGAAAGATGTCGCACGGGTTGAACTTGGCGGTGAAAACTATAACGTTATCGCTCGCATCAACGGTAAACCGGCGGCGGGCCTGGGTATTAAGCTGGCAACCGGCGCGAATGCTCTCGATACCGCGAAAGCCATTAAGGCAAAACTGGCGGAATTACAGCCATTCTTCCCGCAGGGAATGAAGGTTCTCTACCCTTATGACACCACACCATTCGTCCAGCTTTCTATTCACGAAGTGGTAAAAACGCTGTTCGAAGCCATTATGCTGGTGTTCCTGGTGATGTATCTGTTCTTGCAGAATATGCGAGCAACGCTGATCCCCACCATTGCGGTACCCGTGGTGTTGTTAGGGACGTTTGCCATCCTCGCCGCTTTTGGTTACTCCATCAACACACTAACGATGTTCGGGATGGTGCTTGCCATCGGGCTGCTCGTCGATGATGCGATAGTGGTGGTGGAGAACGTCGAGCGCGTGATGATGGAGGATAAGCTCCCGCCAAAAGAAGCGACGGAAAAATCGATGTCGCAAATTCAGGGCGCACTGGTGGGTATCGCGATGGTGCTGTCAGCGGTATTTATTCCAATGGCATTCTTCGGCGGTTCTACTGGGGCAATTTACCGCCAGTTCTCTATCACCATCGTTTCGGCAATGGCGCTTTCTGTTCTGGTGGCATTGATTCTTACCCCAGCGTTATGTGCAACACTGCTCAAACCCGTCTCTGCTGAGCATCACGAAAATAAGGGCGGTTTCTTCGGCTGGTTTAATACCACCTTCGATCATAGCGTTAACCACTACACCAACAGCGTCGGCAAAATCCTCGGTTCCACAGGACGATATTTACTGATCTATGCACTAATTGTTGCTGGAATGGTGGTGTTGTTTTTACGTCTTCCTTCTTACCTGAAGAGGATCAGGGAGTCTTTCTGACTATGATTCAGTTACCCGCTGGCGCGACGCAAGAGCGGACGCAAAAAGTGTTGGATCAAGTGACGGATTACTATCTGAAGAACGAGAAAGCGAACGTAGAAAGTGTCTTTACGGTTAACGGCTTTAGCTTCAGCGGCCAGGCACAAAACGCCGGTATGGCCTTCGTCAGTCTGAAACCGTGGGAAGAGCGTAGTGGTGACGAAAACAGTGCGGAAGCGGTAATCCATCGTGCCAAAATGGAATTGGGCAAGATCCGCGACGGTTTTGTCATTCCATTCAATATGCCAGCCATTGTTGAACTGGGCACGGCAACGGGTTTCGACTTTGAGTTAATTGATCAGGCTGGGCTGGGTCACGATGCCCTGACCCAGGCCCGTAACCAGTTGCTTGGCATGGCGGCGCAACATCCTGCCAGCTTAGTCAGCGTGCGTCCTAATGGTCTGGAAGACACCGCGCAGTTTAAACTGGAAGTTGACCAGGAAAAGGCGCAGGCATTAGGTGTTTCACTTTCTGACATCAATCAGACCATTTCAACGGCGTTGGGTGGGACTTACGTTAACGACTTCATTGACCGTGGTCGCGTGAAAAAGGTGTATGTTCAGGCGGATGCCAAATTCCGTATGCTGCCAGAAGATGTCGATAAACTTTATGTCCGCAGCGCCAACGGCGAAATGGTGCCATTCTCTGCCTTTACCACTGCACATTGGGTGTATGGCTCTCCGCGACTGGAGCGCTACAACGGTCTGCCGTCAATGGAGATTCAGGGGGAAGCCGCGCCAGGAACCAGTTCCGGCGATGCCATGGCGTTGATGGAAAACCTTGCGTCAAAATTACCGGCGGGCATTGGTTATGACTGGACGGGTATGTCATATCAGGAACGTTTATCGGGAAACCAGGCTCCCGCTCTGGTAGCAATTTCCTTTGTGGTTGTTTTCCTGTGCCTTGCTGCACTCTATGAAAGCTGGTCAATTCCTGTCTCGGTTATGTTGGTCGTGCCGTTAGGGATTGTCGGCGTGCTACTGGCGGCAACACTCTTTAATCAAAAAAATGACGTCTACTTTATGGTGGGCTTGCTGACGACAATTGGCTTGTCGGCCAAAAACGCTATTTTGATTGTTGAGTTCGCTAAAGATCTCATGGAAAAAGAGGGTAAAGGTGTTGTTGAAGCGACACTAATGGCAGTACGTATGCGTCTGCGTCCTATCCTGATGACCTCTCTCGCCTTTATTCTCGGCGTATTACCGCTAGCTATCAGTAACGGTGCCGGCAGTGGCGCGCAGAACGCAGTGGGTATCGGGGTAATGGGCGGGATGGTTTCTGCAACGTTGCTGGCAATCTTCTTCGTGCCGGTGTTCTTTGTGGTGATCCGCCGTTGCTTTAAAGGATAAATCAGAAACATAAAGGCACTTTCGGGTGCCTTTATTATTTTCAGTGAAACCCATAAAAATTAATAAGATATTCTTCTTCTCACTCTTTAAAAACTTTCTATAGTTCCCGCTCCCTTCACTATTTTTACAATTCACATAATTTGTCATTATTCATTCCGCAAGATTTATAACCTCCGGTGATAAAATGGCATTCAGCTCGTTAATAAGAGAGTTAACTTATTAAGCGTTAGCGTTTATTACTGAGGTAACACCATGAAAAGATTAATTCCTGTGGCATTGCTCACCGCATTGCTGGCGGGCTGTGCTCACGATTCGCCCTGCGTTCCGGTTTATGATGATCAGGGGCGACTGGTTCACACCAATACCTGTATGAAAGGCACGACTCAGGATAACTGGGAAACGGCTGGGGCTATTGCTGGCGGGGCAGCAGCTGTTGCTGGCCTGACGATGGGGATCATCGCTCTGTCGAAATAACTGAACAGAGCGCGGAGTACCGCGCTCTGTTTAACGATACAGTATCTCACCATAAGATAAAATATTGCTATATTCTGCTGGCTAATTCCCTGCTGATTTAGCATGTTATATCGCGTTATTTCGCTGCTTTCGAAATAACGCATCAATTTAATTTTCACACTTCCCACCAGAATTATACTCACGCTAACAATCATTATTCTGCTTAGTAAAAAACGCGTAAATATTTTGCGCCAAAATGTGGCGCATGTTTCATTTTCGCACCATTGCGGGGCGCTGTTTTTATTATTTCCTGTCTACACTCAGCTTATTGCGACGCGAAATCGTGCGCAAAAACTGGCACTACTTTTGCTTATAAGAGGATGGCCACAGACAGGTAAAAGACGTTTCCCAAATGTCCTATAACGATAATTTTCGCCTCACAGGAAGCATTATGAAAAAGATGATGATAGCCACACTGGCTGCCGCCAGCGTGCTGCTTGCCGTTGCAAATCAGGCGCATGCTGGCGCGACGCTTGATGCCGTACAGAAAAAAGGTTTTGTGCAATGCGGGATCAGTGATGGATTACCTGGGTTCTCTTATGCCGATGCTGACGGTAAATTTTCAGGTATTGATGTTGATATTTGTCGTGGTGTTGCCGCTGCTGTATTTGGTGACGACACGAAAGTGAAATATACCCCGCTCACTGCAAAAGAACGCTTCACCGCTTTACAGTCAGGGGAGGTGGATTTGCTCTCCCGTAATACGACCTGGACTTCATCTCGCGATGCCGGGATGGGAATGGCATTTACCGGCGTCACTTATTACGACGGCATTGGCTTCCTGACTCACGATAAAGCGGGACTAAAAAGCGCGAAAGAACTGGATGGCGCTACCGTCTGTATTCAGGCGGGTACTGATACCGAACTCAACGTTGCCGATTACTTTAAGGCAAACAATATGAAGTACACACCAGTGACTTTCGATCGCTCTGACGAATCAGCGAAGGCACTGGAATCTGGTCGCTGCGATACGCTGGCCTCGGATCAATCACAACTGTATGCCCTGCGCATCAAATTAAGCAACCCGGCTGAATGGATTGTCTTACCGGAAGTTATCTCCAAAGAACCGCTTGGGCCGGTAGTTCGCCGTGGCGATGATGAATGGTTCTCGATTGTACGCTGGACGCTTTTCGCCATGCTGAATGCTGAAGAGATGGGCATCAATTCCCAGAACGTCGATGAAAAAGCGGCTAATCCGGCAACGCCTGATATGGCACATCTGCTGGGTAAAGAAGGCGATTACGGCAAGGATCTGAAGCTGGATAATAAATGGGCTTACAACATCATCAAACAGGTGGGTAACTACTCGGAAATTTTTGAGCGTAACGTAGGTTCAGAAAGCCCGCTGAAAATTAAACGTGGGCAAAATAATCTCTGGAATAACGGCGGAATTCAGTACGCGCCGCCCGTGCGTTAAGTCGGTGTGAGGTAACGAGCGTCGCTACGGCGGCGCTCTCTTCAGCGTTATGCTTTCCGAGGTTTCTATGTCTCATCGCCGCTCAACCGTTAAAGGCTCACTCTCCTTTGCCAACCCTACGGTTCGCGCCTGGTTATTCCAGATCCTTGCCGTTGTTGCTGTTGTTGGCATTGTTGGTTGGCTATTTCACAACACTGTGACGAATCTCAGTAATCGTGGCATTACTTCAGGTTTTGCCTTTCTGGATCGCGGCGCTGGCTTCGGTATTGTCCAGCATTTGATCGATTACCAGCAGGGTGATACCTACGGACGCGTTTTCATTGTTGGCTTACTCAATACGCTACTGGTTTCTGCATTGTGTATTGTATTCGCTTCTGTTCTGGGCTTCTTTATCGGTCTGGCGCGACTTTCGGATAACTGGCTGCTACGAAAGCTTTCCACAATTTATATTGAGATCTTCCGTAATATTCCGCCGCTGCTGCAAATCTTCTTCTGGTACTTTGCCGTGCTGCGCAATTTGCCCGGACCACGCCAGGCAGTGAGTGCGTTTGATCTGGCCTTTTTGAGCAATCGTGGGCTTTATATTCCGTCGCCGCAGCTGGGAGACGGATTTATTGCGTTTATCCTGGCTGTTGTTATGGCTATAGTCCTTTCTGTTGGGCTATTCCGCTTTAATAAAACATACCAGATAAAAACCGGACAACTGCGCCGCACCTGGCCGATCGCCGCAGTGTTGATCATTGGTTTGCCTTTACTGGCGCAATGGCTTTTTGGCGCAGCACTACACTGGGATGTCCCAGCCCTTCGAGGCTTTAATTTCCGCGGCGGGATGGTTTTAATTCCTGAACTGGCAGCCTTAACGCTGGCGCTTTCGGTTTATACTTCTGCATTTATCGCCGAAATTATCCGCGCAGGGATCCAGGCAGTGCCTTATGGTCAACATGAAGCAGCTCGGTCACTGGGATTACCCAATCCGGTCACGCTACGCCAGGTCATTATTCCCCAGGCATTGCGGGTGATTATTCCACCGTTAACCAGCCAGTATCTCAACATCGTCAAGAACTCCTCTCTTGCCGCCGCTATTGGCTATCCCGATATGGTTTCGCTGTTTGCTGGCACCGTGCTGAACCAAACGGGGCAAGCCATCGAGACGATAGCCATGACCATGTCGGTCTATCTGATTATCAGCCTGACTATCTCGCTGCTGATGAATATCTATAACCGCCGCATCGCGATCGTTGAACGCTAAGGAGTCATGATGACAAAAGTATTGCTGTCTCATCCCCCGCGCCCGGCGAGCCATAACTCAAGCCGCGCGATGGTGTGGGTGCGAAAAAATCTGTTCTCCAGCTTGAGCAATAGCCTGCTGACTATTGGCTGCATATGGTTGATGTGGGAACTGATCCCACCGTTGCTGAACTGGGCATTTTTGCAAGCTAACTGGGTTGGCTCAACGCGTGCCGACTGCACAAAAGCCGGTGCCTGTTGGGTCTTCATCCACGAACGATTTGGTCAGTTTATGTATGGGCTTTACCCACACGACCAACGCTGGCGAATTAACCTGGCATTACTGATTGGGCTTGTATCGATCGCACCAATGTTCTGGAAAATACTCCCGTATCGCGGTCGCTATATTGCGGTATGGGCGGTGATTTACCCACTGATTGTCTGGTGGCTGATGTATGGCGGGTTTCTTGGTCTTGAGCGGGTTGAAACCCGGCAATGGGGCGGGCTGACGCTAACTTTAATTATTGCATCAGTTGGGATTGCGGGGGCGCTGCCGTGGGGGATCTTACTGGCGTTAGGTCGTCGCTCCCATATGCCGATTGTGCGTATCTTATCGGTCATTTTTATCGAGTTCTGGCGCGGTGTACCGCTGATTACCGTTCTGTTTATGTCTTCGGTCATGCTGCCGTTGTTTATGGCAGAAGGCACCAGTATCGACAAATTGATCCGCGCGCTGGTTGGCGTGATCCTGTTTCAGTCAGCATATGTTGCGGAAGTCGTGCGAGGCGGATTACAGGCGCTGCCTAAAGGGCAATATGAAGCGGCAGAGTCGCTGGCGTTGGGTTACTGGAAAACCCAGGGGCTGGTTATTCTGCCACAGGCGTTGAAGCTGGTGATTCCTGGGCTGGTAAATACCATCATCGCACTCTTCAAAGATACCAGCCTGGTGATCATCATCGGGTTGTTCGATCTTTTCAGTAGCGTTCAGCAGGCAACCGTTGATCCCGCCTGGTTGGGTATGTCGACGGAAGGGTATGTTTTCGCCGCACTGATCTACTGGATCTTCTGTTTCAGCATGTCGCGCTATAGCCAGCATCTGGAAAAACGTTTTAACACCGGGCGTACACCGCATTGAGGACACTATGAGCCAAATTTTACTGCAACCTGCTAACGCGATGATTACGCTGGAAAACGTCAATAAATGGTATGGGCAATTCCATGTTTTGAAAAATATAAATTTAACCGTGCAACCGGGAGAACGGATCGTTCTGTGTGGCCCTTCTGGTTCCGGTAAATCGACAACCATTCGTTGTATTAATCATCTGGAAGAACACCAACAGGGACAGATCGTGGTAGATGGCATCGAGCTTAACGAAGATATTCGCAATATTGAGCGCGTCAGGCAGGAAGTGGGAATGGTCTTTCAGCATTTCAATCTCTTCCCTCATCTGACCGTTCTACAGAACTGTACCCTGGCACCGATTTGGGTACGCAAGATGCCAAAGAAAGAGGCTGAAGCTCTGGCGATGCATTACCTTGAGCGGGTGAGAATTGCCGAACATGCGCATAAGTTTCCCGGACAGATTTCAGGTGGTCAGCAGCAACGCGTTGCCATAGCACGTTCACTTTGTATGAAACCAAAGATCATGCTGTTTGACGAACCTACGTCTGCGCTCGATCCGGAGATGGTGAAAGAAGTGCTGGATACAATGATTGGGCTGGCGCAGTCAGGTATGACAATGTTGTGCGTAACGCACGAGATGGGGTTTGCACGAACCGTCGCTGACCGGGTGATTTTTATGGATCGTGGGGAGATAGTGGAACAAGCTACACCTGATGAATTTTTTGCGCATCCTAAATCGGAGCGTACGAGGGCATTTTTATCGCAGGTTATCCATTAAGTTGTACATAGATTCGAAACGCAAAAAGGCCATCCTTTTGGATGGCCTTTCGCTTGATTTGATGTCTGGCAGTTCCCTACTCTCGCATGGGGAGACCCCACACTACCATCGGCGCTACGGCGTTTCACTTCTGAGTTCGGCATGGGGTCAGGTGGGACCACCGCGCTACTGCCGCCAGACAAATTCTTTTCTAATCTGCCGAACTTTAACCTAAAAAGTGGTGCTGATACCCAGAGTCGAACTGGGGACCTCACCCTTACCAAGGGTGCGCTCTACCAACTGAGCCATATCAGCACGCTAAATTTGATGCCTGGCAGTTCCCTACTCTCGCATGGGGAGACCCCACACTACCATCGGCGCTACGGCGTTTCACTTCTGAGTTCGGCATGGGGTCAGGTGGGACCACCGCGCTAAGGCCGCCAGGCAAATTCTGTTTATCAGACCGCTTCTGCGGTCTGATTTAATCTGTTATCAAGCTTACTTATCGATGTCTCTTCCGCCAAAACATCTTCGGCGTTGTAAGGTTAAGCCTCACGGTTCATTAGTACCGGTTAGCTCAACGCATCGCTGCGCTTACACACCCGGCCTATCAACGTCGTCG